>JAGAOB010000045.1 GCA_017623895.1 Clostridia bacterium
GACGGTTGCCTCTACGCCGATTTCCGTGCGAAGCTTTGTCATTTCCGCCGCCGCATAGGCTAACGCCTTTTCCCGATAGGAAAGAGGCACATCCTTGCGTAGCGGCTCCACCACGCTTTTCCCTTGTGAGGTCAAAAATACGTAGGGGATTTCGTTCTCATCGTTTTTTTGTGTCAGATTTTCGTTGGCAATCAGGTCGTGCAGGGCTTCCTGAATGGCAAAAATGTTTGCATCGCAAAGGGCAAGGGAGGTTTCGATTACGTGACGGGGCACGGGGCCTGGGGTTCCGTCCACGGTGTACAAAATCAAAACCTTAATTTGATGCAGCGACAGCGGTGCGCTCATCCCATTTCACCTCACACGAGCAATACTTGATATTTCATTATATCATAAACTCATTATATTTGCAAGCCCCATCCTGCAAAAGTCGGAAAAAATTCATATCGAACCCCGTTGAATTGTAGTATATACGGCAAGATATCCCCAAATCATTGCTAAGGAGGGATTCTTTTCTTTGAACAAAGTGAAGCAAACGGGAAATAAAAGGAGAATCAAAAGAATCAACGCGCACCGATAGCAGATCCGTTCACAAAACGGTGCATCGTATTTCGTTGCAAGTCCGTAATAGACCATTCTTCCTCCGTCTAATGGGAGGATCGGCAGGCCGTTGACCAAAAAAAGTGCGCCGTTGCAATACAGCAAATAACGTACCGTTTCGTTTCCGACAGAAACGGGAAGTGCCAAAAGAAGCACCGTGATCAGCAGGTTTGCCGTCGGACCCGCAGCTGCGCAAAACACTTCGCTTGCGGGTGTTATTCTTATCGGGTTCTGCGGACCTGCGCAGATTCCAAAGGGGAGAAGCACGATCCGCTCCATTTTCGTTCCGCAGATGCGGTATGCGGCGATGTGAGCTGCCTCGTGGAAAAAGGCGGAGATCCAAAGCCACCCCGTCTGTTCCCACGTTAAAATTCCGAAGAGAGGAAAAAGAAATGCCAGAAGAATGGTGGGATGAATTCGGATATGGGTCACGGTAACAGATCAACGTATCGCTGCGGATCGACGGTGCGATCGTTGTACGATAACTGAAAATGCAGATGAGCCCCCGTTACTTTTCCTGTTTTCCCCGAAAGACCGATGATTTCTCCTTGCTCCACCGTGTCGCCCACCGCGACGGTGCGAGTCTGCAGATGACCGTAGTAGCTTTCGGTTTCGTTGTCGTGCTGCAACACCACGTAGTTTCCTCCGATTGCGTTATATGCCGATTCGGTAACTATCCCCGAAGCGGCGGCATATACCTCCGTCCCCTCGGAGACCGCGATGTCTACCCCCTTGTGGTATCGGATCTGTCCTGAAAACGGATCTCGTCGATAGCCGTAGGCAGAGGAAACGGTTCCCGTAAGAGGTGCCTGAAATTCGGAAAATACTGTCACCGTTTCCTCTTGCGGCAGTAATGAAAAGGTTTCTATGGCAGGTGCGGGATCTTCGGTTCTTTCTATGTCGTTCTCTGATGCCGTTGCCGAGGGAATCAGCCCCACAATCCCCGAAATTGCCGCCGTTACCGAAAAAAGGATCAGGGTCAACGTGGTTGCCTGCTTTAATTGCAGTATTCGATTTCTTGTCATTTTTGTCCTCCCAAGACGTGATATTTATTTATATTTTGAAGAATTCCGCAATATGCACTCAAAGCACTTGACAAACCGCCCCGTTTCTTTTATAATGGTGGTATAATTCTGAAAGGAGATCGAGGGATGAGACGTCGCGTCGGAGACCTGTTTCAATCGGTAACGGAATATTTTACGTCCCTCGACAAGGGAATCCTTCTTGTTGCGATTCTTCTTTCAGCCTTCGGCCTTGCCGCCGTTCACACCGCCACCGCCGCAGGAAGCAATCACGATCACGATATGATGATTCAGACCATCGGTATTTGCGTTGGTCTTTTGGTCGTGCTCGTTTTTTCAAAGATCGATTATACGCTGCTGGGACGGTTCTCCGTTCCCATCGTGATCATCTGTGCCGGCGTCTTGCTGATCACGGCGTTTATCGGTAATTATTCGGGCGGAAATACCAACTGGTTGGACCTTGGTTTCGTCAGCGTTCAGCCCTCGGAATTTGCCAAGGTAGCCTTTATTTTGACCTTTTCGACCCACGTTGCGGGATCGATGGACTCTTTGAATCGCATCCCGACCGTATCCTTCCTTGTCCTTCACTTTCTTGCCTATTTTATCCCGATCTGTATTCAAGGCGACTTCGGAACCGCCTTGGTCTACACAGGCGTATTTCTCGTAATTCTTTATCTTGCCGGAGTGCAATACCGCTACTTCCTTGTTGCGGGGGTCACCTTTGTTGCGGCATTTCCCGTCTTTTGGAATTTCGTTTTGAAGGATTATCATAAAAAGCGGATCTTATTCAGTCTGAATCCCGAGCTGGATCCGTTGGACTTCGGTTATCAGCCGATCCTCTCTAAAATTGCCATCGGCTCCGGAGGATTGACGGGATTGGGTTACGGTGAAGGCGTGCAATCGCAAAACGAGCTTCTCCCCGAAAGTCATACCGACTTCATATATTCCGTAATCGGAGAAGAATTTGGCTTTATCGGCTGTATTTTCGTTCTTCTTCTGATTTCTCTGCTCGTGCTCCTTCTTGCGCGGGGAGCTCGTCACGCCAAGGACGACGCTGGGAAATTAATATGCTCCGGTCTTGCGGCAATGTTTGCCGTTCAGACGATGATGAACGTGGGAATGTGTATCGGCGTTTCCCCCGTAATCGGTGTTACGTTGCCCTTTATCAGCGCAGGAGGCTCCTCGGTTTTAGCATCGTTCTTTGCCATCGGCCTTGCCGAGAGCGTTCGTATGAAGCCGGATTTATCGCTTCGGTTCGGAGATCGTCGCCGCCGCAGAAGAATGTGACCTCGTTTTTTCAAAAAGCCTTCAAAAAATAAAAATGTTACACTTTTTTCATTGAATTTCTCGAAAATATATGATATAATTATGATGTTGCGATGGGATACGTCGCATATGCTGGTATGGCTCAGTCGGTAGAGCAGTTCACTCGTAATGAACAGGTCATCGGTTCGAATCCGATTACCAGCTCCAAAAGAAGCTCCCGTCCCCTTGCGGGACGGGGCAAATTTATAAAGAGAGGTTTTTCATATGAACAAGAAGGTCACTTCCATTGTTTCCTATTGCACCATCATCGGTTGGCTCGTTGCATACCTTGCAGGGGATAAAGAAAATGCAAAATTTCATCTGAATCAGGGACTGGTCCTCGGAATCTTCGGAACCGGAATCGGTATCATCGTTTCCATCGTTACCGGTATTTTGAATCTGATCGCTGCGATTCTTAACAACATTGCCGTGGTTGCCTGGCTGTTCGGTGCTCTTGCGTGGGTGGTCGGTTTGATCGGCTCGGTTGCTGGAATCCTCACCGCCGTGTTGATCGTCGTCGGAATCCTTAACGCAGTAAACGATAAGGAAGAAAAGCTTCCCGTTATCGGCGGAATCACGATTTTGAAATAACTTGATTGCAAAAAAAGCTTCGGATGAAATGTCCGAAGCTTTTTTTGCGTCAATCAGTATTCTTTTGTTTCCTTCAATGTCTTCGTGTTTTTCTTGTGAACAAAAATGAAGATCCAAAACACAACGGAGATTCCCAGCATCACTACGGCGAAGATCAGCAGAGGCACGGCATCTTCCGGAGAAAAGTAGGTCAGATTCCCGTTTTTTGCCAAGCGTTGAAGCATAGAAGATCCTTCGTTAACCGCATCCAACGATGCCAATGCCATTATAGTTGCTTCCTCGTCCGTGGTCATATCCTCCGAAGCACGGTAAAAGGAATATTCGGAGGAATGTCGGTAGGAAAGAAGATCCTCCACAAGGTTTTTGTCCGCCGCCGCAGCATTGCTTCCTCCGTCGGTGATCCCGATGATCTGCCAACTCGTATCAATGGAGGTTTTGGATTCGTATCCCGTTAAGTACGCGATGGCATTCTCTTTTGCCTCCCGCTCTCTCTCGTTTTCCGAGAGGGAAAGAATACAAATTGCCAATGCTGTTTCCTTTGATGCATCGGAAAAGGATCCGTTTTCCCGTTGCTGCTCCATCAGCCATTCATAGGCCTTTGCGCTGTTGTAAATCTCTTTCCGCGCCGTCAAGGCAAGCATAGAAAGACAATGAGCATCCACGTTTCCGAAGGATCCGTCCCCTTGCTGCAGTTCCTTTAATTGATTTACGGAATTGTCGCTTTCGGGAACCTCTCCTGCGGCGGTTTGGGCAAGGATTCGCTTCGCAAGCCCCTCGGCCGTTCCGTCGTTTTTCGGGATAAAAGGAGTTTTTCCTGCCAGATGACCTACGGAAGCTAGAGCTAACGTTTCTTCAAAGGACGAAAGCTCGGTTTTTTCGCCGTACACACTTCGTACGTTGGTTAACTCTCTTGTCACGTTGACCGTTGCTGCGGACGCGTAAAGAGAGATCGTTGCGATAAAAACAAAAGTCAAAAATAACGTTACGATTCTTTTCAATTTCCGATGCCTCCGTTATTTATCCGTTTGTACGTGGGCGGTGAAAAGGGGGTTTTGCGCACAGCGCTTCCAATTCAGGACCAAGGGATCACTGGGCTTTGATTTCCCCGTCCGCTCCCGAATAACGTACTGCTCTTCGATCATCTTTTCCAACGCTTTTTGAATCGTTTTTTGAGGAATCTTGTGATAGTTTGCCACGACCGAGATCGTTTTTTGGAACGTGGGCTTTGCATTTTTTCGATGTTTGTTTTCCGCGTTGGAAAGGCTGGAGAACAGCATCTTGTAATAAGTGTCGTAGGGATTTTCCTGAACGGGCTTGACCACCTCAACGAACCAAGACGCAGTGTTTTTTAACTGTTGGCTGAAGGAATCCTTTACTCCGTATACGCCAACCTCTTTCCCACAACGATTGACCAAAAAACTGACGACCGACGAAAAATGAGCGTCTCCCGTGAAAAGCACGAAGGTGTCGATGGTACGGTCGAACATCGCTTTTTGATAAATACTGTCCAGCATAATGAAATCGGTAAAATCTTTTTTATAGCGGGGGTCGGGATTTTTCGTTTCGATAATCCGATTGGTAAATTCCCGAATGCGGGGGATCTCCTGAGAAAGATTTTGATGAGAGAAATCCGCAAAAAATACGATCTCTTCTACGTTGACCCGTTTGTTCAGGTCCTTCAGCCACCCCTTGTAGTCGGGCTTCGCGTGATACATATTGCCCATCGCAATAAACCAATGCTCAAAATCCACGAATACCGCGGCGGTGGGCTTTTGTTGGCTTTCGCAAGCGTTGTAGGTCTTCGCTCTGCCTAATTTTTGAAACAGTCCCATAGGTTTTCCTCCTTTCTTTTTTACTTATTACCATTATATCATACTTGAGAAGAAAAATCAAGTCGGAAATGAAAGAAATGCTTGACAAAATGAAAAGATTCGGATATAATAGAAGGAGAATTTTTTGACACATCCCATTCGGAGGAGCAGAATGTACGATATTTCCAAAATCCGCAATTTTTCCATCATCGCTCACATCGACCACGGAAAGTCGACGTTGGCAGACCGTCTTTTGGAGTTGACCGAGACGGTCGAAATGCGTGAGATGGAGGATCAGGTCCTGGACAATATGGATCTGGAAAAAGAGCACGGGATCACCATCAAAGCCCGTGCCGTCAAATTGGAATACAAGGCCTCCGATGGTGAAACGTATATTCTCAACTTAATTGATACGCCGGGACACGTGGATTTCCATTACGAGGTGTCCCGTGCCCTTGCGGCCTGCGAGGGGGCGCTTCTCGTCGTAGACGCGTCTCAGGGAATTGAGGCTCAAACCCTTGCAAACACCTACCTTGCTTTGGACGGGGATCTGGAAATTCTTCCCGTGATCAATAAAATTGATCTTCCCGCTGCCGACCCCGACCGTGTGATTCGGGAAATTGAGGATACCATCGGCATCCCCGCCGAAGAGGCCCCCCGTATTTCCGCGAAAAACGGATTGAATATTCGGGACGTTTTGGAGCAGGTTGTGCGGGATGTCCCCCCTCCTAAAGGAGATTCCAAGGCACCTTTGAAGGCCTTGATTTTTGACTCGTATTACGATGCCTACCGCGGCGTTGTGGTTTATGTCCGCGTTATGGATGGATCCCTGTCCAAGGGACAGCGCATCCGTATGATGGCAACGGGTGCGGAATTTGACGTGGTCGAGATCGGCTATCTTTCTCCCTTTGGGTGCAGACCCGCGGAAACGCTGCGGGCAGGGGAGGTCGGATATATTATGGCAAGCATCAAGACCGTCAGCGACACCCGCGTCGGTGATACCGTTACCCTTGCCGAATCTCCCGCTTTGACCCCGCTTCCGGGATACAAAAAAGCAAATCCAATGGTTTATTGCGGAATATATTGTGCCGACGGGTCTCGCTATGAGGACCTGCGGGACGCCTTGGATAAATTGAGCCTCAACGACGCCTCTATGACCTACGAGCCCGAGCATTCCATCGCCCTGGGCTTCGGGTTCCGTTGCGGATTTTTAGGACTTCTCCATATGGAGATTATGCAGGAGCGTATTGAACGGGAGTTTAATCTCGATTTGATCACCACCGCTCCCGGTGTCGTCTATCGCCTCACGATGACCGACGGCAGTATCGTCTATATTGATAACCCTACCAACTATCCTTCCCCCGGTTCGATTCTCGAGGCCGAGGAGCCTATCGTGAAAACCGATATCATCGCTCCCTCGGAATTTGTCGGTACGGTGATGGATCTTTGTAAGGAGCGCCGTGGCGTGTTCAAGACGATGGAGTATATCGACGCATCTCGTGTCGATCTCCATTACGAAATGCCCTTGAATGAGATTATTTACGACTTTTTTGACACGCTGAAGGCCCGTACCCGCGGATATGCATCCTTGGATTATGAGTTTGCCCGCTACGTTAAAAGCGATCTGGTCAAACTGGATATTCTTCTGAACGGAGAAGTGGTGGATGCACTGTCCTTTATCGTTCCCGCAGAGCGTGCGTACGCACGGGGGCGGAAATTGACCGAAAAGCTCAAGGAAAATATTCCCCGTCAGCTGTTCGAGGTCCCGATTCAGGCGGCAATCGGGTCTAAGATCATTGCCCGCGAAACGGTCCGCGCAATGCGGAAGGACGTGTTGGCAAAATGCTACGGCGGTGACATTACCCGAAAGAAAAAGCTTCTTGAAAAGCAAAAGGAAGGGAAGAAGCGGATGCGCCAGCTGGGGACCATCGAGGTCCCGCAGGAGGCCTTTATGGCGGTTCTTAAATTGGATGAGTAAGAGCGTTTCCGTCTATCTTCATATTCCTTTTTGTCGCCGAAAATGCAATTATTGCGATTTTTATTCCTCTCCGACCTGCCTCGGAGAGGTTTCTTCCTATGCAAACGCATTGTGCAATCAGATCCGATCTTCGCAGGCGAAAGGGGAGACCGTTCATACCGTCTATTTCGGAGGCGGAACGCCGTCCCTTTTGTCGGAAAAGGATTTTTCTCTCATCGTCGCAGCTCTGAATGAAACCTTTGATCTGTCTTCCTGTGCCGAATTTACCGTAGAATGTAATCCTGAAAGCGTTTCTCCTTCCTTGGCCCGAACCTGGCTTGAGCAGGGCGTCAATCGGATCAGTATGGGCGTTCAGACCTTTTCCGATGCCCACCTGCGCAGCCTCGGCAGACTTCATACGAAGGCCCGTGCCGAGCAGGCGTATCGGGAGCTTCGCTCTGTCGGCTTTGACAATATCAGCCTTGATCTGATGGCGGCGTTGCCCCAACAGACCGTCCCCGAGCTGACCGACGACCTGCAGCGTATGATTGCCCTTTCCCCCGAGCATCTTTCGGTGTATCTTCTTAAAATTGAGCCCGGCTCGGTGTTCGGATTGAAAGCAGTCCCCGAAGCCGACGAAGATCTTCAGCGGTCTATGTATCTGCTCACCCACGACGTCTTGACCCGCGCGGGGTACGAGCATTACGAGATCTCCAATTTTGCAAAGCCCGGGTTTCGGGCAAAGCACAACGGGGTATATTGGGCGGGCGGCGAGTATCTTGCCTTCGGTGCAGGTGCCTTTGGATTTTACCGCGGCGTGCGATATCACGTTCCCGCAGACACGACGGCGTTTTGTAATAAAAACGGATTACTCCGCCCCATCGTCGATGAAATCGTGGACGCCGAGGAATCCCGCAGAGAAGCCGTGTTTTTGGGGCTTCGTCTCTCGGAGGGGATCGATCGATCCCTTCTTCCCGAAGGAAAAAAATCCTTTGTCGAGACGCTGTGTCAGCACGGATACGCCACCTTGACCGATCGTCGCTTTGCGCTCACCGCCGAAGGGTTTTTGATTTCCGATTACGTGATTCGTGAATTGCTTTCGGTCAGATAAGCGACGATTCCGTCGCACAACGCCTCGCACATCTCGTTGCGAAACCCCTCCTGCTTCAGCTGATACAGATCAGCGGAATTGGAAATGAATCCGCACTCCACAAGAACGCTGGGGATGGTCACCGTGCGGAAAATATACAGAGTTTCCGGAACCTGCTTTACTGCGCGAATTCGGGTGCAGATGCTTTTATCCTCCACGGATGCTGTGATGCACTCCGCAAGTCGCTTTCCGTCGGGATTCCCCGATCCGTACCAAGCCTGAAATCCTTGATCCCTTCGGGCGTTGGATGCATTGATGTGAATACTTACGTAAACGTCCGCCCCCGATTCATTGCCGATCTTTGCCCGTTGCTCCAGATCCTGCCGTTTGTGAAATCCCGTAAGCCCGTCGGTATCCTCGTCGGTCTGTCGGGTCATAATTACCGTGATTCCCTTTTTCTCCAACTTTTCCTTTAATAGCGACGCGATGGAAAGATTCAAATGCTTTTCCACCGTTCCGTCGTCTCCTACGGCCCCTCCGTCGGTTCCTCCGTGTCCCGGATCCACCACCACGGTATACCTCGGTTCCTCCGCCATTCCCCGTATGATCGGCACCGTTCCCGCTGCAATCAACCATAAAATTGCGCCCCCCAAGCCGAAAATTTTCCGAAATCGCTCCTTTTTCATACCTTTCTTCCTCTAATTTTTACATATTTGAAACTTTTTTACCACAACTCTTGCAATCCCACCGAATATGGTGTATAATAATGTATATTGTGATATTTTTATCGAATTTTATTCTGGAGGTATCATCCTATGTATTCTGCAGGCGATTTCAGAAACGGCGTTACGTTTGAATTGGACGGAAACGTTTATCAGGTCGTTGAATTTCAGCACGTAAAACCCGGTAAGGGCGCTGCGTTCGTCCGCACCAAGCTCAAGAACGTCATTTCGGGCGGCGTTGTGGAAAAAACCTTTTCTCCCACCGAAAAATTCCCCCAGGCGTTCATTGAAAGAAAAGAAATGCAGTATTCTTACACCGACGGCGAGCTGTATTACTTTATGGATATGGAAACCTACGATCAAGTTCCCTTGAACGCCGATATGCTTGGCGATGCGTTCAAATACGTGAAGGAAGAAACGGTTTGTAAGATCCTTTCTTACAAGGGCAACGTATTCAGCGTTGAGCCTCCCTTCTTCGTCGATCTTTTGGTTACCGAAACCGAGCCCGGTGTTCGGGGCGATACCGCCACCAACGTGACCAAAAACGCCACGCTGGAAACCGGCGCTACCATTCGCGTTCCCTTGTTCATCAACGAGGGCGAAAAGATCCGCATCGATACCCGTGACGGCGGTTCTTATATGGAACGCTGCAAAGACTGATTTTTTTAAAAACAAGTCCTTTGAGGAGGCGATCTCTTCAAGGGACTTTTTTTATTGAAAAAATCATTCCATCCGCAAAAAAACTCCTAATGCATCTCGGGAGCTACTTTGCTCGTGATCAACCTTGTATCGTTCACGCAGATTTTCCCGATTTTTGCTGCTTATTTCTCCGAAAAAAGTGCATTTTGTGAATCTTTGACAAAAGTTTTAACTATGTGTGTCTATTCTTTGGAATTTAGCCATTTATTATTGACAATCCTACCGAATATTGATATAATAAATATAACAATCTTGCAATGCTTTGATTGCAAAAAATAAGGAGGAAAACCATGAAAAAAATCGCATCCCTCACCCGCGTTTTCGCAATGGCGTTGGCGTTGTGTTTGTGCGTTTCTTTCTGCGCTGTAGCATTGGTTACGTCTGCAGAAGATACCAACACAATTACCATCACCCCCACCACCGGGGCCGACATTGTCGTTAACGCAACCAATCCCACCGCGTCCCTGACCACGGGTTCCGTGACCTACGACGCAACCAACAAGAAAGTTACGCTGAGCAACATCTCCGGACTTTCCCGCATCGTGTTCGCTATGAGCGAAGACTTCACTGTTGAAATCGACGGAGCAAACGTCATTGACACCATTGCAGACGCCAATAATAAGTATTCTTTTGAATCTTCTGCGGCCGATGTCGATATGACCCTCGTTGGCGGCGAAGATGATTCTTTGATCATCACCACCTCCACCGGAGAGGTCATCAACGATGATAAGTATCAGAGCCAGATCTTCGCCCAGGGAAATATTACCTTTAACGGTGGCGAATATACCGTTGTCGGTCACAACAACGTAATCAACTCTGCCGCTGGTAATGTTACGGTTCTTGACGGCGTGCTGGATGTCAAATGTAAGTCTACCGCCATTAATGCAGCAAAAGATCTCGTTATCGTCGACGGGGATATTACCGCTTTCGGTTTGAACAATGCCTTTATGTTAACCGGTGGTAATTCCATTACGATTTCGGGTGGTACCGTCAACTTGAGTGGTTCAACCGCTCAGTACCTCTTTAATTGTGCTGCAGGCAATTATACTATTAGCGGCGGCGAGATCGTCGCAAGAGGTAAGTATTTGTTCCGCGCTCGCGGTGTTGAAGCACAGATCAACATCGGTGCTGATGCAAACATCGACTTCGAAGGAACTTCTGCTGTTGTTCTTGCTACGGCCAATAGTGTTGCAGGCTCCTATGTTCTGAACCTTGCTGCAGGCGTTGCTTTTGAGGAAGGAAAAGAACTGACTGCTACCAACGGAACCACGCAGACTGCTGTTAAGACGGCTGTTGCTGCTCCCGGTCCCGGAACCGGCGGCGAACAACCCGCTCCCACCACTGCTGATGCTGTGATTAACGCTACCGTTACTGCCGGCGGCGCTGCTCAAAGCGGTGTTACCGTTGAACTGTACAAGGATGTCACCAAAGTGACCGAAGCTGTTACCAATGCGGAAGGTAAAGTTTCCTTCACGGTTGAAGATCTTGCTGCTGGCACTTACAATTACATCCTGAAGCAAGTTACCGATGCTGCTTCCGGCTTGGTTTACGATACCGATAAGGCAGTTGTCGTAACCGTTGCTGCTGACCTCACCGTTACCTACACGGGCAACGATGCTGTCTTCGCAAACACCTACGCTCCCGGTAAAATCGTTATCACTCCTATGGAAGGTGATGCCGTAGAACTCACCGACGTTGCAGGCGATTCTTCCGCTACTGTTGCAAACGTCGGCGAAGGTACCATCTCCTATGATGCAGACGCTGGCCTCGTCGTAATCAACGGCGCTGCTGTGAAGTCTGTTGAATTCTTGATGAATGGCGCACCTGTCACGGTTGAAGTAAAGGGAGAAGCTTCTATTATCACTGCAAGCGGTAAATGCTTCTATGCAGAAGGTGACGTTACTCTTACAGGTGACGGCATTCTGGTCATTAAGGGCTATGACGAAGTTATCAACGTGAAAGGTGATTTCAACGTAAAGGGTGCCTCCACTACCGTCAGCGGACACAACTATGTCATTCAAGTTACGGGTGATGTCAATGTTTCCGACGGCGATATTACCGTAAACGGTCAGTCTGCTACCTTCAGCGTTGCAGGAGATTTCAATCTTACTGGAGGTAAGGTTGTTTCTGCCGCTTCTGGTTCCTATTTCAACATTCGCTTCTCTGGCGACTTCAATCTTTCCGGCGGATCCTTGGAAATCGTTCGCGGTGCCCACGGTATCTGTGCTGACGGAGACGATAAAACCATCTCTATCACGGGTGGTACTCTCACCGGCAAATCCACCAATATGTTCAGGCTCCATCCCAACAATGTCTCCAAGGTTACGATTAACGTTGGTGCTCAGGCTTCCATCGACTTCATTTGTACCGCCGGTGTGTCTGGTCCCGAAGGTGCTACGATCGTTATCAACGACGAAGACGTTGAATATGAATCCGGCCTTGAACTGACTGTTGAAGCTGCAGGTGTTAAGACCGTCTATCAGGCTTCCTCCGAAGAAGATAACGACGATTCTAACACTGGCACTGGCACCGGAACTGGTACTGGCACTGGTACCGGCACCGGAACCAAGCCCAACCCCGGCACTTCTGATGTCAACGTCGTTCTGTACGTTGTCCTCGCTGTTGTTGCTATGGGTGCTGCTGTTACCTTCGTTGTAAGACGCAGAAGCCTCAACTAATTCGCACTGTAAAGAGCCCGCCGAGAAATTCGGCGGGCTCTTTTTGTTGTATAAAGAAGCGCAGAAGAATCGTATTCCTCTGCGCTTCTTTTAATAAAACTCAAATCAATACTGTTTTCCCCAGTAGAGCATATATTTTGCAGGCTTGCCACAGCAAACACACTTGTCGCTCAACTGTTCCTGTTCAAAGGGAATACAACGACTGCGAACGCCGAACTCTTCCCGCACCGCATCCTCGCAGGCAGGATCGCCGCACCACATCGTTTTGACGAACCCCTGGTTGTTGTCCGTAATTTCCTTAAGCTCGTCCTTGTTGCGAGCAACGAAGGTTTTTTCGTCTCGATGCTTCAACGCCTTTTGGTACATATCCTCGTGGATCGTGTCTAACAGTTGGGGCAGGAAAGAGGCGATCTCGTCTAGAGAAACCGTCATTTTCTCTCCCGTATCCCGACGGGCAATGACGCAAACGTTGTTTTCCATATCCCGCGGTCCGATCTCCAGACGAACGGGAACGCCCTTCATTTCGTATTCCGCAAACTTCCATCCGGGAGATTGCTCCGAGTCGTCCATCTTTACCCGAATCCCTGCGGCAGAAAGGGTCTCCTTGATTTCTGCAGCCTTCTCCAAAACCCCTGCCTTGTGCATCGCCACGGGAATAACTACGGCTTGGATCGGTGCAATGCGGGGAGGAATGACCAACCCGTTGTTGTCGCCGTGTACCATAATAAAGGCACCGATCAGACGAGTTGTGACACCCCAAGAGGTTTCGTAGCAATACTGCAGCTTGTTATTTTTATCGGTATACTGAATATCAAACGCCTTGGCAAATCCGTCGCCGAAGTAGTGGGAGGTCCCCGCCTGCAATGCAACGCCGTCGTGCATCAGCGCCTCGATCGCGTAGGTCGCTTCGGCTCCTGCAAATTTATCACTTTCGGTCTTTCTCCCCTGAATTACGGGCATCGCCAAATAGTTTTTGCAGAAGTCAGTATAAACGTTCAACATACGGATCGTTTCTTCCTGTGCTTCCTCTGCCGTAGCGTGAACGGTGTGGCCTTCTTGCCATAAAAACTCACGAGATCGCAAAAACGGGCGGGTAGTCTTTTCCCAACGAACCACCGAGCACCATTGATTATACAGCTTCGGCAGATCTCTCCAAGATTGAACGATGTGAGAAAAATGCTCGCAAAACAACGTTTCCGACGTGGGACGTACCACCAACGGCTCCGTAAGAGGCTCGCTGCCGCCTTTGGTCACCAAGGCAACCTCGGGTGCAAATCCCTCGACGTGGTCCTTTTCCTTCTGTAACAGCGATTCGGGGATAAACATAGGCATATATACGTTTTCGTGCCCCGTTTCCTTGAACATCGCATCCATATTCTTTTGAATGTTTTCCCAGATGGCGTATCCGTAAGGACGGATGATCATACACCCTTTTACGCTGGAATAATCCACCAACTCTGCCTTCAGGCAAATGTCGGTGTACCATTGGGTGAAATCAACGTCCATCGAGGTTATTTCTTTTACGTTCTTTTCAGCCATATTCCTGACTTCCTTTTCTGTCAATATAGAATCATTATAATATAAAAACACATTTCTGTCAATGACAAAACCTTTAATTCCAACAAAAACCCCGTCTGTTTTCAAAAAAATCACGAATTTGTGCGAAAAAATTCATCAAAGAAAACCGACGATCGGCCAACAAAACGTGTTCACAAAAAAGTCACCATTACCCCGAGAATATCACAAGAAATGACACCAAATTGCCACAAGTATATTATATAATTCATAATAGCACAGAATTATATACCTCGACATATACTTCGCGGTGCAGTTATTAGCAAGAACTTGGAGGTACGTTCATGAAACACAGTTCAAAGGCGCTTTTGTTGGTCCTCTCGTTGGCTCTTACGGTAAGTATTTTTGCCGCTTGTAACAACGTAAAAGGGTTGACCAAGCAAAGTGAAGCGTTCGGAAGCCCCGAAACGGTTTCCCGCAACAAGGAGCCTTATTCTACCACGCTCATTCCCTATGAGTCCGCAGAGCAGGCCTTGGGCGGGGACTTTTCCGCGTCTCCCTATTATCAATCCCTCAACGGGGAGTGGGATTTCACAATGGTGCTTAATCCCTCTTTAATGCCCGAAGGATATGCGACAAAGAAGTATTCTTACACCGTCTCCGAGTTTGCTCCCGTTCGCAAGAACAAGGACGAAGACATAGCTTGGGGCAAAATCTCGGTTCCCTCCAACTGGGAGCTGGAAGGCTATGATTCTCCCACGTATACCTACAACACGTATCCGTGGGGCAACGAGTTGATTGCGCCCAGTATTTCCGAAACCTATAACCCCGTGGGAATTTACCGCAACGAGGTGGAAATTCCCTCCGATTGGTCGGGCAGACAGGTTTACGTTACCTTTGAAGGGGTAGCCTCCTGCGTTTACGTGTACGTGAACGGCGCAATGGTCGGTTATGCGGAGGACAGCTATTCGGGAAAAACCTTCAACATTACCGAAGCTGCTAATATCGGAGGAAAAAACCTCGTTGTATTTGAGGTCTATAAGTACTGCGACGGTTCTTATTTGGAAGCAAATGATTCCGTCAAATTCGGCGGAATCTACCGTGACGTATATCTCTATTCTGCACCCGATACCCAAATCCGCGATTTTACCTACGACGTACAGACGAGTGGATCTGACGTATTGATGAACGTCACCGTTTCCCTCGCCTCCTACGATAATCCTGCCAATGATCTGACTGTGGATATTTCTCTTTACGATGCTGATGGAAATTGCGTTCTTCAGCCCACCCAGGTTGGCGCCAAGGCTAACTTTTCCGAAAAGCCTGCAAACACGGCAAACGCTCACGTCGGTGAGGTCGGATCTCGCGTTACCGTGAAGAATCCTGCACTCTGGACGGCGGAAACCCCCAACCTGTATACCGCTGTGATTGAATTGAAGGACGGAAACAAGGTTTTGGATACCGTCAGCAAGCGCATCGGCTTCAAGACCGTCGGGATTTCCCTCGACGACAACGGCTGTCAGACCCTTGTTTTGAACGATCAGCCCATCGTCCTGAGGGGAATCCTCTACAATGAGCACAGTGCGGTTCACGGTATGGCCCTGACCCGTGAGGAAATGATCGCCGACATCAAAATGATGAAGGAGCTCAACGTCAACGCCGTCCGTTCTCCCGGACGTCCCTTGAGTGAAGAGTTCATCTCCCTTTGTGACGAATACGGTCTTTATGTCATCGATGATATGAGCCTGAACTCCAATCCTTACAGCAATAAGGACGAAGGCTCTATCCCCGGCGACCAGACCATTTGGCAAAACGCTTGCTTGGATCGTCTTCTCAACGTCGTGTATCGCGATAAAAATAACGCGTCCGTGATTATGTGGTCCATCGGAAACGATTCCGGCACGGGGACCAACTTTTCCGCGTTGAAAAACTGGCTCACCGCTGCGGATAACCGCATGATCATCTACGACGACGATTTTTCCGCCTCGGACTTGGTCATCAGCGCAGATCTTTCTCTGAATGATTTCGTTCAGCTTTTGAATTCCAAGGAAAACAAAAAATCCGTTTTGTTCCAGGATACCAACGGTGGTCTTTTGAACAACGGTGGTAATTTCAGTGCATACACCAATCTGTTGAATCAGTACGATAACTTCCAGGGCGGATTCTTCTCCTACTGGGCAGATAACGCCATTTATTGGCCCACGGATTCTAAAGAGGCGGCATCCGTACTGCAAACCACTCCCTACAGTAAAGAGACCGCGTCTTCTTACCGCTTGACCTATGCGGGTAGTTGGAACGATTCCTCCACCTCCGCAAAGGATACGTATCAGTCCCTTGCCGGTGTGGTTTCTGCTGATCGCAAGCTCCAATCCGACGCTCTCGAGCTTAAGAACGCTCTGTCTCCCGTGTATATCACAGCGAAAGACGTTGCTGCCGGCGAGTTTAACGTTGTTTATCGCAATTCCTTTACGGATTTTGCTTCTACTTACGAAATTTCCTATGAGGTAACCGACGGAAAGACCACGGTTGCATCGGGGAAGGTCCTCGATCTGAATCTGACGGCCGAACAGCCCGCCACCTTCGTCGTGGATTACGGAACCGACGTAACCAAGGGATCGTATTACATTTATTTTACCGTGAAATATAAGACTGCTCCCGTATGGGCGGAGAACAACGATATTACGGTTCTTTCCAAGCAAATTCCCCTCACGGAAGACGCTACGGTTTCCAAGGACGGATCCGTTCAGAATCACGATGGATCTGCACTGGGGCTTACCGTATTCCAGGCTCCTCAGGTATACGTTTCCAGTTATACCTTCTCCAAGGGACAGATTTACGTAACCAACCGTTCTCAGACGAATTTTAACGACCTCTACACGGTTTCCTGGACGGTTTACGAAAGAAATAATTATTGGAAGAAGCCCCGCTGGATCGTGTTTGATCAGGGAACCCTGAGCAACTTCAACGTTCCTGCCGGCGCGGAAAATTACCTGGTCAATCTGTCCAATAAGACCTCCGGTGCCGCACTGGATGCGAATTACGCCGCACATCTTATTTTGACAACGAAGGTGGACGTTGCGGGTGTTCCTGCAGGTACGAAGTTCGTCTATGAGCTGAATACGGACGGGATGTCTCCGATTCCCTTCAAGCTTGATCCCAACCGTGATCCCGTGATCGTTGCGGTCGATGAAAAGACTGGAATGACCACGATGGGCCCCTCTCCCTTGGATCCCGAGCCCGAAGAGAAGGATACGGATCTGTATGACCTTCCCGAAGCTCCGGAGTCTTACACCGGTGCGTCGGTGATCCTTCTTGAAAACGGAAAAGTCTCCCTGCGCGTGGATTCTGATACGGGTCTTATCACCAAGTACACCGTAGACGGAAAAGATATTTTCGTTGACGGTCAAAGCTTTACTCCGTCGATGATCTCCAACCTGCTCCGCAACAACACGGGCGGTGATGTGGTTTCCAAGTCCGTTACCTCTTCCGTCCGCAATGCCTTGAGCAACTTGTCTCAAAATAATAAGGAAACGAAGGTCCTGCCCGAAGGGTATAAGATCACGAGAGTTTCCGATAAACAATACCGTATTGAGTTGGACTACGTTTGGGTTTCCTATCCCATCCGTGCGATGAGAACCTTCCGCTATGACACGCATTACACGGTTATTTATGATGTCTACGCCGACGGCGAAATGCAGGTTTCCGTGAAATACGAGCCTACCGTCAATTCTACGGTTCCCTTGGAGCTTTCTTCGGTTATGACCTTGACCTCCGACTTCAAAACGATGAGTTGGTTCGGAATGGGTCCCGGAGAATCCTACAACGATAAGCTTGGAAGCTCTCGCGTAGATACCTACAAAAACGTTTCGATTCTCGACCAAATCGGCTCCGAGTATTTGTACAGCACTGCTTCCGGCGACAAGAGCGAAATTCGTTGGATGGCCCTGGAACGGGAAGACGGCTCGGGAATCGTTATCACCAGCGACACCGATCTGTTTGCCGTGAACGTTTCCAAGGAATACCCCTGGAATACGCCGAATTATATCGCTACGGGATCTTCTGCAGAGAACAAGGATACGGTTGTCCGCGTGATTGGTCAGCAACGGGGCGTCAGTGTTAATACGCTGTTTGATCAGGAATATGCCGATGGTGAGTTTATCGAACCCGGCGTAAACTATACCTACTCCTTCCGTATCGTTCCCGTTTCTTCGGGATACGATGCCGATAAGATCAGCAAGACCGTTCTGAACAGCGGCACACTCTTGTCTGCACAAGAGACGCTTAATCTGAACAGCAAATCCTTCGCATTGACCAACGCTGCTTCTGTTTCTACCTATCTTTCGGTATTGACTGACGGCTCGGTATCTATTCAGGACGCTCTCGGAAATGCTTCTCAATACTGGATTAAGGAAGACGCAAACGATCAAAAGATTTCCGATGCTTTCCGCATCAAGAGCCTGTCCAAGGGCTTGTATCTGTCTCCTGTTTCCAAGGATATGTATGGTGCAATGCCTTCGGAAGCGGAATTGACCTTGGCTTCTTATCGCGGTCTTGTATGGCAAAACTGGACGTATGAAGATAATCAACTCTTCAGCGCCGGCTACGGTATGGGTGGATACTACGCGCTTTACCTGGGTGGCTACGACAATATGAAGAATACCGGCGCCCGTCTGGCACTGAAATCTGCCCGTTCCGACGATCAATCCAAATGGATCGTGATCGCCGATGAAGCAGATCCCAGCCGCATCCGTATTCAGAGTGCGTACTCCGGAAAATTCTTGACCGTGGTCGATAATTTGACCTATTCCGATCCTTTGGTCAGGGATTATGCCGACCGTATGAGAAATTACCCCTACCGAATTGACTGGTCTGATTACAAATCCCTTTCCCAGATTCCCAGATACTCCGCTGCGGATTCCAAGGAATGGGTTGGCTCCGACTATTATGTCGCTCAATGGGATCTTCTCCCTGCGGATTCTCAGCTGTGGACCTTCGTTCCTGCCAAAGGCGGTCATTTGATCGTCAACAAGCAAACGGGGAACGCCCTGACCGTTACGGAGAACGGACTGACCCAGGCTCCGGTGGCAAATACTGCCGAGCAGATTTGGTCTGTCGTTCCCTGCGACGGAATGTACGGCGTTGTCAATACCGCTACGAATATGGCATTGACCCTCCGTTCCGTCAACGGCGCTACCGTTTTAACGGTTCAAGCCTGGGATGCTCTTGCAATTCAGAAGTGGGCATTCTCGTCTACCGAAGATTTCAAGGTGAACATCGAGGCGGGAAGCGATTGGTATAACTGATTTCTGTAAATTACGGTGCCGAAGTTTTTTCGGCACCGTTTTTTTGTCAAGCTTCGGGAATCTCCTCAGGATCCTTTCCGGGGAGCTTCGTTCCCTTGCAGGGAGCACTCAGACTCATTGTTTTTTCATCTCTTTTTTCAATGTGCAGAGCGCATCCCGTAGCTTCTGTGGTAGACGCGATGGGATTCGTTAAAAATGCGTTTTCCGACGGATAATGCTTGTTGAATTTGTCTTTCAAGTCAATCACACTCCCAAAAACAGTTTTTCCATTTTTCTTGAGTTCATAAAACCAAAAAACTCCTTTTTGTTTTTTTGAAACTTTTTGTAAACCCTCTTGACAACCCGTTCCTTGCGTGGTATAATGTTTAAGATATATTTAGGGATATAGCCAAGTCGGTAAGGCACCAGACTTTGACTCTGGCATTCGTAGGTTCGAGTCCTGCTATCCCTGCCAACAAAAAGAGAA
>JAGAOB010000046.1 GCA_017623895.1 Clostridia bacterium
ATTTTGGAGCAGCGGATCACGACGCTGAAATTCGACGGGAAGCATTACTCGGCGTATATGGATTGCTATCGCTTCGGAGAGCAGAGCGAGATGTTTATCTTCTACCTCTTCGACACCACGAGCCATCATCTTCTCAAACGGGAATACAAGCTGTCCCGCCCCGTGGTTGCCCACCTGATGGTGGACAATTACGACGAGGTGTTTACGGGGCTGAAGGAGACCGAGCGCTCCAACGCAATGGCCCTCATCGACGAAACCATCGACCACTGGGCCCAGGAATCGGGAGGCATTCTCTGTCACGGAGAACGGGAACGGTATCTTTTGGTCTTTGAAAATCGGGCGCTGACGGAATTTGAAAAATCCCGATTCGATATTATGGACCGCATCCGCACGATGCAAACCCCCTCCAAGCTCTCCCCCACCCTTTCCATCGGGGTCGGAGCCGACGAAGCAAGCTTTGCAAAAGCAGAGGAAGCGGCACGGGGCGCGCTGGATATGGCATTGTCCCGCGGCGGAGACCAAGCGGCGGTAAAGCACGCGGGCGGATACATCTTCTACGGAGGCCGCAGTGCAGGAGGAGCACGGCGCACCCGCGTGAAGACCCGAGTGATCGCAAATGCTCTTTGCGAGCATCTGAAATCCATCGACACGATGCTGATTATGGGCCACGCCTACGGAGATATGGACTGTCTCGGCGCCGCCGTGGGGATGGCACGCATCGCCGTACAGCGGGGCATCAGCGCGAAGATCATCGTGGACGAGGCCACAGACCTGACGGGACGCCTTCTGCACGATCTGAAGTCCGACCCCTCCCACGCCGATTGGTTTATCAACCGCAAGGAGGCAACGGAATATCTGTCCCCCCGCACTGCCGTCGTGGTAGTGGATACCCATCGGGCAGACAATACGGTAGCCCCCGAAATTTTGAAAAAAGCAAAGACCATCTACGTCATCGACCATCACCGCAAGGGAGTGGACTGTATTCAAGAGCCTCAGCTTCTGTATCAGGAGCCCTACGCGTCGTCTACCTGCGAAATGGTGACCGAGCTGTTCCCGTATATGGACGTGTACACCTTCCCCGCAGTAGAAGCCAACGCCTTGATGGCGGGCATCTGTCTGGATACGAAGAACTTTACCGTCCGCACCAACACCTGCACCTTTGACGCCTCGGCAACCCTGCGAAAGGCGGGGGCAGACACGGTGACGGTCAAGCAGTACTTCCAAACCGATATGGAAACCTATCGCAACAAGGTACGCTTCGTCTCTGCCGCAGAGATGTACCGCAAGCATTTCGCCGTTGCCCATCTGGAGGGAGACGGTCACGGAAATCTGAAGATCGCCGCCGCCCAAGCCGCCGACGAAATGCTGTCCATTGAAAACGCAAAGGCATCCTTTACTTTATTCACCGACAAGAACGGAACCACGAATATTTCGGGTCGGTCTTACGGGGAAGTAAACGTACAGCTGATTTTGGAAAAATTCAAAAACGGGGGCGGCCATCTGACGATGGCGGGCGCGATGGCGGAGCACACCGACGTTGCCGCCGCGAAAGAGCAGCTTCTCGAATACATCGACGAGTATTTGTCTCAATCCCTGCCCCAATCCGGAAAATAATCCCGAAAGGACGAAGTTATTATGAAAGTCATTTTGAAGGCCGACGTCAAATCCCTCGGCAAAAAGGGAGATCTGGTCAACACCTCCGACGGATACGCCCGCAATTATCTGTTTCCCCGCAATCTTGCCGTGGAAGCAAACGCAGAAAACTTGAACGTTTATCATTCTCAACAAGCCGCCGCCGCCCATCATAAGGCAGAGGAAAAGAAGGCGGCAGAAGAATTAAAAGCCCGTCTCGCCTCCGTTAAGGTAGTCATTAAAGGCAAGGTGGGCGCCAACGGCTGTCTCCAGGGTGCCGTCACGACCAAGGACATCGCAGAAGCCTTGAAGGCCCAAACAGGCATCGAAATCGACAAAAAGAAAATCTCGATGAAGCTTGCCGTCCGCGGCTTCGGAAAATACACCGCAGACGTCAAACTCTACCCCGAAATCACGGGCGAGCTGACCGTAATGGTCGAGCAGGACGCCTGACACCCGACCCCGCAAAAGCCCCGACCGCAACGGCCGCAGGACGCCTGCCCCATTTCCCTGAAGGCTTGACCAAATTTCAGCAGGCTCGGCACCCTCCCCGAAGGATTAACCAAACTTCGGAAGACTCGACAAAACCCGAAGGCTTGACCAAATTTTCGGCAAGCCTGATTAAAATTCCGACAAGGAAGTATGAAATCTATGGAACAGAAATTCGACTTTGATCGGCAGCTGCCCCATAACATTGAAGCGGAGCAAATCGTGCTCGGCTCGGTGCTGCTGGATCCCGAGGGCATCGGGACGCTGGCGGAGACCCTTCAGGTGGAGCAGTTTTACGCAAAGCGTCATCAGTTGATTTTTGAAATGATGCTGGAAATGTACGATAACGGCGATCCCGTTGAGGGGGTTCTTCTGCTGTCCAAGCTTCGGGAGCAGGGAGAATTCACCTCCGAGGAGGACAGTCAATATCTCCTCCTTTTGGCGGAAAACGCATCGTCGGTCAAGAGCATTGACTATTACACCAAGATCATTTCCGACACGGCAAATCTCCGTCGTGTCATTGAGGCGTGCAAGGACATCTCCGATCTGTCCTATGCAAACACCGATCTGCCCACGGTCTTGGGTCTTGCCGAGCAAAAATTTTATGACATTTCCAACGGAAAGCAGAATATAAAGCTTCACCGCTTGGGGATGGTAGCAAAGGAAGAAATTAATCGTCTGACCGAAATGGAAAAGGACGAGACGGGGAAATTTGCCCCCATCAAGGTCGGCATTTCCGATTTCGATAATTTCCTCGGCGGGCTGAACAACAGCGACCTGTTCATTCTGGCCGCCCGACCCGGCGTGGGGAAGACCTCCTTTGCGCTGAACATTGCTTACAATGTTGCCTTATCTTCGCAATACAATCCCCGAAAATCCGTGGTATTCTTTTCCTTGGAAATGTCCAAGGAGCAGTTGGCACGGCGCATCATCTCCACCGCCTGCAAGATCGAAAGCGAAAAGCTCCGTCTCGGCAAGCTGGACGCACGGGATTGGGAGGAGCTGCTGAAGGTCTGGCATTCCAATTTCCGCGATCTGAACTTCTTTATCGACGAAACGGGAAACATCACCCCCTTGGATATGAAATCCAAGTTGCGCAAGGTCCCCAATTTGGGACTGGTGGTTATTGACTACCTGCAGCTGATGTCTTCCGCTACGGGGTCGGCAAAGGAAAACCGCGTGCAGGAAATTTCTGCAATCACCCGTTCGCTGAAGCTGATGGCAAAAGAGCTGAACGTCCCCGTAATCCTGTTGTCTCAGCTGTCCCGCGGAATCGAAAAGAGGGACGATCCCACGCCTCAGCTGTCCGACCTGCGAGAATCGGGGTCCATCGAGCAGGACGCCGACGTGATCGTCTTTTTGGCGCGGGACTATTACGAAAAAAATGCGGAGAAGAAAAACGTTTGTACCCTCCACGTCTCCAAGAACCGTCACGGCTCCGTGGGGAAAGTGGTTCTCAACTGGGACGGACGGTACACCTCCTTTACCTCCCCCGCCAAGAACGTCACCGTTCCCGAGGGCTACGGCGATGCCCCTTGACGGCGTGACCGCTACGGTGGAGCAATACCGACTGCATCAAGGCTGTCGCGGATTGATCTTGGCCGTATCGGGAGGCCCCGATTCGATGGCGATGCTCCATTGGTATGCGGAGCAAAGCCTCGCATTCCCCTTGTACGTCGCCCACGTCCATCACGGACTTCGCACCGCATCCGACGACGAGGAAACCCTTGTCCGTGCATACTGCAACGCCCGATCCCTTCCCTTGACCGTCTTTCACGCCGATGTCAAAGACGAAATGCAAAAGGGAGAAACGGTGGAATCTGCCGCTCGCCGTATTCGATACGGTTTTTTCCGATCCCTTGCACGGGAGACGGGGGCGACCCACCTTGCCACCGCCCACACCGAGGACGATCAATGCGAAACGGTGCTGCTGCACCTGCTCCACGGAGCGGGACCGAAAGGGCTTTGCGGAATTTTACCCAAGCGTCAGCAGGAAGATCTTACGCTGATCCGCCCGTTGATCGCTTGCCCGAAAAGGGAAATTCTTTCCTATTGCGCACAAAACGAGATTCCTTTTGCGCTGGATGAAAGCAACCAAGATCTTTCTTACACCCGAAACCGCATTCGCCATCGATTGCTTCCCGAAATGGAGAAGATCAACCCAAACGTCCGCCGAAGCGTTTGCCGCGCCGCAACGGCTCTGCAACGGCAACAGCAGGGCGTAGAGGCTCGGGCAAAGGAATTTCTCGACGCCCACGGAGATCTGCTTCCCGCTGACGAAATGCGAAAGCTTCCCAAGGGAGAGCAGGCGGAGATTCTGCGACAGGCGTTCCAAGAATTGGGAAAGCAATTAACCTTTGAACAAACCGAGCAGGCGCTGTGCCTTTTGGAAAAGGAAACCGCATCCGCGGAATTTGACCGAAGTTATCTGCTGCATTTGGGACAAAACCGTATAGCCGTCCGCAAAAAGACGGAGCCCCTTCCCCAAATCTCCATCGAACGGGAAGAAACGGTTCTGCCCGACGGACGGATCCTGCGCTTGACCGAAGGAATCTGCACAGAGGAAACCCGAAGGGAAATGATCCCGAAAACGTTGCCCCTGACCCTGCGTCCCCGCAAGCAAGGGGACACCCTTCGCACCTCGGGAGGAACGAAAACCTTAAAAAAACGGATGGTCGAATTAAAAATTCCCCAACCTGCGCGAGATTCCCTCTGGGTTTTAGCGGACCAAGACCGCGTGCTATGGTGCGAAGCTTTGGGAAGCAACCAAGAAACGGCACCAAAAGAAAACGAACGGGGATATTTTATCTCACTTTCGGAAAAATAAAAGGAAGAACAAAACCATATACATACGGAGGATCCTTCTATGGGATATCACATCACCCCTTACATCACCGAAGAGGAGCTGCGCGTCCGCATCAAGGAATTGGCGGCACAGATTTCCGAAGACTACAAAGGAAAGGAAGTTTTGATGATTTCCATCCTGAAGGGTGCGGTGGTGTTTCTTACCGACTTGATGCGCGCCGTCAGCGACGACGTTTCGGTCAGCATTGACTTTATGGTGGTTTCCAGCTACGGAGACGGAACCGCGTCCAGCGGAAAAATCAAGATTACAAAAGACCTTTCCGTCGACGTGACGGGCAAAAACGTTCTCATCGTAGAGGATATTCTCGACAGCGGAAATACCCTTTCCAAAATCGTGGACATCCTGCAAAGCCGCGGCGTCAATTCCCTGAAGATCGTTTCCTTACTTGACAAGCCCGCACGGCACGTCCACGCCGTCCCCGTGGAGTACACGGGCTTCGTTATCCCCGACAAATTCGTCGTGGGATACGGTCTGGACTACGGAGAAAAGCACCGCAATCTCCCCTACGTGGGAATCGTTGAATTCACCGAAGACTAACCGCCGACTTCACACGGGTTAAATTTCGGGAAACGGCACCCGCCGAGCCTACCGAAAACAAAAATCACCCCCCCTACTTCATAATACAGGAGGCATTCCATTGAACAACAACAGAAACCGTACCCGCGGGATCCTCTCTTGGATCATCTTGCTTTTGACCTGCGTTATGTCCGCAGTCCTCATCAGCAATCTGATCAATAAAGAGGCTATAAAATATTCCGACGTGGTAGAATCCTTCCGCACCGAGCAGGTCACGGAATTCAAAATCGTCGGAAACAAGCTGACGTACAAACTCAAGGCGGAGGAAGGTGCCGTCGCCGAAGAAAAGACCTTCGTTCTTTACAGCACCGCCCGCTTTTTGGATCAGGTACAGCCCTATATTGATTCTGCCACGGCAAACGGCGTGCTTGCCGAGGGCTACGATATTCAGCAGGCACAGGGCGTCCCCGTATGGGTCAATTACCTTTTATATGCCGTTTTGATTGGAGCAGCAGGCTTCTTGGCCTGGATGGTGTTCAAGCAGACGATGGGCGGAGGAAAAGGCGGAGCGATGAACTTCAGCCGTGCAAAGCTGAAGCTTGCCGATTCGGGCAAAAACAAGGTCACGTTCCAGGACGTTGCCGGTGCCGAGGAAGAAAAGGAAGAGCTTCAGGAGATTGTTGAATTTTTGAAAAATCCCAAGAAATACACCCAGCTTGGAGCTCGAATCCCTCGAGGCGTTCTTATGGTGGGCCCTCCGGGGACGGGGAAAACCTATATGGCGAAAGCCACCGCTGGAGAAGCGGGCGTTCCCTTCTTCAGCATTTCGGGCTCGGATTTCGTAGAGCTTTACGTGGGCGTCGGGGCATCCCGTGTCCGCGACACCTTTGAGCAAGCCAAGAAAAACGCTCCCTGCATTATCTTTATCGACGAGATCGACGCCGTAGGCCGTCAAAGAGGGGCAGGCTTGGGCGGCGGAAACGACGAACGGGAGCAGACCCTGAACCAGCTTTTGGTGGAAATGGACGGCTTTGAGCAAAACGAAGGCATCATCGTGGTTGCCGCCACAAACCGCCCCGACGTTCTGGACAGTGCCCTCTTGCGCCCCGGTCGCTTTGACCGTCAGATCGTCATCCATCTGCCCGACGTTAAGGCGCGGGAAGAAATTTTGCGCGTCCACGCACGGAAAAAGCCTATGGCGGAAGACGTCAATTTCGAAAACGTTGCAAAGGCAACCTCAGGCTTTGCCCCCGCGGAATTGGAAAACGTCCTCAACGAGGCAGCCCTACTTGCCGCCCGTGCAAACCGCAAGGTGATCACGATGGAAGAGATCACCAACGCGATTATGAAGGTAGAATTGGGCGTGGAAAAGAAATCCCGCCTGATTACTGACAAAGAAAAGAAGCTGACGGCCTACCACGAAGCGGGTCACGCCATCGTTACCGTCGTTGCAGACGGGAACAGTCAGGTCAACGAAATTTCTATCATTCCCCGCGGAATGGCGGGAGGATACACCTCCTATCTCCCCGTGGAGAATAAGAGCTATATGTCGAAAAAGGAGATGCTGGACCGCATCGTTCACGGAATGGGCGGAAGAGCCGCCGAGGAGCTTTGTCTGGATGATATTTCCACGGGAGCATCGGGAGACATTCAGCAGGTCACCGAGCTTGCCCGTCAGATGGTAATGCGGTACGGAATGTCCGAAAAGCTGGGACCCATCCTCTTCGGAACGGGACGAGAAGAAGTCTTCCTCGGTCGGGACTTTACCGCCGAATCCAAGACCTATTCCGAAAAGGTCGCAGCCATTATCGACGAAGAAATCAAGCGCATCATTGACGAGCAATACGCCCGCGCCAAGGGCATTTTGCAGGATCACCTGTCTCAGCTCCACGTGATTGCACAGCAGCTGATGATCCACGAAAAAATTACGGGCGACCAATTCCGCGCCCTTTTGGAGGGAACGGATCCCCAACAGGTCTTCCCCACGGAACCCGCAGAAGCATCCGCGGAAGCATCCGCGAAAGCAGCAGAATCTGCAGAAACGGCGGAGGCGCCCGCAGCGCCCGCGAAAGCGGCAGAATCTGAAGAAGCGGCAGAGGCGCCCGCAGCGCCAGCGGAAGCGGCAGAGGAACCTCAAGGCCCCACGGAAAACTGAAACGGCAGGCGGCAACGCCCCTTTTGAGATTCCGTCACGGACGGAATCGGGAGAGAAGTCTCCCATCCTTGGGCAGAGGACGGAAAAAACCGTTCCCCGCTTGGGGGAAAGAAAAGAACACGAAACTCGATACGAAAGGAACGGAGGCGACGGGATGGATTCCATCATACAGCTCTTTCACCGTCGGGATCTGCCTGTGGCTTCCGTCCCCTTTGACACCGTGGCACTTCGTCCCGTTCAAGGGGCAAAAACGGTATTGATCACGGCATTGCCTTATTATTTCCCGTCCTTGCCGAAGCAGAATTTGGCACGCTTTGCCGCGCTGCCCGATTACCATCGATATTTCGGCAATATTTTGCAGGAAATTGCCGAGGAACTGACAACGCTGTACCCCCGAGGCTTTTTCAAGCCCTTTACCGACAATTCTCCCGTAGACGAGCAACGGGCCGCCTTAGAAAGCGGACTTGCAGTGAAAGGGAAAAATAACCTTTGCATCACAGAAAAGGGATCCTTCGTCTTTCTCGGGGAGATCGTCACCGACCAAGAAATTTCCCTGCCTGCGCCTTCGGTCCGCCGAAGCTGCGGAGACTGTGATCTGTGTATCAAGGCCTGCCCCAACGGAGCGCTGTCCGAGCAAGGCTTTGACTACACAAAATGTCTTGCCTATCTGACCCAGAAAAAGGGAGAGCTGACCCAAGAAGAACGAAACGCCGTCAAGTCCAACCGTATCGCGTGGGGCTGTGACCGCTGCTCCGAGGTCTGCCCCCACAATCAAGGGCTCCCCACCGCGAAAATTGCCCTGCCCCCCAACGAAATCCTGCCCCGTCTGACGGTATCCGAGATAGAATCTCTGTCTGACCGCCAATTTCGGGAACAGTACGCCTGCAGAGCCTTTGCTTGGCGGGGAAAATCCACGATGCTTCGAAATCTTTACCTATTGGAGGAATCCGACCGTGAGTAGAACTTCTCGCAGAGCCGCCGCGCGCAAGCGGATGCAAACCCTGCTGATTGCCACCGTCGCCATCGTCATCACCATACTGCTCCTGCTTGTACTGGCTCATTTGGGGGAAGACAAGCCCCCCATCCCCGATGACTCCGTTTCGGGAAGCACCAGCTCCCAAACCTCGGACACGGATGGGACGAATCTGACCTCGAAATCCGACACTGACGGCACGGAAAATTCGTCTCAGACTTCAAAAACCGACAAAACCGATTCCAAGACGGATACGGACGAATCCTCCACCTCAAGCACCACCAATGAAGGGAGCGGGAACACGAGCGACCGTACCGAATCACATCAAGAGGGAAGCTTCAGCGAGCCCTTTGATTTTTCGGCTTGGAATCTGATTTTGCTCAACCCCGACAATCCCCTGCCCGAGGATTTTAAGGTTCAACTGAAAACCATCACCCTAAACGGAAAATCCCGTCAGGTGGACGCCCGCTGTGCCGACGCCTTTGTGGAGATGGTTACCGCCGCGAAAAACGACGGTATCACCCTGTATCTGCGTTCCACCTACCGCGGAATCCAACTGCAAACCGACAGCTTTAACGCCAAGGTTCAGGAATACATAAGAAAAGGCTATTCCAAGGAGGAAGCCACCGCAAAAACCGCCACCATCATCGCCGTCCCAGGAACCTCGGAGCATCACTCCGGCCTTGCGGCGGACATCACCACCCCCTCCTACGACCGTCTGGACAGCGGCTTTGAAAACACCGATGCGTTCCGTTGGTTGCGGGAGCACTGTGCCGAATACGGCTTTATTCTGCGATATCCAAGCGACAAAAAGGAGATTACCAAAATTATCTACGAGCCCTGGCATTACCGCTACGTAGGCAAGCAAGCGGCTCAAATTATTATGAGTGAGGGAATCTGCTACGAGGAATTCGTAGAACGGTATGGAAATACGGATCAATGAAGCCTGAAAAACAGTTTGAACGGGATTTTACCCGACGTATGAATCCCTATCCCGTCATCGAAACGCCCCGCCTCCGCCTGCGAAAGGTCTTTCGGGCGGACGTCGACGATCTGCTCAAGGCAACCGAAGATGCACGGGTGACCAAATACGAGCCGTGGGGCCCCTACGATCGGGACGAAACGGTGCAAATGGTTGAAAATATCCAAGCCCAGCTGGAAAGCGGACTTTGTACCGAGTGGGCGGTGGAACGGAAGGAAGACGCAAGAGTCTTGGGACTGATCCACCTAAATAAAATCGACTTTTTCCATCGCTCCGCCGAGGTTGGGTATTGGCTTGCCCGTGCCTGCTGGGGACAGGGCTACGCCACGGAATGTCTCAAGGCGCTGACGGTCTACGGGCTGGAAACGCTGCGGATGGATGAGATCGTTGCCGTTTGTCACCCCGACAACGCCGCCTCCCTGCGGGTCTTGGAAAAAGCGGGATACCGCTATCAAAAAACCCTGCCCGCCTACATTTCCCTGCGGGGGAATACCGCAGACTGTCTGCAGTACCATATTACTCGATGGGACCTTCTTTGAAAATTCCTCAAAGCCACACCATCCCGCGGGCGTCTGCTTTGCCTCGCCTTTGCCGTAAAATTCCCAAAATTACGTCAAATGCCCCCCGAAAAAAAGAATTATAATATACGTACGGAAGTTGAAATGCAACTTCTTACGCGAAGGATCGTCGCCCTTGTCTCTTGCTAAGGCAGGCTCGGCGACGGTCGCTTCCGACGAGTGAATTTTTTTCTCAAAGGAGAAATTTTTTATGAATCAATACGATTTTTCCCCCGAAACCTCTTCCATCGAGCAGCCGACGGCAACCCAAAACCCCGTTGCAGAGCAGTCCCCCGCACAAGTGATCCATTCTGTAACGACGTTGCAACCCGCGGCAGAGGGTATGCCCGCGGAACTGCAGCAACCCGTCGAAACGGGTATGCCCGCACAAGGGGGCGGGACTGCGGCGGCGATGCCGATTCCCCAAAAGCAACCGCGGAACGGGATTTGGATCACCATTGCGATCATCGCCGTCTGCGTGTCGGTTCTGATGGGTGTGTTCGCTCTTTGGGCGGCCACGAACTCGCCCCACTCTTTCCTCATTCCTCAAAGCGTTACCCCTTCTTACAACTATCGTGATAACGTCACCGAGGGCGACAAGCTGACCCCCCAGGAGATCATCGCAAAGGTTTCCCCCTCCGTGGTCACGGTCTCGGTGGAGGGAATCAACGAAAACGGACAGATGGCAATGGGCTTCGGATCGGGAATTATTTATACCGATAACGGCTATATCCTCACCAACGCTCACGTGGTGGACGGGGCAACCTCCGTTTCGGTCACCGATTACAACGGAAAAACCTACGCCGCAAGGGTGATCGGTGCCGATGCCGATTCAGACACGGCGGTGATCAAGATTGAAGCGACGGGGCTTACCCCCGCGGAATTTGGGGAATCGTCAAAGGTTGTTCCCGGAGATTACGTCATCGCCATCGGAACGCCCTACGATGAAAACCTGTCGTATACCGCCACCGAGGGAATGGTCTCTGCCCTGCGGGATAGCCTGAACTTTCAGGATCTGGGCTATACGTTGGATCTGATCCAGCACGACGCCGCCATTAATTCGGGCAATTCTGGAGGACCGCTGGTCAACATCTACGGCCAGGTCATCGGAATCAACTCCATTAAAATTTCGGGAACCTATGAAAACTTAGGCTTTGCCCTGCAGATCGACGGGGTCCTTCCCTTGGCAGAGCAGTTGATGAACACGGGCAAGGTTTCCCGCCCGGGCATCGGGATCACGGGCTACACCTATGACACCCCGAACCTGAAGGGAGCCTACGTCAACTCCGTCGTCGTAGGCGGACCTGCGGACCAAGCGGGCCTGCAACGGGGGGATATCATCATCAAGGCAGGGGATACGGACGTTGAAACCATTGAAGAGCTGAAGTCCGTGCTCCAAGGGATGAAGATCGGAGATTCGGTCCTTTTGACCTATATCCGCAACAATGCCGTCCACACCACCGAATTGGTGTTGGGAGATCTGAGCGCTCAATAAAATCACCTGCGTGTCGACAGGAAAATTCCTGCCGACACGCATTTTTTATCGTATCGCCGCCGTCACCAACGCGGCGGTTCCGTAAACGAGAGCGTCTTCGTCAAAGACGATGCCGGGATGATGCAACGCCACCGTGGGATCCCCCGCGGCAAGAGCCAGCATCACCGAGGGAACGGTGCGAGAGATGACGGAGAAGTCCTCGGATCCCGCCGTCCCCGTGGGGGTGTCGACCACGATCAGACGATCCGTCCCCAATTCCCCTCGCAATGCGTCGCAAAGACGGTTTCGCAGACCTTCGTCGTTGACCAACGAGGGGCATTGAGCAGGGAATTGCACCTCTGCCCTTGTCCGAAACGCCTCCGCCACGCCACGGGCGATCTGTTCGGTCCGTGTCTTGAGGACTTGACGGAAATCCTCTCCGTAGCACCGCAGGCTTCCCCCCAGACGGGCTGCTTCGGGGATAACGTTAAAGGCGTCCCCGCCGTGAATCATTCCCACCGTCAGCATCCCCCGTTCCCCCGAAGGAATTTCCCGTGCGGGAAGATGCTGCAATCCCAACAGAATCCGTGCCGCGGCGGATAAGGGGTCAATGCCCGACGCAGGATCTGCTCCGTGACATCCCTTACCCTGAACGGTGATCTCAAAATAATCCGCAGAGGGCGCAATCACGCCCGCGGGAGGTACGATCACCGTTCCCACGGGAAGTCGGGTGTTCACCGTCACGTGGATCATATACGCCGCTCCGATCCCCTCACACACGCCGTGGGCAACCGCGTCCTCCGCCCCCTGCAGGATCTCTTCCGCCCCTTGAAACAATAGCCGAACCCCACGGGAAAGCTCCCCCTCCCGTGCCTTCAGCATCGCCGCCGCCCCCAACAGCATCGCGGTGTGCATATCGTGTCCGCAGGCGTGCATATTGCCGTTGATTGCCCGAAATTCCACCCTTGCCGCCTCGGGGATCGCCAGCCCATCCATATCCGCCCGAAGCAGAATCTCCGCCCCGACGGTGTGCCCCGCACGAGAAACATTATTGCCCTTTTCCGCCCCGACGGTGTGCCCCGCACGAGAAACATTATTGCCCTTTTCCGCCCCGACGGTGTCCCCTACGCGAGAAACATAATTACCCTTTTCGACCCCCTCGGCAGGCCTAGCGCGGGAAACCCCGCTGTCACGTCCTGCTCCGACGCGGGCGACAGTCCCGTCAATCCCTGCCCCCTCGGCGAGCCTAGCGCGGGAAACCCCGCTGTCAAGCTCTGCTCCGACGCGGGCAACAGTCCCGTCAATTTTTATTCCCTCGGAGGGGCCGACGTGGGCAACAATGCTACCCCTCCCCACCTCCTTGGGCGAATAGCCCATTGCGGTCAATTCCTGCAAAATCAACGTTTTTGTGCGGGGCAGATCAAATCCGATCTCGGGGCAGGCGTGCAACGCACGGCGCCACGAAACAAGCGTCTCCCGTAAATCCTTTGCCTGATTCAAAATATCCATAAAAAATTCCTCCGTACCGTTAGTATGGCACGAAGGAATATTTTTATTGAAGTTTTTATTGGAGTTTTTATTGGAGTTTTTTAGGGTTTTGAGCTTCTCTGAGGATTTCGGGCCTTTATTGAAGGTGCTTATAGATCCGTTGCATTTTTCGGTCGATCTCCGCCAGATCCTCGGCGCATTCTCTCAGCTGCCGTTGGAGGTCCGAGGAGACGGGGCGGGAGGATTTATAGCGCATCTGATGTTCCAAGCTCGCCCAAAAGTCCATTCCCTCGGTTCGGATCTGAACCTCCACGGGAACATGCTCCGTACGGTGGGAAAGATACACGGGGACCTGAACCACCAAATGCAGAGAACGGTATCCGTTTTCCTTGGGCTCCTTGATGTAATCGCTTTTGCGGATCAGGGTCACGTCGTCCTGATGCAGAAGCAATTCCGCAATACGGTACACGTCCTCAATATAACAGCAGATCACGCGGATCCCCGCAATGTCGGTCAAGTGGCGGCGGGCGGAATCGGCGCTGACCTCCTCGTCCCGACGGCGCAGCTTTGCCACGATAGAGCGGGGCGTTTTCAACCGAGCCTCCATATGATGGATGGGGTTATGATCGTAACGACATTGAAATTCTTCATCCAGAATCTGCAATTTCGTCGTTACTTCCCGAATCGCGGCATTGTAGACGTGCTGCATCTGCAGATATCCGTCCAGCTGGCGCAGCATTTCATCGTCCTGAAGCACCTGCTCCGCATAAGAGGAGGTAGGCTCCAAAATCTTTTTATTATCGGAATCCACGGCTTTTTCCTTTCTGAACGCGTCGGTTTTTTGGGAACGGGATTCAAGACCGTCCGAAATTTATTTCTTCTTTCTCTTGCGGAAAAACAGAATCAGCGCCGTTGCAGTTCCGCTCAAAAGAAACACTCCACCCCCGCAGACAAGTGCAATGATCCGAAGAGAATCCGTTCCTTCGGAGGCGGGAGCATTCTGCGACGTTTGGGGTACGTTGGATGTTTGGGCTTCGGTAGAAGTGATCCGAAGAGAATCCGTTCCTTCGGAGGCGGGAGTATTCTGCGACGTTTGGGGTACGTTGGATGTTTGGGCTTCGGTAGAAGTGATCCAAAGAGAATCCGTTTCTTCGGAGGCGGGAGCATTCTGCGACGTTTGAGGTACGTTGGATGTTTGGGCTTCGGCAGAAGTTTGGGTTGACGCGGGGGGATCGGTCTGGGCGATCAACGATCCGCCCACGTCCCGCATCACCGTCCAGGGCTCCAAAACGCGGGTGGCGTGCCTCTTGTCGGTTCCGTAATTTTTCATCTGGAATACGATGCGGTCGTCGTAAACGTAAATCATCAACGCCTGCACGATCAGGGGATCCTCCGCGGTAAGGGCGTAGGGCTCCAAAAAGCAATTATAATACGACATCGAGCCCATAAAGGAAGAGATAAACGAGGTGGGAGCGGCATTTCGGTCGTGGACCGGCGTTCCGTCCGCGGTGTAAGACGTGATCCGTTCAAAGGTATCCTGCGAAATATACACCGATTCGGCGCCTCCGTGATTATGCCCGTACAGATAAATCACGTTGGGATACTTCTTCAAAACGTTCATTAAGCCCTTGTAGGCATCCTTTTGCAAGCCGTAGCTCGGAGTAGAAATCCCCCGCATATCGGAAAGAGGATAATGGGTGACCAAAAATACGGTTTTACTCGGTCCGATGGCGGTAAGGCGCTTGCGAAGCCACAAAAGCGTTTGGTTGGAATAGGTCAGCATCTTCCCGTAGGGCGGGTTGAGGATAATAAAATCGAACCCGCTTTCGTGGTAATGCGCCCCTAAAATATGCTCACCGAACCTCTGATTCGCCAAGGTGCGGTCGTCCTTTTGGCGAAAGACCGAGATCGGCTCGGAGCAGTGCTTGTCTGTAATCGCTTCATAGCCTGCGTAGGCGTCGTAATAGTCGTATTTTCCCGCCTCGTTATCGTGATTGCCGCAGGCCCAAAGGGAGCGTCCCGACGGGATCGCCTCCTCCACAAGGGACTCGTAGGTATCCAGAACCCTTTGATAGGTTTCCTCCGACCAGCCCCCGTTCACCGCCAATTTTGCATTATCGGAGGTGTTGTCTCCCCCGACCAAAAGGAGATCCGCCTTTTCCTCCGTCCCAATGCGGCGCAGCGTCTCGGCAACGGAATTGCGGATATAGGGGGCCTGACTCTGCAAACCGTAATCGGTATGAAGATCGGAAATACAGGCAAGGGTCAGCAAGGGGCGTTTGTCGGGCAGAGCAAGATCTGCGCTGTCCGAGGTCTTCCCCCGTCCTCCCAGGGGAAGGAGCAGATCCAAGCACAAAATTCCGATCAAGGCGAGGGATAGTAAAAACTTCTTCGTTCTCATAAAAGATCTCCATTTCGTGGATTTTCCAAATCAGGAAGCATTTCGCAGAATCAGTACCGCATCGCGGGAGTTGACAGTTCCGTCTCCGTTATAATCGGCCCGCCAGATCTGTGCCGCCGTCAGCGGAGCATTTCCCGTCAGGTAGCCCGTCAGAAGCACCCCGTCGTATCGGGTGATCCGCCCGTTGCCGTCCACGTCTCCGATGGGAGTGGAAGCCACGGAGATCGGAGCACCCTTGGGGTTTGGCATCCCCGAAACGGGATTGATCTGCCAGACCTCGGAGAAGTCAAAGCCCTGATAGGAGGAAGGATCGGACATCCCCTCCCCCGAAAGGGCAACGCCGTACCCATCCCGCAGACCCAAAAGGGTATAACAATCGGAAACCGATACGGAGGCGCTTTCCTCGTCGTATCCGTCTCCGTAATAACGGCTGACAAGTCCCGCCACCGCGCCGTCGGACAACGGATAATCCACGTCCGATTCGCAGGCAGAAAAGCATCGCCGCAGGATCGCCGTTCCCGCCCCGCCGTGGAATCCGACGATTCCTCCGCGGGCAGAAGCGATTTCTCCGTGAATGGGAGAGGGATCGGTAATGCGGCCTGCCGAGAAGCAATCCTCGATCAACGCCGTCCCCGTATCCGACCGATTCATTCCTGCGATACCGCCCAACATTACGGGACTGCCCGCCCCCGTGAGAAACACGCAGGAGGCACATTGGGATACCCGAATCGTTCCGCCTTGGGAAAGGCCTGCCCCGATAATTCCGCCCACAAAGGCGGAGTACTGCACGTCAAGATCGTTTTGCACCACCACGGTGCCGCTGTTGACCGAGCCCACCGTGCCCAAGGATGCGGCACAGGCGGTGCAACGGTATCCGTCGGAGGGGGTAAAATCGGGATGCCCCGTCCCCGTCAGCGTGCCAAGGGCGGTGCATTGGGTCAAGAGGATCTGTCCCGTGGCTTCTCCCCGTCCCACGATTCCTCCCAGGGAAAGAACGCCGCGGCAGGAAGGATCCTGCCAATCCCCCTGAAATACGCATTGAGAAAGGGTTACGGTTCCTCCACCGATGCGGCCGACCATTCCGCCCACGCAGGCAGAATCTGTATAAGAAAGGGAAAGATCTCCGTCACAGCGGCCTGCAAAGACCGTAAGAACACCGTCGGTTCCGCCTTCCAAGAGGCCTGCGATCCCGCCTGCGTTCAACACCGCCCCCGTGGGCTTCAATTCTCCCGTAAATTCACACTCGGACAAGACCTGCCCCGTGCCGTATACCGCACCGCAGATCCCCCCCAGATGCAATTCTCCCGCCTCAGAGCCGTTGCCCGAAACCACGGCGGAGGAGGAGCAGCCCAAAACCGTCACGGAGGAGCCCGAAATCTGTCCTGAGATCCCACCGCCGAAAAAGGAGGAGGTCACGCTCCCCTGAACGGTACAGTCCCGCACCGTCCCGCGGCTGATCTTCCCCGCCAGAAGGCCTGCAATAGGCCCCGACGCACTCCCCAAAACGGTCAGCGATTCCACGGTGCCGCCGCAAAGGTAGGAAAACAGCCCGCAGGCGTTTTGAGTATCGGACACGGTCATCCCGTAGATGGTATGTCCGTTTCCGTCAAGGCTTCCCGTAAAAGGGACGTCTTCACTGCAAAGGCTCTGCCAAGGGGAAGCGGAAAGGTCGATGTCGTTCATCAATATGTACTTCCCGTCGGGGGCGGCAGAAATCTGCTCCAGCCCCCCACGGTCGTAAATCCCCGTCCACCCCGCGGGAACGCTGTCCTGCGCCTCCGTCACGGGGCGGGGAATCCCGCCGAGAAGAAAAACGAAAAGGAGGAGACAAATTGCCGCCGAAAACCGCTTCATATTCGCTCCTCCTTTCATAGTAACAATATATTTATTATAACATAAATCCCCCAAAAGGTCAATGGCTTTTGCCCCGTCGTCTCACAAAAAAAACGGCCTGATTTTGTGCAAGATGTATAAAGGCGCAATTTTTTGTAAACTCCCTTGCAAATGGAAAAAAACTATGATAAAATGGGAAGCGAAATAGAATAAACACGCAATTCACCGCGGCGTCTGATCGCGGTGCGGCCCTGCCGTGGGGAGGAAATTCGGTGTAAATCCGAAGCAACCGCCATTACTGTGATCCGATTCGCCGTCAGAGATTCGGTCAGTCAGAATGCTCCCCGTCTTGTGACCGAACCTCCGACTCTTGGGCAAACGGAAGAGACGCGGCAACAAGGAGTTCTTGCGCCGTCTTTTCTTGGGAAGAGACGGCGTTTCGTTTGTTCTTTTTTGAAAAAATTTCAAAGGAGACAAAAAAGAATGAAAAAAACACTCCCCCTTCTGTCCCTGCTTCTGACCCTTGCGCTGACGCTGTGCTTCACCGCCTGTGCTCCGCAGCAACCCCAAAGCACCGATTCCGACACCCTCGCAAAAGCCGTCACCATCACCGTGGATGTGGTGGGAAGCGACGGAAACACCACAACCTTTACGATTGAAACCTCCCACAAATATCTTCGGGGTGCTCTGGAGCAAGAGAATCTCGTTACGGGGGACGAAAGCACCTACGGGCTGTACATCAAGACCGTAAACGGAGAGTTGGCGGATTACAACGTCAACGGTGCGTATTGGGCCGTTTATGAAGGCGATACCCAGGCGATGACGGGTGTAGACGAGATCGAACTCACCGACGGAGGACACTACAAGCTGGTTTACACAAAATAATGAAAAAAAGACCGTTTCTCACCCTGCGGGAGCTTGTCCTGTTCGGGATTTTTCCCGCAGTGATCTGCACCGCCCAGATCATCACCGCCGCACTGCCGAACATCCATCTGACGGGGATGTTCCTTATGCTGATGACGCGGCTGTTTCGAACGAAGGCCCTGATCCCGCTGTACGTTTACGTGTTTCTGATGGGTTTGATCAACGGATTCAACGTTTGGTGGATCCCCTATCTGTACGTCTGGACGGTTCTGTGGGGATTGACGATGCTGATCCCAAAGAAGATTCCCGACAAATGGGCGGCGATCGTCTATCCCGTCGTCTGCGCTCTTCACGGATTCGCATACGGACTCCTTTACGCCCCCGCTCAAGCCCTGCTGTTCGGATATAATTTCGAGCAAACGATAGCGTGGATCCTTTCGGGGATCCCCTTTGACGCCCTTCACGGCGTGGGCAATTTCGTCGCAGGGATGCTCATTCTGCCGCTGTTGAAGGCTTTACAGCGCTTCACCGAAGCCAATCCCAAGTCACCGACATCCCCCTGACGAGAGAAAAATCTTCTCCAAAAACCCCCTTGGGTCGCGGGTGCGCCCAAGGGGGTTTTTTGTAAATTAAAGCTTTCCGCGCATCAACCGCTTCCATCGCCGCTTCACCTTTGCGTAAAGCGACCAATAGAGGGAGTCTTTCGTAGACGCTGCTACCGCGGAAGAGAAGCCCCGTTTTTTCCATCGTCGGAAGAACCTCCTCCGTCGGTCGTGAAATTCCGTCGGCTCGCGGAGTTGTCGATTGCTCTGGGTTGCCCAATCGATGGTTACGGAGCGCAACGTCATCGTATCCTTGATCCGTTCTACGACGCCCTTTCCCTTTTCATTGTTTGCAAGAATTAAAGAAACGCCGGCCAAGGGGTCCCATTCGGGATAAAGCAGCTCAATCGCCCAAGCGTCGCCCAAGGTAATGTCCGACACTCTTTGCGGTTTTGCGAAGGGACAGACCTTGCACGAGGGACGGTAACACAATCTGGAATAATACGCCTTCAGGAAGGGGTCGTCCTTGGGCAGTACGGTCTTCACGCTCCCGTTTGCAAAAACGATTTTTGCGGAACGGGAATTGACCGAACGTTCAATGGGAGTCTTGCTGCGGAAGGAATATTCCGTTACTCGGGAATTTTCTCGTTGCTCCAATTCCTTCACGTAGGAATCAAACAACGTCTGATTGGGAGCTCCGTGACAGATCAGATCCACCGTAATCAAGTTGGCAGTGTCGACTTTTGCCAAAGCTAAAAACTGTAGCAATGCCGCACACTGACAGGGCGTACCCGTAAATAAGACCTTTTCTCCGTTTTTCAGCCGATCTCGAATCTGCGGATAGCAATGGTTGGTATCCCCGAGAACGTACTTGGACTTTCGAAAGGCCTTGCACCCCTCGGAAGAATCTGCCATTGCGTGCTTTACCTTGAGATTCTCGTCAAAGCAGACGCCGTACACCACGTAATTCAATTCCAGCAACTGCTCGTATATGGCAGTAAAGGCACCCCCCGACGAGCTTTTGCAAATCACGTCCGAGGAATCGTATACCCCCGCCCAAACGTCGGTTTGATCCTTCTCCGAAAACGCATCGTACCCGACGGGGCACACCCTTTCACACAAATGGCATTGAATACATTGCTCGCTGTCAATTACAGGATAAAGAAAGCCCTCTCCATCCTCTTTCATAGAGATGCAGCCCTTGGGACAAATATCCGCGCACGCACGACAGCCCGTACAATGCTTCTTTTTTTTATCCTGTAAGTACATAAAAACCCTCAAACATTATTTTTTCAAGTGAAGCAAACGCAACCCTTGATGATAAATCTCCCGAAACATTTTCGTCCGATGGAAAAGAAGCACCATACAAGCGTTAAAGATCACGGTAACCGTAAGAATTTCCAAGATAACGCCGAGCCAGCCGCCGACGGAGATCAGCGACACTGCAAAATAGCACAAAATCCCCAAAAGAACGAAGAGAAGAACGTACGCGGCGTACATTGCATAATAAATCAAGGGATTTTTTTGGAAGGTTCTGCGGTAGATCAGCACGGGATCCACGATCCCCGTAGACAAAACTCTTGCCAACGGCGTTGCGATAAAGATGCCCGCCAATCCGAACAGCTTCCACAGGGCCACCGAAAATATCACATTCAGCACGGCGGCCAACAGCGGAGAAATTTTCCCCTCGTTAAAGAATCCCAAGGTCGTTCTGTAGGTATACGCGGCAAAATGTACGGCCTTGACGTAAAAGCCCACCACAAGGGCAATAGCCGTGGCAGAATCCAACCAATACGAGGGCCCGATCCACGCTTCAATGAAGGACGGGGAAACGATGATAAGGCCTACCGAAGCAAATCCGTACAACCAAGCCGTGATGAAGAAAATCTTATTGAATATTTCGTATTGCTTTTGCTTGTCCTTGTATACGTTCAAATTCCCGACGCTTGCGGTAAAGGCGTCGGCAATTTTCCCCAAAATGGCGTTACAGGAGGAATTCAACAAAATATAATTCGATACCAGCCCCACCTCGGTAACGCCGACCAAGGCGGAGATCAGGATGTTGTCGGTCCCGTTCAAAATAACCGATCCGAATTTATATACGGCCAAAGAACGCACGTTTTTGAAAATCCGCTTCGTCTCGGACTTCTCCAGAGGGGCTGCCTTTGATTTCAAAAACGGATACAGCTTATCGGCGATCACCGAAGCGGCAAGATTTCCGAGTACGGTAAAGAACAATTGGGTGATCAGATACAGCACAAAATTGCGGGTGGTGAGCAAGAAGACCACCTGCGCAATCACCTGAAGCACGTGTACGATTTCCGTTACGAAAACAACGATATAGTTTTTCTGGTCGGCAATAATAATGGATTTTTTATAGACGAAAAAGTAGGAGAACGCCGTATTCGCCAAAAACAGAAGGTAGATTCCGTATATGCTTTCGGAGATGTCGGGCTTATCTTTGATGATAAAATTCAAAAACGGCGTTACTGCGGCTCCTACGGAAATAATAATTCCGCCGATCCACGTATACGCTTTTTTATAGAGTGCCATCAACGAGCCGAGCTTCTGCCGATCTCCCTTTGCAAGGGGCTCGTACATACTGAAAATGATCGCATTTCCAATTCCAAGCTCTGCAAAAGACAGAATCGACAGGATGTTGGAAAACAGACCGTTGACCCCCAAATACTCCGTGCCCAGCGTATTAATAAATATCGTTCTGGACAAAAAGCTTAAGATAAGGTTAACGATCTGACAAACCAATCCGATGGACATATTGACGGACACGTTCTTCGTACGCGATTGAGCCATTACTTATCCTTCTCCATTGCTTCGTGCAGAGTTTGTGCCAACAGCGTGGACGAGGTTCCTTCCGTGTGAGGGAGGAACACCATATCACACCCGACCTGCTTCAATTTCGCCTCAACCTCGTTGTATAAACAGGAGCCCTTCCAATCGTCTCCGTGGAAAACCACGTCAAAATGCAGATTCTCCCACGCGGAAAGCTTATCCATTGAAGTTTGCGGGACGACCTTGTCCACGTATCGGATCGATTCCACGATGGCACACCGCTCCTCGTAAGGAATAATGGGAGTTTTATTTTTGTAGGATCGAACCAACTCGTCGGTGCTGACACCGACGATAAGATAGTCACAGTATTCTTTTGCGTTTCGAATCACGTTCAGATGACCGATATGGAACATATCGAACACCCCCGTGGTATAGCCGACTTTATACTTTTTCATTTAATCCCCCATCTCTTCATCCGGACCGTCGGTGTCAAAGCTTAATCGCAACGGATTATGCGTAACCCGCTTTTCTTCCGGCGGAAGGTCCATATAATGATCTCCGAAAATTCTGCGAAGCACGTAATCGTAATCCTTCGGAACCTGATACTCTTTCCCTTCAAACTCCAGCCTTGCGGGGGGATCATACTTTTCTTTTGAAATCGTTTGCTTCTCGATGCTGTATTGGCTTCCGAAATTGACATAACAGTCTCCCGTTCCCCGCAGAATCCGCGTGCGGGATTTCATCAACCACTCCAGGGGGAGAAGCCACAAGGAAAAGGAAAGAATCTTCTTCAGCGCATATTTTATTCCAAAAGGTCTTTGCCCCTTCCACCGTCTGCGCCGCAGAAGCTTCTTGGAAAAATTAAGGAAATCCTTTAAGGCTTTGTTTTTTCGAATCTCTTCTCGACGACCGGAATCCAAGGGAAAAATGTCCACGAAGATTCCGTGATGTTTGACCATATCCTTATCGGAACTTTCCAAAAACAGCGTTCCGTTTTTTCTTACCTTTCCGAAGAGCTGGTCGTAATTTTTGTCGGTGTATACGGTTTGTAAAAAATACCGTTCTCCAAATTCCGACTGCGCCACGGTCAAAAATTTCTCATAATCGTCCCGCGGCATCGCAATATCCAGATCGTCGTCCCAGGGAATGAAGCCCTTGTGACGCACCGCGCCCAACAGGGTTCCGCCGATCAGATAATAGGTCAGCCCGTATTTTTCACAAACGCTCGCAATGACTCCCAAGATTTCAACTTGGGTTTCGTGTAGCCTTTTCAGGCAGGTCTCGTTCATCTTAAACCCCTCAATCAAAGATGATGTACTTTATAAAGTATAGCACGAAAATCGAATCTTGTCAATCCTGAAGCAAGGAGTCAATTTCGCCCATTTCAAAAAAGAAAACAAACCCCCGAAGCCTCGCGTCTTCCGAGGCTTCGGAATTTCTTGAATTACAGCTCCGCCAGCATAGATTCCGCCCAGTCGCCGTGCTCGAAGACCTTGACGCGGGTGCCGTCGCCGCGGATGCCCGTGACGGTCAGGTCGTCGGCGCCGATCATAAAGTCCACGTGGATGAGAGAATCGTTGATGCCCCGTGCGGTCAGCTCGGCGCGGGAGAGACGTTCAAATCCGGGGTAGAGATTGGTAAATCCCGACCCGAGAGCGACGTGGCAGGAGGCGTTTTCATCAAACAGAGTATTGAAATACAAAATTCCCGATTGGTTGATGGGGGAGGTTTTGGGGACGAGTGCCAATTCTCCCAGCATTTTTGCGCCGTCGTCCATTCCCAACAGCTGGTCCAGCATAGACTGTCCCCGTTCCGCCTTCCAGGAGACGGCCTTGCCCTGTTCAAAGGTGATGGAGAAGTTTTCGATCAGCTGTCCGTTGTAGGAAAGGGGCTTGGTGGAAACCAGCGTTCCCGACGCGGCACCTGCCTTCGGAGAGGTGAAGATCTCCTCGGTGGGAAGGTTGGGGTTGAAAAAGTGGCCGTTGAGGAATTCCTCGCCGCCGCCCATCCATTGGACGCCGGGAATCAGACCGACGAAAAAGTTGGTTCCGTTGGAGGAGGAATATTCCATCGCGGTAAAGGCGTTTTTGTTCAGCCAATCACACTTGGCCCGAAAGGCGTCGTTGATCTTCTGCCATTCCTCCACGGGGTCGGTGTGGGCAGAAACGTGGACCGATTTGAGAATGGCGTCCCACAGCTTTTCCACGGCCTTGCCTGCGGTCAGGTCGGGGAAGATCTTTTTTGCCCAGGCCTTGGAGGGAGCGGCGGCAATGGTCCACGCGTGGCGGTTGTCCATCTGGTCCCGATAGGGCTTGAACGCCTTTGCCCGTGCGGAATGAACGGCGCGGATCTTTTCCTGGCTGATGCCCCGAAGCAGATCGGGGTCCGAGGATTCAATGTAAATACGGCAGGGCAGGCGCTGTGCCATATCCTTGACCTTTTCCTTTTCCCAACGGGGAATTTCGGTCATCACGTCGGTCATACGGTGGGTGTAATGCATCCGCGTGATTTCATCGTGGCTCCACTCCACGGCAACGTGGGAGGCCCCGCAACGGTAGGCATCCCGCACCACCTCCGTGGCAAGATCCGCCTGTTCCACGTCGGCGTAAACCACCACGCGGTTTCCCCGCTGGACGTTGGCGCCCACACGAACGATCAGACGGGCGTATTTTTTCAGCATTGCTTTGTTCATTGGATTTTCCTCCTCTTAATTCCATTGGATGCCGTCGTCGGACAGCGTAAAATTCGCTTCATAAAATGCGGTCATCGCACGGGACAGATATTCCACGTCCCGACTTCCCGCCGTTTCCCGTGCGGAATGCATCGCCAGCTGTGCCGCCCCGATGTCCACGCCCCGTACGGGGACCTGCGCCTCACTGAGGCTTCCCAGGGTACTGCCGCCCCGCAGATCGGAACGGTTGGCAAAAACCTGAACGGGGATTTGAGCCCGCTTACAGATCTCGGCAAAAACCGCCCCCGAAAATCCGTCGGACATATACCGCTGGGAGGCGTTGTATTTGATCACCACGCCGCCGTTCATCACGGGGGCGTTTTGTCCGTCGTACAATTCGGGATGATTGGGATGCAAGGCGTGAGCATTGTCCGCAGAAACGAAGAACGACCGTGCCAGCGCCGACTGTCGCTTCTGCTCGTCGGGGAGGATTCGGGCAAGGGTGTCCCGCAGCAGCGTTCCCGCCGCCCCCGCAAAGGACAGAGACCCCGTTTCCTCGTTGTCAAACAAAGCAAAAACGGAAATCACGTTTTCGGGCGCCTTCGCGGACAGAAAGCCGTCCAGGCAGGTATATACACATTCCAGATCGTCCAAGCGGGGAGAGGTAACGAACTCTCCCTTCGGCCCAAAGGTAAAACCCTTATCACAGCACACCAAGGACAGATCCCAGCCCGCGATCTGCGACGGAGAAATTGCAAGCTCTTCGGCCAAAACCAACGACAGTTCCGCCTCGGAATCCCCGAACAGAGGAATTAAGTCGCATTTTGGATCCAGCTTCAGTCCCTCGTTCATCGAGCGCAGATGGGGTGCGGTGTTGGGAATCACCGCTACGGGGCGATCCAGATACACCAACCGCGCCGCAAGTCCCGTCTCGGTGCGGACCATCACTCGGCCTGCCAACCCCAAGGGCACGTCCATCCACGTGGAATCAATGCCTCCGCCGTAGCGCTCCGTGTTCAGGCGCGTCACCGCACCCTTGAGCATTCCGTTGGGTTTTACACGCCAGCAGGGAGAATCCCCGTGCACCGCAGATATGCGAAAGGATGCGCAGGAAGGGTCCAGGACGTCGGGAATACGAAAGGCGATCAACCCCGTCCCGTTGCGCAGAGTAAACCAATCTCCTCCCCCCACGGGGTCGAGATCACAGGACGCCAGAGGAGAAAAGCCCCGCTTGCAAAGAATACCTTTCACGTTCTCCGCGGCGTGCCACGGAGTGGGGGTGCAATGAATCAGGTCCAGCAATGTTTCAACGTTCATAAATAAGCCCTCTTTTCAATATCCGGGATGTTTTTTAAGTTTTGAAAGCAAAAGTTCAATTTCAAAGATTTTGCGAGCAAAAAAGTTAATATTTCGGGTGATTTTTTCCGGAAATTACGCAGGGAAAATTTAATATTTCGAGTGACTTTTTCGGAGATTGCGCAGGTAGGAAAAGGTTTCTTTTTCTCCCTTTTCCGCAAGCATCACAAGCCAGGATTCCAGCAGGTCCGAGGTTTCGGGGTGAATGACGCGGGTGGCTTTGCTTCGCAGAAAATAGTCCAACGGGTGGCGGTCGGTATAGCGCTTCCCTTGATAGATCTTGCTTGCCGCTACGCGGTCGCAAAACATTTCCAGCACGAACACCAAGGGCATCTTGATGGGCACGCGCCGACGGGCGGCGGGGCTGTAATCGAACCAATATTCAAAGTGATGTCGGTTCCGCCCCTGATGATGAAGCCAAGCCAAGGAATAGCCGTTCTCCTCCCGTGCCTTTTCGTTAGGAGATCGGATCCCCGTCCAATGATTGGCGCCCTCCCAAAACTCCGTGGGGGTATATTTGGACAGGTCGTGCATCAGCCCCCGCCAAGGGATTCCTGCCCGAAAGCAATGGGAAATCACCTTGTGGCGGTGCTTGGTGATGGTATTGAAGTGATGAATCGCGCCGAAAAGGGACATAGGATCTCCTCCGTGGAATCAAGAATTATCTTTGATAGGTCAGATCATACCATTCGCCCGCGGGCTCGTGGACCCGAAGCGTCAGACGGGGTTGAGAGATCAGCCAATCCTTCAGCGCAACGCCGTGGGAGATCTCTTTGGGAACGAACACTCCGCATTGAGGACGGTATTTCACGTCGGCGTGGTAGTCGCCGCCGCAGGTGAGAAGCTTTCCGTTTTTCGCGGCGATCTGCTTCATTTCAGAGGCAAAGCTACCCCCGTAATGGAGGTGGGGATGGCAGGAGATCTCCACGCCGTCCAAAAAGTTCAGATCGCACAGCCGATCCTGCTTGCGGTAGGGGTGGGCCTGCACCAAGATCCCCCCGTATTCGTGAACGGTGCAATACAGCTCCTCCAAGGAATACAGACACATCCGCGGATGGTCGGAAACGAAGCACGTGGGAACGCCGTACACCAGCAAATGCACCGCCTTGTTCCATTCCGCCGTTACCTCTACGCCGAAAAAGACCCGAAAGCCCACGGAATCTCCGTACTGCTTTGCCCCATCAAATTCCTCCAGATAAGCGCGGGCAAAGGCTTCGTAGTCCTCGCCCTCCACGTAATTGCTCACGTAATGATTGGTCAGCA
>JAGAOB010000047.1 GCA_017623895.1 Clostridia bacterium
ATATCTCGAAAGAGGTATGCCGTATTCTGCATTTGTGTCCACAAATGCAGTGCTTGTCAGGAAAAACAGATAGACTTTCAGGGCACACAAAAAGCCACGACTCGTTTGAGACGTGGCTTCTATTTTATGGTGTTTTCTCTACAAATTGGAATTTGCTTAATAGTTTTTACTATTATTGTGGTGCGAGCAAGCAACCTTTTCTCGATAAATATATATCTACCATTTCCATAGGGTCACAGCCATTGATTTCCTCAATCACAATGTTATCCCAAATTTCCAGAAGGGATTTACCATCAAAAACATTGGCAGATGAAAATTCTTCAAAAGTTAGATAATCGTATGCATTTTTCCCATCAGGTGTAAGGCCATACCAAAAAACATCTTTCTTCGTTTTCCTATCTGGCATTTTACCCATCCAACAAAAATTGAACTTATCGTTTTCTTTTACTAAAAATAGTATTTCAATACAGGAACGGCCTTTTGTATCAAAGGACATTAGTTTTTGAAACAACTCAAAAGTCATAGCATATCCTCCCTTCGTCAAATTCAAGTTTGTCGATTAGTTTTATATCCAATTTGAATTATACCATAAAATGATCGGAATGTAAATAATGTTATTAGCCTGTCAGTTTAACATATCCATCAAAACTGTCCTTTAGGGTACGCAGCGTTGCCTCTCGCTTTTTGATTCCGTTCTTTTCGGGGGAGGGGGACTGTCCTGCGTCCTCCGATTCCACGTATACGTAGGTGTGCTGGATCACGTTGATTCCGTCTTCGATTGTTCCGCTTTCTTCTCCCGTGGCGGTGAGCATATAATTACCCTCGATTCCTGCAAAGGTTTTTTCGGATTTCAGCAGGTTTGCCTCCAGGGTGACCGAGCCGCCGTTGGCGGTGGCGTGGTATACGGGGGAGGTGTTCCAGATGCAGCCGTACACCGAGATTTTTCCGTTTCCTTCCGCGGCAACCGTGGTTTCGTAGGGGGAGGAGATGATGCCTGCCCGTAATTCTACGGCACCCGCCCGTGCGCAGATCAGATTCCCGATCCGGGAGGTCCCCGTAAGGACCCAGCCTTGCAGGGTTGTAGTGCCTGTCATCGTTTCGGTTCCTGAGAAAAAGACGGTGGATTCTCCGTGATCCGACGGGGAGAAGCCCGATGCGGTGATTTGGACCTTTCCCGTATGATTTGCGTTGATTCCCTCCGTCGTTCCCTTCAGGGTGACGAGAGTTGCGGAAAGGTCGGTGGAGCCTGTCAACTCGATCGCCGTTTTCAGATTGCTTGCCCAAAGCCCCGAAGCGGTGAGCACAGCATTTTCCATCGTGATTCCCACGGCACCGCGGGAGGCGATGGGGTCGGATACGGTAACGTTGCGCAGTGTCAGATTTTTTACGTTCTGCAGGGTAATGCCTTGTCGGGTGGCGTTGACCGTAAGACGCTCGATTACTCCGGTTTCTCCCGCAAGAAAACGAATTGCGCGGCTTGCGGTGACCGAAACTCCGCTGATGCGTACGTTGGAAGCGTTGGATTCCACGGCGTAGACGTCGTCGGAGCCCGAGGGGAGTGCTCCTTGACGGATTTCCAGATCCTCCAGGGATGCGTTTTCCTTCAGCTCCACAAAGGCTGCGGAGGTGTTTTGTGTCAGTTCAAAGCTCAACACGGTGCGGTAATCGTTCTCGCTGCCCACGCCGATAAATCGCACCGATTCGGGAACGGAAAGGACCGATTTGAATTTATAGATTCCTTCAGGCAAAAAGACCGTTCCCTTTTCCTTTTCCGCGGCGGCAAAGGCCGCCTGCAGGGCGGGGGAGTTGTCCTCCGATTGCGGCGACGCACCGTAATCTCCTGCGTGGATGACGGGTCCGTTGGCAAAGGTCCGAGGGGGTTCCTTCAACGAGGAAATCACGGTGTTTTCTATGGTTTTCGCGTCTTGCTCGGGAATGGAAAACAGAAGCTTTGAGGATTCTTCAATGGAGGGCGCACGGTAGAGAAGTCCAAAAGCGTTTTTTCCCAGCGTTGCCTTTTCGTTTTCCGTCTTAAAGGTGGGAGAAAGGGCGAGGAAGGTGTCCTCCGCCATATCGAAGCAGACGTTCCACCACGTGCCGAAATTACAATGGTAAAAGGATACGAAGGAGTGATTCTCCGCCTTGATCACCGTTTTGGGAAGTCCTGCAAAGGTGCAGCCCGAAAAAAGCACGGGGGCATTTGCCTCCTTTGCGATCTCCACGGTATTTGCTCCCGCATCGTTGTCGGGACGCAGGGTGGAATCGGCAAAGCAGATTCCCGTTTGAGGCAGAGATTGAATATATACGGGCCGATCGGTAGACGAGACAGTCAATTCCTTGGTCAGAAGGATCCCGCTTTGCTGTGGGGGGACGTTGTACAGAACTCCCACCGCGGCGTCTTCCGCAAAAACGCGGTTCAGTGTTACGTCGTTGACGTTTTCCAGAAGGATGCCGTGCATCTTTTCGTGCAAATATCGGGTCAGCGCAGGGTATCCCTTTCCGTCGGAGAAGACCGAGGGAGCGTAGTTCAGCCAATAGGTGGGGGAGATCTGACAGTCCTCGATGATTACGGTGCTGTCGTTGTCGGTCACGAGGATCCCGTAATCCAAGGGCGACATCCAAAGGGATCTCAGCTCCGCCCGCCCGCTTCCCGTGATGCAGATCCCGTGATAGGGATTGAGCAGGGTAATCTGTCGAAGCACGACCGACCCCGTCCCGTAGACCGTTGCGGGGTATTGTATGATTTTCTCGGGGTCCTGCTCTTCGTAATAAACGGTGATCCCCTCCAGGGCGGCACCGCTTTCCAGTGTGATCAACGGCGTCTTCTGAAGGTCCTTGGTGTTCGCAACCAAAAGGATCGTTTTTCCGCCGTCGGAAATTTTAGCGTTGGGTGGAGAGAAGTCCCCCCGCAGGGTAACTCCTTTCGAAAGGGTCAGCGGCTCGGTGATACGGTAGATCCCTTGGGGAAGATACACCGTTCCGCCCGTTTCCGCCGCCCGTTGCAGGCTTTCCTTCAAGGGCTTGGTGTCGTTGGAAACCCCGTCCCCCTTTGCCCCGTTCAGGGTGGGGAAATAATTTGCGGCAAAGTATTCGTCGTTGGATTGATCTGCCCGCAGCAGCATAGAAACCCCGTCCTTTGCTCCATCAAGAGGATTGAGTGGGGTGGAGGGGGTAGCTTGAGGGTCGGGATGGGATGCGGTCAGGACGATGATCAGGGCGAACAATGCGCAGAGCAGGGTCAGCCCTGCCGCTCCGAAGGCGGCGATGCGGGTTTGGAGGGGAAATGATCGTTTCATAAAAGCTCCTCGGTGGACCAATTTGCAGTGGTATAGGTTTGGAGGGAGAAGGATTGTTTTATAAAAGCTCCTCGGTGGGCCAATTTGCGGCGATGCGAACGCAGGCACCCTTTTTCAAAAAGGTGGAAAGCAGATGCTCCGTAATCTCCCTTGCAGGAGCGTTGCCCACGGTGATCAGGGGGTGATTGAGAAGAATCATATCGTTTTTCTTGGTATGATGGAAGATTTCTGCCAAGGCGGCAACCTCTTGCTCCATCGTTTTTCCCTTGGAATCGTATACCACGACCGTCTGATCGGGGCAGAAAACTGCGTCTGCGGCGACGATGGGAAGGCCCGCGGCGGCAAAAATCTGGGTGCGGGCAATAATCTTCAAAATTTCCGTTCCCCATTCTCCTGCGTAGGCTTCCAACGGTCGGGAGGTCAAGGTGACGGGAGAAAGGGCAGGCCCCATCATCTCCCGCAGATCCCGTATGGATTTTCCTGCGGGGCTCTGCGTTGCCAGAGGGGAGGGAAACAGCCATTCAAAACCCTTTGTCCCCGCCCATTCACAGATCGAGAGGGCAAAGCGATAGAATACCAATCCCTCCTTCAGGGGGAGAAACGCAGTGCGGATCTGGTTGGTCAAGGCACGGAAGGTGTCTGAAAGACGGAAGATCGCTTGGGTGGTCAGCTCCAAAGCCCGATCCTTGGGCAGATCTGCGGAAAAATCCTCCCGACGGGGGGGATGCTTTTTCAAAAATTTTCCGTCATCGTTGCCCAGATACCGAAGATCGGCGGCAGCGGCGGCACCCACAGCGTCGGTGTGGATCTGCAATACCGCTTTCGCTTTTTCAGACTTTAATAACGGGTAGTTTCCGATCTCTTGGGTCAGTTTTTTGACTGATTCGGATTCCCCGTGCTGACGCAAAAACTCCGATAGGGCAAAAAGCCCGCCGGAATCGGGAGTGAGCCGCGCCGTTTCGTCGGCACTACGACGCAAAAAGCTCAAATGCTCCATAAGGCTGACGGTATTCACCTTGAGTGCCTCAAGGGCTTGTTCGTAATCGGCGTCGGGGGGTAGATCCCGTTCCCGTTTTGCCGTTTCGTACAATCCCTCCCACTTGCGGCAAATGTCCTCGTATTTGTCGAAAAGAGCAGGAGATCGGAGAAAATCCTCGGTGATCTCCTTTCGGAACGCGATGTCCTTTCGGGAAGTGCGCAGACTCAAAATTTTCAGCAGCACGGCGTGATCTTCCTCCCCTACGGGAAGGGGTTCCAGAAACGCCAGCGTCTCTTCGGAATACACCGATTGCGTGGGCTTGTCCGGGTCTGCGAACAACAAGCTGAAGCGGGGGCGGAGGTCTTTCATACGTCTGCCTCCTTTTCTTCGGTCAATCTGTGGCGTTGTAATAATTCTTCTAAGGTGCGGTCGGTTCCGACCTGCAGCAGGGTGCAAGAGGGGAGCAGGTTCCCGTAGACCTTTTTCTCCAGGACCGAAAGGTTACTTTTACTGCAGATGCGAACGACACTTCGGGTGTTCTGCTCCGCCAGGCGCAGCAACACCTCGGTGACTGCCGCATCTTCTTGTCGGGGAAGCATCGCGTCAAACATATGCCCGCAAAGACAGAGACTGTCCTCGGTGAGATGCTCGGTGGAAAGCCGTTCCTTTTGGTCCCGTTCCAGCAGGGTGACGGGGGCAATCTGCGCTTCCCGTGCGAAGACCAATCCTCCCGCAGAGGCGGCAAGGTGAGCAAATCCGACGGCGTTTAAGTAAGCTTCGGCGTCGGGACCGCAAACGACGGTGAGGTGATTCAGGGGAGAGGTGCTGAAATCCTGCCGTTGCACGTCTCCCGATTGGGAGGTGTAGCAAAGCTCCGTGATTTCGGAATAAAAACCCGTATTTCGGAAGACGGGACGGCAAAGGGAGTATCCCGCACTTTGTCCTCGGGTATAGATCTCGTTTGCCGCAACGAAGGCAAGGGCTTCGTTTCCGAGGCGAAGGATCTCCTCCGTTCCCGCGGCGGCGAAGGATTCGGTAAAATCCTCCAAGCGGCGGGCAAGCCTCGGATCCTTGCGAATAATGCCCGTCAGTACGGCGATTTCAATATCCGTATACGGCCGTTGGCAGGGAGGTTTCTCCTCGGAACGGGAGACGCCGAATTCGGCAAGGACCCGATCGGCGAAGCGGCGGACGCCCTCTGCCTCGTCGGATTCCTTCCGAAGACGGACGGTGGGCTCCCCGTCGGTGGGATTTCCCACCGCAAGGGTAAATCCGTAGGAAAATCCAAGGGCACGGATCACCTCGGCGGCCTTGACCTTTAATTCTTTGTATTCAAAGCTTTCTCCGTAATTGCGGCAACAAAGAAAGCAACGCTTTGCCGCGGCACTTTCGGGGACATAGGACGAAAGAGAGTCGCAAAAGCGGTCAAACTGCCGTGAGAAATCCTGAAAGGCGGTGACGGTCAGCAGATGGTGGATCTCCACCGTTTCCCCCGAGGGACAGACCTGCTTTTGAATGGATCTCAATTCTGAAAGATCCCGAAAAATTTCCGCTAATTTCGGAGATTTTACCAATTCCTCCGCCAGCTCTGCCCGATAGGTCAGCACCGCGGGATCGGGGCAGGCGTGAGTCAAAAGCTGTACCAGAGCATCTCGGCGGGCTTGGGGCAGCTCGGCGATTGCTTCAATGCCGTCCAAAATTCCGCCGTGGGATAAGGGGATTTCGGGATATTCTTTTCCGTCAGGGTAGCGAAGGCTTACAAACATTCCGCACGCCCTCTCCTTCCTTTGATTCGTTCGTTATACGGTTCCTGCAGGGAGTGCCAGATCTACGATCCGCTGGCACAGCGCATCGTATCCGATCCCTGCGGCGGCAGCTTCTTGAGGCAGAAGACTGCTGGGTGTCATTCCGGGGAGCGTGTTTGCCTCAAGGCAGTAGAAAATTCCTTGGTTCTGCTCCAGAATAAAGTCGATTCGGCAATAGCATCCGAGGCGCAATACCCGTGCCACCCGTTCCGCCAAGGCTTGGACCTGTTCCAGTTCCGCCTCGGTCAGGGACGCGGGACAGATCTCCTCCGTCGCTCCTGCCTGATATTTGTTTTTGTAGTCGTAAAATCCCGTTTTGGGAATGATTTCAATGGGAGGCAACGCTGTTCCGTCCAGGACGCCCACGGAAAATTCCCGACCCGAAATCTTTTTCTCGATCAAAATCAGATCTTCGTATTTTTTCGCTTCCTCCAACGCTTGCTTCAGCTCCTCCTCCGTATGTACGATGGAAATGCCCACGCTGGAGCCGCAGGAGCAGGGTTTGACCACGCAGGGCAGAGCGACCGATGAGGGAAGGCGGTCTTGCTTCAGATCCAACGTGATCCAATCGGCGGTGGGGATGCCCTCCGTTTTCAGAAGCTTTTTGGTGATGTCTTTATCCATCGCAAGCACGCAGCCCACGTGGGTCGAGCCTGTGAAACGGATGTTTTCGGTCTCCAGAATCGCCTGCATCTGTCCGTTTTCTCCCATCGCGCCGTGGAGCGCCATAAAAACGAGATCGGCGTGATGGCACAGCGTTAACACGTTTTTGCCTACCAAGGAGCCGTGATACGCTTTCTTTTTCAATTCCTCCATATCAGGAGCGATTTGCTCGATGCGATAGGAATATTCCTCATCTCCTGCCCGACGGAACATCGAATCAAGCTCTTCGTTCTGCGGAATCTCAAGGCCCAAAAAAGCGTCGACCAGCAGTACGCTGTGTCCCGAACGCATCAACGAATTTGCAATCAGGCTTCCCGAAGAAAGGGAAACGTCCCGTTCGGGGGAATATCCCCCTGCAAGTACTACGATTTTCATAGGTCGGTCTCCTCTCGGCTTATTTCAGCTTAATAAATCCATACGTATCCCCCGATTTTACAAGGGCGATGCCGTCCTCGGTAAAGTCTCCCACGTCGGTCCATTTCATTCCTGAAATGGCGGTACCCTCCCGATTGATAAAGCCCCATTTTTTTCCGTTACTGACGGCGGCAAAGCCAATTTGGAAGTCTCTTGCGTCGGGGTATTGGGGTGCGATGATCTCCTTGCCCGTGGTGTCAATATATCCGAAGGACCATTCCGAGCCGTTGGGGATTCCCACCCGCGCAACCTCAGACATCGTGAAGGAGTAGGCCTTTTGGTAGGTCTTTTCGGTGATCCGCTCACCGCTTTTGTTGATATAGGTGTAAAGGCGATCCTTTTCCACTACCGCACAGCCGCAGGAAAAGTCCTCTGCGCCGTCCCACGCGGGCTCGATCACGTATGCCCCCGTATTATCAATATATCCGTAAGGCGTCGTGTATTCCTTGCACGCGGCGGCAAGCCCCTCGGAAAAGGGCTTTGCGTCATACCACGAGAAGGGCAGGATCTGTCTTCCCGTAAAGTCGATATATCCCGTGTTGATTCCCTTGGTGGAATCGCCGTAGAACACGGGGATCAGTCCCTCGCTGGGAGATGCATTTCCGCCGTAAATGAATTGGGTGATTGCGGTTCCCGTTTTATCAATAAAGCCGTAACGGTTTCCCTTCTTTACGCAGGCAACGCCGTCCTTAAAGGACGATGCTTCGTCGTAAGCGGCGGGAATGACCTTTTCCCCTTTCGGGTTGATATATCCGTAATAGTATCCCTCGGAGAAGACCGCAAGACCGTTGGAAAATGCTGCGGCAGAGTCCAGCGTAAAGGGAATGACCAGCTGTCCCTTTCTGTCAACGTATCCCCATTTCCCCCCGTTTTGTACTGCGGCTAACCCCTCGGAGAAGGAATATGCGGCGTCGTATTGGGGTTCCACGATCACGTTTCCGTTGATATCAATATATCCCCATTTCCCGTCCTTTTTGACGGCGGCGCGGTTCTCGGAAAAGTCGCGGGCTCCGTCCCACGTTCCCTCCAACGAATACAAATACTCGTTGTCTACGGTGGGCATACGGTTCGAAAGCAAAAGGATCCCGACGACGATTGCCGCCGCAACGACCAAGACCGCAAGAGGAATGATCCAGAGAAGAATACGTTTTTTCATAGGGATACTCCTTAAATATAGTTATACGTTATAATAATACCATATTTTTTTGAAAAATGCAAGGGCATTTTTGCAGAAGAATCGTGACATTGGTATATTTTTCTGATCCGAGGGGATGATAAAAGCAAAAAAGACAGCAGTATCAAGAAAAAGGAAGGGTATTTTCAATGTATGTAAAAATAAAGAAAACCACGCTCGTCGTCTTTTCGGTGCTGGCAGGGTTGACCGTGGTTGGCCTTTGCGCAGGCTTGATCGCAATGGACGTGATGCGGAAAAATCAACGGTCCCGATACGAATCGGAGGTCGCGGCGGGATGGAGACAATCGGTTTCGGAATTGGCAACGGCTTTGAACGATCTGGAGATCGACCTGCAAAAGGGACTGTATTCCTCGGGGAATTATCAGACCGTTTCTTGGGCGGCACAGGTCTTTTCCGAGGCAGGAGCGGCGCGCACGGCGTTGGAGGCTCTGCCTCTTTACGAGCTTCGTCTGCAGGGAACCGAAACCTTCTTGAATCAGGTGGGGGAGTATACGCTGGAGATGGCACGCAAGCGTCTTCGGGGGGAATCCTTGAGTGAATCGGAGGAAAATTCTCTGAAGACCCTGGCATTGCGTTCCCGTCAGCTGGCAGACGAAATTTTGATGATGTCGGAAAAGATTTCCGATGAAAATCACGATTATCAAGCAATGCAGCAGCTGCTTCTTCCCTCTGAGGAGGGCGAGGACAAAACGGAATTTGAATCGTTGGAGGATATTTTTTCGTCGGACAAGCCCTTGACCTACCGCGGCGAGCATTCCGCTTGGCGGGAATCGAGAACCTCCGATTGGCTCAACACCTTGAAGGAGATCGGGAAAGACGATCTGAAAGCGCTTTCCGCAAAATATCTTTCGGTCAATCAAGAAGATCTAACAGAGGAAAGCCGCTTTGACTCGCCCTTTGCCTTTCGGGAATACCGCAACGGGGATCGGGTGGTTGCCGTAACGGAGCAGGGCGGGCTACTGTACGGATTCAGCAATCTGCGGGACGTGTCCGAAAGCAAGCTGTCGGTGGAGGATGCCCTGACCTTTGGAGGTGAAGGCTTGGCGGAATTGGGATACGAATATATGGAGCCTGTCAGCTGGGCGGCGTCGGAAAATACTCTGACGGCGGTGTACGCCCTGCGACAGGAGGGGATTCTCATTTATTCCGACCGTATTACGATTACCCTCGCTCTGGATAACGGAGAGATTATGGCGCTGAATGCTGTGGAATATCTCTTTGCCCACGATCCCGACCGAAATCTTTCCACCGTGGTTTCGCGGGAGGAGGCCTTGCAGGTGCTCCGCCACGACCTGACGGTTCAATCCGCCGATATGGTGTCCGTTCCCCGCGGGGATGGAAGCGAGGACGTCTGCTGGCAATTCACCGTCCGCGACGACACGGAAACCCGCGTTTTGGTCTTTGTCAATGCAAACACCAAGGTGGAGGAGGACATCCTGATCCTCGTGGAGGAGGACGACCGAAGAACTGCAATCTGAACCGTCCCGGGAGAATTGGAACCTGCGCCGTGAGGGTCTTTTGGGGAAAAATTGAAGAATAAAGATGCGGTGCGGCTTTTGTGAAAGCTGCACCGCGTTTTTTTTATTTATTTGTTTCCCTCGTGGGGGCGAAAGCCGTTGCCAAAGACCTCCGTGGCGTCGGAGACGATGAGAAAGGCGTTGGGGTCGGCGGTTTTTACGGTTTGCTTGAGGTGGAATAGTTCGTAACTGCGAACCACCACCAAAATTACCGTCCGTCCCTGCTCGGTGTATCCTCCTTGGGCGTCCCACACCGTGGCTCCCCGGTTGACGTTCTTGAGGATTCCGTCCAGAACCGCCTGCTTTTTATCGGTGATAATGCTGACGCTTTTTGCACGTTCCATTCCGTTTAAGATGGTGTCGATGATGGTGGACGACAGCCAAACGGTGATGGCGGAATAGAGAATCGACCAGGGATCCCGATAGATAATTGCGGAAAAAATCAGGACGAATGCGTCTGCAAAGAGGATGACCTTTCCGTAGCTTGCACCCCGAAACCATCCCTTGATGATCTTTGCCAAAAGGTCGGTTCCTCCCGTCGCCATACCGCGGCTGAAGATAATTCCCAGCCCCGTTCCCGTCAGAACGCCTCCCGCGATGGCGGCAAGAAGCTTGTTTTCCGTAAACGAAGGAAAAAATGCCGCCACGTCCAGGACTACGGAAACGACCACTGTGGCAAACATCGTTTTGAAGAAAAATTCTTTTCCCAGCTTTTTCCACGAGAGCAGAAACAGAGGGATATTCATCACCAAAACCGAAAGACCGATGGGGAAGTGCCAAAGATAATTCAGCACCGATCCCTCGCCCGTAAGACCTCCCACGGAAATGTGATTCGGATCAATGAACATCCGTACTGCGGCGGCGTAGATAACGCTTCCCACCAAGGCAAACAGGACGTCCAGCGCAATGGATTTGAGATCGATTTTCCGTTTCATTTTCCCCTCCTTAAAAAAATCCCGACGTAGGGGTCTATGTCGGGAGGGTGATTATTTGCGAAGGGCTTGATAAAGAGCTTGAAACAGCTCCTCCAAGCGGTCGGTGGCTCCGATCAGATATAGATAACCGAACAAGGTTTCCAATCCCGTTGCCCGTTTGTATTGGATCACGTCGGAGTTGCGGTGTCCCACCGCGTCGGAATTTCGTCCCCGCTTGAAGATGGCAAGCTCGTCCTCCGTTAATAACGGAAAAATTTCTTCCAAGCCGTCGCTTTGTGCCGCGGCGGAAACGAAGTTCAGCGCTTCACGGTGCAACTGTCCGTTGGGACGGTTTTCCTGTAATACTAAAGTTTCCCGAACCAAAAGCTCGTATACGCCATCCCCCAAATACGCCAAGGTAAGGGGGGAATATTGCCGTGCTTGAGACGGGGAGATGGGACGGTCGTTTTTCAGCATCGTTTACAGCTCCCTCCGATTTTCGATGGCCTGTGCCAGAGTCAGTTCGTCGGCATATTCCAAATCTCCTCCCACGGGGAGGCCGAAGGCAAGGCGGGAGACCTTCAGATTCATCGGCTTAAGCAGCTTGGAAAGGTAAATTGCCGTGGCGTCTCCCTCTACCGTGGGGTCGGTGGCAAGGATGACCTCGCGGATGGGCTGTTCTGCCACCCGAGTCAGCAATTCCTTGATCTTCAGATCGGCAGGACCGATGCCGTCCATCGGAGAAATGGCACCGTGAAGCACGTGATAAAGTCCCTTGTACCCGTGGGTCTTTTCCACTGCCATCAGGTCTGCGGGAGATTGCACCACGCAGACGGTGCTTCGGTCCCGAGCGGGATCGGTGCAAATGGGACAAAGCTCGTTCTCGGTCAGGTTTTGACAATCACTGCAGTACCGCACCGATTCCTTGGCCCGCAGGATGGCTTCGGCAAAGGCCTTTGCATCCCGTTCGGGCATATTGAGCACGTGAAATGCCAAGCGCTGTGCGGATTTCCCCCCAATGCCGGGGAGTGCCCGAAAATGCTCGGTCAATTCTTCCAGAGAATTAAAGCGATACGTCATATCAAAATCCCGGGATGTTGGGAAGATTCAAGCCTGCGGTCAGTTTTCCCATTTCTTCCGCATTGGTTTTTTCCACCGTCTCAATGGCTTGATTCACGGCGGTGATCAAAAGATCTTCCAGCATTTCGGGCTCTTGCTTTGCATCGTCCAGAAGATCGGAGTCGATCTTGATCTCAAGAATCTCTTTCGTTCCCTTGATCTTTACCTTCACGGCGCCGCCGCCTGCGGCAACGTCATATTCCCGCTCGTTGAGCTCTTCCTCCATTTTTGCGGAATTGGCTTGAAATTCCTGCAGTTGCTTCATCATTTCTGCTTGGGTGTTTTGTTTGGGAATGCGGACTTTCATCGGTAGTTCTCCTTAATCATCGTATTCGGGAATCTTTTCGTCGTCTCCGAAATCAAAAAGATTTTCTTTTTGCAAATAATTTATCGTGGCGTGGGGGATGTATTTATCGGTAGGGCAGTTTTCGATTCGTACGGTATACCCCTCTTTTCGGTTTTCCTCTAAAGCCGCAAGGATCAGCTGCAGCGATTCTTGGCTCTTGATTTCGCGGTAATCCTCGTCGTTTTCCGCAATGACCAAAATGGTGCGTCCTTGGTAGACCGCAGGGGCCTTTTTCAGCAGAAATCCGAGGATTCGATTCTGTCGGCTGACGGTGTGGGCAATGTCCTTCCACGCGTCAAGAGGCTGCCATCCCTCAACGAAGGTCTCGTCTGCAGATTCGGTTCTCGGGGGAATCTCCCGCGGGGGAGTTCTCTTTTGTGTAGGCCGGCCGGGCGCTTCATCGACAGGCTCGTGATAGGTTCCCGAGGAAGAGACGGAGGGGTTTGCGAAGGGATCGTCAAAGACGGGCGGAGCCTTCCGTTGTGTCTTTTCGGGCTTTTCACGGGAAGTGACTTCGCTTGCCGAGGGCACAACTTCGCTTCCCGAATGTGCCGTTCCGTTGGCCGAGGGCACAACTTCGCTTCCCGAATGTGCCGTTCCGCTGGCCGAGGGTACGACTCCGCTGGCCGAAGGTACGACTCCGCTGGCCGAGTTCCCGGTTCCGCTTGCAGAAGGCGCGGGGGTCAGCTTTTCGGGGATGGTTTCGGGGATGGCTTGCGGGATCGCTTTCGAACGGGCGTCAAGGTCTGTTCCCTCAGGGATTGATACGGCGGGGACGACGCTGTTTTTCTTCAGTTCCCGCAGCTGCTGTTCCACCGTTGCCAGCCGTGCCGCCAAATCCTTTGGATCGGGCTGCAGATCGGGGCGGGCAAGACGGAGCATACAGACCTCCGTGTCGGAACGCTTGTCCAGACTGCGGGGCAGCATTGCCACCGTTTCCTGAAGGATCCGCAGGGAATACAAGATCCGTTCAGGGGCGAATCGGGCGGCGATCTGCTCCAGGGCGCGGAGGTCCGCCTCGCTTTTTTCCAGAAGCGCCGCGGGATTCTTTGCAGAACGGAAGATCATCACGTCCTTCATCGTGTGCATCAGGTCGGTACAGAGCCGCCCCATATCCGCAGAAGCGTTATAAAGATCCTCCACCGCGCGGTACATCGTGTCCGTGTCTCCGTCGGCGGCGGCGGTCAAAAGGTCGAAGATTCGTTTTTTTGGAATCACGCCCAAAACGCTTTCCACCTCTTCGCGACTGTTCAGATCAATGACCTTATCCAAGATGGAAAGTCCGTCCCGAGAGGATCCGTCTGCCAATTCGGCAATGAGGTCCAGGGCGTTTTCGTCCAAAGATTTTCCCTCTTTTTTCAGTACGTCGCGAAATTGCTCTACCAGCGTTTTCTTGGCAAGCCGCAAAAAGTCAAATCGCTGACAGCGGGAAAGAATGGTCGCGGGGACCTTGTGGATCTCGGTGGTTGCCAAAATAAAAATGGCGTGAGCGGGCGGCTCTTCCAGGGTTTTGAGCAGTGCGTTGAACGCTCCTGTGGAGAGCATATGGACCTCGTCGATGATGTATACCTTGTATTTCGCTGCCGTAGGTGTGTAAACCACTTCCTCCCGAATCTGACGGATGTTTTCCACACCGTTGTTGGAGGCGGCGTCGATTTCCTCTACATCGTACAGCGTACCCTCTAAAAGTCCTTTACAGACCGAGCATTCGTTGCAAGGATTCCCATCCTTGGGATTCAGGCAGTTTACCGCCCGTGCCAAAATCTTTGCACAGGTGGTTTTTCCCGTCCCCCGCGTGCCCGTGAACAGGTATGCGTGGGAGATCTGTCCCGTCGCCACCTGTCGCTGCAGGGTTTCAGTGATCGCCTGCTGTCCCAAAACGTCCCCGAAGGACAAGGGGCGATATTTTCGATACAACGCGTAATACATAAAGCAGCCTCCGAGGGGAAATCGTTTGGTGTTCTAAAAAAAGAGAACGGGTTACTTGCTGTGCACTTCGCCGATTGCTTAATGCTGCTCAGTTTCCTGCCTGACATGGTTCACAAGGCAAAGTCACGCAAGACCCGTTCGTCTCTTATTATACTATAAATAAAATAAAATATCAAGACATTTCCGAAATATTTCGATTTTTGTACGAAATTCTCTTTACATTTTCCCTCGGATGTGATAAAATAGAAGAAAGTACCGAGGAGAAAGGACGGAGGATCGGAATGCGTCTGGATGCGGCTTGTGCTATGGCAACGGGGAAGGGGCGAAAAGAATGTCGGGATGCGGTGCGCAAGGGCTTTGTGACCGTGGACGGCGCCGTAGTGAAAAAGGCGGATACCCCCGTAACCCGAGACAATACGGTTTGTCTTGCAGGAGAGACGCTAGATCTTCGGGAGCATTTGTATTTTATGCTCCACAAGCCTGCAGGAACCGTTTGTACTACGGAGGATACGGAGGAAAGCGTGCTGCGGCTGTTTCCCGAAAAATACCGAAAGCGTCTGTTTTGCGTTGGGCGGTTGGACAAGGATACTACGGGTCTTCTGCTTCTGACCGACGATGGGGATTTCGACCACCGTCTGATGTCTCCCAAGCATCACGCGCCCAAGGAATACGCCGTTACCCTCGCCCGTCCGCTGTCCGACACCGATTGCTTGACCTTGGAGGGTGGGATCACACTGGAAAACGGAGAAAAAACGCAGCCCTGTCAAGTGACGAAAACGGGAGACGCCTCTTGCCGAATCGTGCTTCGGGAGGGGAAATACCATCAGGTCAAGCGGATGCTTGCCGCGGTGTCTAATCGTGTCACGGCGTTGCACCGTTGCTCCGTGGGAGGCCTGCCTCTCGATCCCCTGCTCGCCGCGGGGCAATATCGAGAGCTGACCCCCGAGGAAATTGCGTTGCTGTCTGAAACCTGAACGTTCCGAAGCCTTCCTTGAGGGAATTGATCGCTCCCTGAAATCTGAATATTCTAAAGCCTTCCTTGAGGGAATCGATCGCTCCCTGAAATTTGAATATTTTAAGACCTTCCTTGGGGGAGGTCTTTTTTTTACCGTCGCGCTGATATATTGTATCAGGAAAGGAGCGATGCTTGATGATGACAGGACAACAAACTTTGATTCGTGCCTGCACGGGGGAGATTCTGTTTGGGGGGCGCCCGTCGGGGTATTCGGGGATCTCTGCGGGTGTGACGGCCTGCGACGGAAGATATGCTTTGCGTGCATACTGCCCCTCGGGGGAGATTGTTCCCTCCGCCGAGGTCTTGTGCTGTGCGGGGAAATATTTGTGGGAGCAAGGGATTCGAGAATGTCCTGTGACGGTGATGACTAAGGCCGATGGGGAAGAGCATTTGGTTCTCGTTTCCACCTGCTCCGATCGGGTTACCGCCGTTACTGCGGGGATCGGAAAGGCGGATTTTTCCCCGCAAAAGATTCCGTTGCGCTTTGAAAAGCCCTTAATCAACGACGTGATTCCTTTGGCGAACGGAGCGTCGGTGCGGCTGACCGCGTTGCAATTCCAATCTCCTTACGGGGTGATCTTTTTGGATACGGTGGGAGATTGTCGCGTGCTGGAATGGGGACGGGAGATCTCGGCTCTGAATTTGTTCCCCCAAGGGGTGGAAATCCTGTTCGCTTACGTTCGCGCAGAAAAGCAGCTTCATCTTCGGGCGTGGCATCGGGACGGAAGCTGTTCCGTTCAGGGCAACGACGTGTGTGCCGCGGTGGCGGCGGCGGTGGCATCAGGGCGGTGCCTTCCCGACACGGCGGTGACCGTGCCCCTGTCCGACGGCAGTCTGCGGGCGGTATGCACCAAGGATTGGGACTTGTTCCTCACGTTGCCGATGCCGTCTTGACTTTTTTGGTGGGATGTGGTACAATGGGAGGACGAAAAATACAGGAGAGCTTTCTATGGATTTCAAACAGTCGGGAAAGATCCTTCTCGCTCCCTTGGCGGGAGTGACCGACCGAGTGTTCCGTGAAATTTGCAGAGAATACGGTGCCGACGGTGTCTGTACCGAGATGGTCAGTGCAAAGGGCATATGGTATAAAGATAAAAAAACCGCAGACCTTCTCTTTTTTGGGGAAAAGGAAAGCCCCTGCGGGATCCAGCTGTTCGGTTCGGAGGCGGAGATCGTCGCCTATGCCGTAACCCACGCCCTGACCTATCGGCCCGCGTGGATCGATCTGAATATGGGGTGTCCCGTCCCGAAAATCGTGAAAAACGGAGACGGAAGCGCCTTGATGAAGGATCTCCCCAAGGCCGAAGGGGTCATTCGTGCCGCCGTGGCTGCGGCGGGAGACACCCCCTTAACGGTAAAATTCCGCTTGGGCTTTGAGGTGGACGTTTCGGTTGACTTTGCCCGCATGTGCGAGTCCGCAGGCGCCTCCGCCGTTTGTCTTCACGCCCGCACTCGCTCCCAGATGTATGCGGGGAAGGCGGATTGGTCCGCCATCGGACGGGTAAAAAACGCCGTGTCAATCCCCGTGATCGGGAATGGAGACGTGTTTACTCCCGAAGACGGAGCAAGACTGTTTGAGACCACGGGATGCGACCACGTGATGGTTGCGCGGGGTGCCTTGGGAAATCCGTTTTTATTTTCTCAAATAAAGCAGTATCTCTCCACGGGAGAATATCAGATTCCCACGCCTGCGCAGCGGCTGCAGATGGGGCGGAGAATCGCGGAAAAAATGTTTGAATATAAGCCCGAGGTCCTGGCCGCCGCCGAGGCAAAAAAACAGGTGGTCTGGTGTATGAAGGGACTGCGGGATAATGCAAAATACAAGAATCGAATCTTCGCCTCCCGTTCGGGAGAGGAATTGTTCGGGATTCTTGAGGAATACGAAAGATTGGTTGGCGACGAGTAATGAACGGAATCACGCACGTTATTTTTGATTTTGACGGTACCCTTGCCGATTCTCAAGGATATTGGACGATGCTCAATCCCTTGATCCTCAAGGAACGAGGCTATCCCGTGGACGATGCGGATTTTGAAAAATGTAAAACCGCCGCACTGCCCGATTGGGAGTATCTGAAGAAAAAGTACGGGATTTCCGACCAAGACTGCCCCACCTTCGACGAGACGATGGAATATATCGACTTGTTTTACCGTACCGAAATGCGGTTGAAAAAGGGTGTCTTGGAGTTTTTGGAATACGTAAAAGGAAAGGGGATCCCTATGGCGGTCTTTTCCGCTACGCGGGAATCCTCCGTTCGTCTGGGGCTTTCCTGCCTTGGCATTGATTCGTATTTCGACGGCGTTTTTTCCGCGGGAGATTGGGGAACCAATAAGGGGCACAAGGAAACCTACCTGCGCTGCCTTTCCTTGTTGGGCACAAAGCCCGAAAACTGTATTATGGTGGAGGACGCCTTGTACAGCATCAAAACCGCAAAATCCTTGGGGATGACGGTCTATGCCGTTTCCGAGCCTTGCTTTGCTTCCGACGAGGCAGAGATCCGCTCCCTTGCCGACCGCTATGCGGAAGAATCTATGACTGAGTTTTTTCAAAAATAAAAACAGAAAGAGCCGACCTTCGTTTCCGATTGCCGTCTCTTTTCTGTCATTCTTCGTTTTTACAAATCGTCGACGTCCTGGATCGGGGTGTCCCCTTCTCGCGTAACGCCGGTGTAGCTGCCGTCCACGTCGGACCGAATTCCGTCATCACGGGTTTTTCGGAAGGAACGGGCTAACGAAATGGGATCAACACGGTTGCGCGTCTCGTTTGACTGCGCCGAAGAATTTAGCTTCTTATCCATTCGTATCACCGACCATAGTTTGTGCCCATCGGACGGTTCTATGTATGGAAAATTTTTCTTTGCGCCGAAAAAATCGGCGCTTTTTTTATGGAGCTTTAATTCGTCGAGACCTGCCCGCAGGGTGCAGGAGCTTTTATCCTCCGTCGAAGCTTGCCCGCAGGGTGCAGGGGCTTTTATCCTCCGTCGAGGCCTGCCCGCAGGGTGCAGGGGCTTTTAGCCTCCGTCGAAGCCTGCCCGCAGGGGGCGGAGCTTTTAACCTCCGTCGAAGCCTGCCCGCAGGGGGCGGAGCTTTTAACCTCCGTCGAAGCCTGCCCGCAGGGCTTGCAGGATCTTTTTTTCCTTTCGGGAGATTTGAACCTGCGTCATTCCCAACGCATCGGCGGTCTGTTGCTGGGTGCGGGAATAAAAATACCGCAGGGTGATGATCTGTCGTTCGGTGGGGGGAAGGCGGGAAATTCCCTCCTTTAGTGCCAACAGATCGATGCGGTCAATGGATTCCCGTTCGGGAACCGTGTCTGCCAAGGACAAATTCCCCTCCTCGCCTACGGGAGCCTCCAAGGAGATCGGACGGGCGGTTCCCTCCATCGCTTGTAGGATTTCCTCCCGTGCCAAGCCCGTTTCGGCGCACAGCTCCGACAGCGTGGGCGATGCTCCCGTGCGTTGGGATAATCGGTCCTCCGCACGGCGAATGCGAAGGTAATTTTCTTTGATGGTTCGGCTGACCTTTACGGATCCGTCGTCCCGCAAAAAGCGTCGAATCTCTCCTAAAATAACGGGTACGGCGTAGGTGGAAAAGCAAACGCCCCGCGCTTCGTCAAAATTTCGGATCGCCCGCAAAAGCCCCATCATTCCCACTTGGTACAGATCGTCAAACTCCTGCCCGCTTGCCAAAAACCGTCCCGCAAGGGAGGTGACCAATCGGGCGTGCTGTTGGATCAGACGAGCCTCGGCTTGGGAGGGACAATCCTCGCTTACGGTGGGTGCTTCAATGGACTTTTCGCTCATCGCGGCCGCCTATGTACTTGTCCATAACTACAGTGGTCCCTCTCTCGGGGCAGGAACGGACGCGAATACGGTCGCTGAATCCCTGCATAATGGAGAATCCCATCCCCGCACGGTCCTCATTGCCCGTAGTAAAGCAAGGGGTCATTGCTTGGGGAATGTCGGCAATTCCTTTCCCCCGATCCCGAACGGTAATGCGGATGCGTCTCCCCTCGAAGATTTGTACCTTCAACCGCACCGTTCCGGGCTTGTCTCCGTATCCGTGTACGATGCAATTGGTTACCGCCTCCGATACGATGGTCTTGATTTCTGCGATCTCCTGCAGGGTGGGGTCCAGCTGGGACAAAAACGCCGCCGCCGTAACACGGGCAAAGCCCTCGTTGACCGAGCGGGCATCAAAGACCAGCGTCATCTGATTCAATTCTTTCATATTATAATATCATCCTTTCCCGATTCAGTATTTCCGTTTTTTGGAAATTTATTCCAAAATTCAGCGGATGGTGACGATTTTTTTCAGATCCGCCATTTCAAAAATGTGGCTGACGTTTTCCGCAAGTCCCGTCAGCTCCACGTCGCCGCCCAGGGATTTCATCAGCCGATACCGACCCAAGACCAGGGCAATGCCGCTGCTGTCGCAAAAATTTACTTGTGAAAAGTCCAGCGTCAAGCATAGGGGAGAATATTTTTTGATCACTTCGTCAATTTCGGCTCGCAGCCCCGCTGCCGTGTGGTGATCGATTTCTCCCGCAATTTCCACCGTCAGAAGCCGTTCCTTCGTTTCATACGTTATCATTGGTTTCACCTCATCCCCATTGTAGCCCTTTTCCGTTTCGGATTCGGTCGAATGGGGAGAGAAAATCAGATTTTACAATTAGTTCACAAATATCCCCTTGACAAGGTGCATAAATTTTGATATAATAGAGCCAAGGATTAAGAATCATTCCTAAAAATGAGTTTAAACATTAAACTACGGAGGTATTTGATGATGAAAAAATTTGTTTGCAGCGTATGCGGTTATATCCACGAGGGAGATTCTGCTCCCGAATTTTGCCCCCAATGCAAGGTTCCCGCTTCCAAATTCACGGAGCAGGGCGGAGAAATGACTTGGGCAGCCGAGCACGTAGTCGGCGTTGCACAGGGTGCATCCGAGGACATTATGATGGATCTGCGGGCAAACTTCAACGGCGAATGCACCGAAGTCGGGATGTATCTTGCTATGGCACGGGTTGCATTCCGTGAGGGATATCCCGAAATTGGTCTGTATTGGGAAAAGGCCGCTTATGAGGAAGCAGAGCACGCCGCAAAATTTGCCGAGCTTTTGGGAGAATGCATCACCGATTCCACCAAAAAGAATCTGGAAATGAGAGTCGAAGCCGAAAACGGTGCTACCGCAGGCAAATTTGATCTTGCCAAGCGCGCAAAGGCAGCCAACCTCGACGCCATCCACGACACCGTCCACGAAATGGCCCGCGACGAGGCTCGGCACGGCAAGGCATTTGAGGGATTCCTCAACCGTTATTTTAAGTAAGACACCCATAAAACTGAGGCATTCTGCAACAAAGCAGGATGCCTCTTTTTTGATATAAAAAGCGATAACGCGCAGTGCTCGGTTTTCCCGGTTGTCCTTCCCATTTGCAAAAACGCGATCTTCTCGGTGAGGGGCGACGATACATTTGTGCATTTTTTGTGAAAATTTTTTTGCTTTTCGGGGTTGTTTGAAGTACGGTTTTGTGCTATAATGAAAGAAAGAGGAGACTTCGTGTACGAGGCTTATCCTCGGAAACGAGCGCTTTTATCTTCCTTCGGAGGTGGTTCTGTGAAAATTCAATTTATCGGTGCGACGCACGAGGTGACGGGAAGCTGTACGCTCCTGGAGGTGAACGGCCGTTCTTATTTGGTGGACTGCGGAATGGAGCAGGGGAAGGACGTTTTTCAAAATATCGCTTTGCCCGTTACGGCCCAGAGCCTTGACGCCGTGTTTCTTACCCACGCCCACATTGACCACTCTGGGATGATTCCGAAGCTTTATAAGGACGGATTCCGAGGGACGATTTACGCCACGGACGTAACCTGTGATCTTTGCAACGTAATGCTGCGGGATTCTGCATATATTCAGCAATCCGAGGCACAATGGAGAACGAAGCGTGCCCTGCGTGCGGGGGATCCCGCGGTAGAGCCCGTATACGATCTTGCGGATGCGGAGGGCGCAATTTCTCTGTTCCGCCGTTGCAATTACGGGGAAATGATTTTCCCTGCCGAGGGGATTGCGCTTCGGTTTACCGACATCGGTCATCTTTTGGGGTCCGCTTGCATAGAATTGTGGTTGACCGAGGGCGAGGTTCAAAAGAAGATCGTATTCAGCGGAGACGTGGGAAATACCGATCAACGGATCATCCGCGACCCTCAAAGGGTGGAAGAGACCGATTATCTGGTTTTGGAATCTACTTACGGAGACCGTCTCCACGAGAAGCGGGGAGGAGACGTGGTTCTTCGGTTGGCGGAGCATCTGCAATGGGCCTTCGATCGGGGTGGGAACGTGATCATTCCTTCCTTTGCCATCGGGCGGACCCAGGAGATCCTTTACGCCTTACGGGAGATCAAGCAAAGAGGATTGGTCCGCGGTCACGATAAGTTCCCCGTATACGTGGACAGTCCCTTGGCGGCGGAGGCTACGGCCATTTTCCTGCAATGCAATCCCGTTTGCTTTGACGAAGAGACGCTGTCGCTGTTGAATCAGGGGGTCAATCCCATTTGGTTTGACGATATTCGGATGACGGTGTCGGCGGAGGAATCGAAAAAAATCAATTTTGACCCCAATCCAAAGGTTATTTTATCTGCCAGCGGAATGTGTGAGGCGGGACGGGTCCGCCACCATCTGAAGCACAACCTGTGGAAGAAAAACTGTCTGATCCTTTTCGTGGGATATCAGGCGGAGGGATCGTTGGGCCGTCGATTACTGCAAGGGGAACGATGCGTTACGCTGTTCGGAGAAGATATTTCCGTTTGTGCGAAGATCGCATCTCTGCAGGGAACCAGCGGTCACGCCGATCGGGACGGATTGCTGGCGTGGCTTTCGGGATTTTACAAAAAGCCCGTCAAGGTCTTCGTTAACCACGGAGACGACGGAGCCTGTGAGGCGTTCCGTGCGTGCCTGGAGGAGCTTGGATATTCCGCCGATGCCCCCTACAGTGGAACGGAATACGATCTGAAAACAGGGACGATGACGGTGTTTACGGAAGGAAAATCCGTGGACCGCGTGCAATTGTATAAAGGGAATTCCCGCGCAGATCTGTTGTTTAACGAATTGGTATCCGAGGCAGAAAAGCTGTTGCGTCTGGTAAAATCCCGTCGGGGAAGACCCAACAAGGAAAACGCACGGCTTACGTCCCAGATCCGTGAGCTGACCGAAAAGTGGAAAGATTGAGTTTGAAGGAGGATTTTATGAGACTTTGTGTATACGGTGCCGCATCCCCTACCATTGACCCAAAATATATCGAAACGGTGGAGGCCTTGGGAGAGCTGATGGTTTCCCGCGGTCATTCTCTGGTCTTTGGAGGCGGTGGAAACGGCTTGATGGGTGCTGCTGCCCGAGGAGTCCGCGCAAAGGGCGGAAAGATCTTTGGCGTGATTCCCCGCTTTTTCGACGATGAAAACGTAGAGGCGATTTGTGATTTTTGTGATGAATTGGTGTTCCCCGAAACGATGCGGGAGCGGAAGCGGATTATGGAGGAAAACGCCGACGGCTTTATCGTTGTTCCGGGCGGAATCGGAACCTTTGAGGAGTTCTTTGAAATCCTTACCCTCAAACAGCTGTGCCGCCATCAAAAGCCCATCGCCATTTACAATATTAACGGGTATTACGACGAAATGCTTCTGTTTATGCGCAAGGCAATCGAGCAGCAGTTCCTTCGAGAAAGCTGTATGGACCTGTTTTTCGTCACCGACAATACGGAAGACCTGTTCTCCTATTTGGAGATGCCCGCAGCCCCGCAACATTCCGTCCGTGATCTGAAAGACGGTTGATAGTACAAAAAAAGACAGAGAACGAATCCGTTCTCTGTCTTTTTTATTTAATCCCAAGGAGTGATTCGCAGACGCTCGGGGGTCAGGGCTTGCGTCAGCTCGGTCAGGTTCAGCTTTGCCTCCTCCTCTAAGACCTCCTCCAGATACGGATTGGTCTTGGGATGCTTCGGCGTGAAGACGGTGCAGCAATCCTCATAGGGCAAAATGGAGGTTTCAAAGGTGTCGATGGCTCTCGCAATGTCCACGATCTCCTGCTTGTCCGTCCCGATAAAGGGGCGGAAAACGGGGAGGTCTGCGGCGTTGTCGGTGCATTGAACGGCGCCCAGCGTTTGTGACGCCACCTGCCCCAGGCTTTCCCCCGTAATGATGCAGCGGGCATTCTTCTCTTTTGCAAGGCTGCAGGCGATTTTCAACATCACCCGACGCATAATCACCGTGAACAGGTCTTCTTTACAGGTGTCCCGAATGGCTTCCTGGATTTCGGTAAAGGGAACGATCCAAAGATCGATGGGCCCTGTGTAGACGCTCAGCTTCTTTGCCAGCGTCAAAACCTTTTCCTTGGCCCGTTCGCTGGTGTAGGGGGGAGATTCAAAGTGGACGGCGGAGATTTTCAATCCCCGTTTTGCCATAACGTATCCCGCGGCGGGGCTGTCAATTCCCCCCGAGAGCATCAGCATTCCGTGCCCGCCCGTGCCTGCAGGCAATCCCCCTGCGGCCTTTTCGGGATTGGTGTGAACGTAGGCGTTGCCGTCCCGAATTTCTACGGAAACCACCACGTCGGGGTTATGAACGTCTACGGTGAGGTGGGGAAACTCATTCAGCAGATATTCACCCATCAGCATACAGATCTCCGGGGTCTTCAGCGGATATTTTTTATCCGAGCGTCGGGCATCGACTTTAAAGGTTCTTGCCCGCATCAGGGCAGGCGCCACGTACTGCGCGGTCTGCTTTTTCAGCGTTTCCCAATCGTAGCTTCCCCGATAAGCACGCGTCAGATTCATAATCCCGAAGACCCGCTTCAGAGCGACCTGGGCGTGATCGATCTCGGGATCATCGTCTTCAAATTCCACGAAAATCGTGGATTGACTCTCCCAAACGGTCGTTTTTCCGCATCCCCGCAGGGCGGTTTTTACGTTTTTGACCAACAGGTCTTCCAATCTGCGGCGATTCAATCCTTTCAGAACCACTTCGCCCAGCTTTAACAGTATCACTTCTTCGTACATAGTAACATCCTTTCCTCGGATTCGGGAAATTTTCAGAGCATTGAAACCACTTTTGCAATTAGGGAAAATTTCGGAGCATTAAAACTACTTTTTGCAATCGGGAAAAACTCAGAGTCTCGTAAGAAGGTCCTCGCAAGCAGGTCCTCGCAAAAAAGGCCTCGCAAGCAGGTCCTTGCAAGCGCGGTCAGCGGATTGGGGAAATTTCCCGAAGGGCATCGGAAAGTGCTTGCAGTACTGCGCCTGCCTCTTGTTCGGTGTTGTCTGAGGAGAAGGAAAAGCGCAGCGCAAATCGGCTTAAGTCCTCTTTCCCTATCGCCGCCATTACCCGAGAGGGCTTTTTGGACGAGCAAGCGGAGCCCGTGGAGATGTAGATCTCCCGTTCCGAGAGATAGTTGAGAATGTTTTCCCCTAAATATCCCCGAAATGCGGCGTTGATCACGTAGGGCGAGGCATCCGAGGGAGAGTTGATTTCGCCTCCCAGGTCCAAAATGCCCTTGCGCATTTTTGTGTTGATTCTTTGAATTTTTTCACGGGCTTGGTTTTTTTGCTCCTCCATTATTCTGCAGGCAACGCCCCAGCCTGCGACGGCGGGGACGTTGTGGGTTCCCGAAAAGAGATTTTTTTCCTGTCCACCCCCCAGAATCACGGGCTTGATCCGCAGACCCTTGCGCAAATACAGTGCTCCGACGCCCTTCGGGCCGTGGACCTTATGTCCTGCGAAGGACGCCATATCAATGAGGGAGTAACGAAAATCCTCTTTCAAAAATCCTTGTACTGCGTCGGAATGAAAGGGAGCCTCGATTCCGCTTCGCTTTAAGAGAGCCGCCATCTCCCGCAGAGGCGTGATTGCCCCCGTTTCGTTGTTGACCTGCATACAGGTGACAAGGACGGTGTCCCGAGAGAGAGCCTCGCGGAAGGCATCGACGGTGATATTTCCTTGGACGGGCTTAAGGCGGACCACCTCGAAGGTCTTTTCCAGATCCTGCAAGACCTCTTCCACCGCGGGATGCTCAAAGGCGGTGGAGATGATTCTTCCGCCTCGCTTTGAGGCGACTGCTCCCCGAATGGCCGTATTGCTGGCGACGGTGGCGGAGGAAGTGAAGTAAATTTCTTCCTCCGAAACCCCTGCTGCGTGGGCAAGGGCTTTGCGAGCCCGGGAGACGGTACGCTCCGCCGAAAAGCCGAATCCGTGGCGGGATTCGGGATTCCCGTAGGCGTCGGTCATCGAATACAGTGCCTGTTTTGCCGCTTCGTCGAACACGCGGGTCGTTGCGGCGTTATCCATATAAATCAAGTGAATTCCCCTTTATTCTTCCGTGTCGAATCCGACGTCGGATAACAGATTCTGTGCCTTGTCGGCGGGCAGGGTCTCCACGTCCCGCAACTTTCTGCGAATGGCACGGGTACGGGTTCCTACCAATTTTTCCAGATCGTTTCCCGCACCCTCCAAACGCTTTTTTACGTTCTCCAGCACGGTTTCGAAGGTTCCGAATTCGGTTTTCACCGCGGCCAAAACGTTCCATACGTCGTTGGTCCTCTTTTCAATGGCAAGGGTACGGAAGCCCATCTGCAGGCTGTTCAGCAGAGCCGCAAGAGTGGACGGGCCTGCTACGTTGATGGAATAATCCCGCATCAGCGCTTCGGTCAGATCGGTCATACGGACCACCTCTGCGTATAACCCCTCGGTGGGCAAAAACAGAATCCCGAAATCGGTGGTGTGCGGGGGGCACACGTATTTGTCGTGAATGTCCTTGGCGCTCATCTTCAAAAATGCGGCAAGGGCCTTTCGGGCGGTCTCCAAAAGAATGGGATCTCCGCTTTCTGCAGCGGCCTCCAGCTGCTCGTAGCGGTCCATCGGAAATTTCGAGTCGATGGGCAGATAGACCACACTTCCGTCGGAATCCTTTCCGGGGAGGCGGACGGCAAATTCTACCCGTTCCGCAGAGCCGGGGACTGTGGCCACGTTCTCGTCGTATTGATCGGGAGTCAAAATCTGTTCCAAGATGCGGGACAGCTGAATTTCGCCGAAGATTCCGCGGGTTTTCACGTTGGTCAGGATTTTTTTCAGGTCTCCCACACCGTTTGCCAATCCCTGCATTTCGGTCAAGCCCTTTGAGACCAGCTCTAACCGTTCGTTGACCAGCTTAAAGGACTCCGTGACCCGCTTTTCCAGGGCCGTTTCCAGCTTTTCGTTGACCACGCCCTGCATTTCGTCCAATTTTTTTCGGTTTTCCTCCTGAATGGCCGCGAGACGCTTTTCGGTGGTGTCGTTCATGCGGTCAATGCGGGCGGAAAAGGTGTTCAGGGTGGCTTGGGTCTCCTGTGAAAATTTGGTGATGGCGTTCATTTGTGCGGTATTCCCCGCGTTCAATCCCGCGGAAAGGGAGGCGGATACCGTGTTTTGCATTGAATCCATACGGGCGTTCAGCTCGTTGCGTTGGCGGGCAAGATCGTCGGAAATGTCCTGCCGCTTGGTGCGGGACAGCACCACCAACGAAAGGATCAGCCCCGCGGCGGCGCAAAGAGCCGACAGAGCACACAGAACCGTGAGCAAGGTGACGGGCATAGTCATCACTCCTTATAAAATTTCCAATTTTACGTAATTGGTCATAAGCTTTTTTTCTCCTACGGCGTCGAAGGATACGGAAAGCATACAGTCCGATGCCATCGGGGTGACGGCGGTGACGGTCCCCTCTCCGAACACCTTGTGTCGGATCCGCATTCCTACGGCGTAGCTTGTCTTGCTTGCAGACGGGGAGGGGGCTGCAGATCTTCCGCTTCCCTTTGCTCCGAAGCCTCCCGTTCCGCCGATGGAGGTGCCGCCGATGCCGATATTCTTCAGGAACGGGCGGTCGTTCAGGCTCTTGACCGGACGGTGGCAGGATTCCTTGGGAGTGGGGATCTTTTTCTCCATACAGTCGTCGGGAATCTCGTCCAAAAAGCGGGAAACGATGCATTCGATCGGTCTTCCGAAGATCATTCGGCTGCGGGTGGAGAGAATATGCAATTCCCGTTTCGCGCGGGTAATGGCGACGTAGCAGAGGCGACGCTCCTCCTCCAGCCCTCCGTCTTCTCCGACCGAGCGGGCAGAGGGGAAAATCTCCTCCTCAAAGCCCGTAATAAATACCGTGTCAAATTCCAATCCCTTGGCACAGTGCATCGTCATCAATACCACGGTGTCGTCCTCGGGGTTGAGGGCGTCTACCGCACTGACCAGCGCCGTCTGCTCCAAATAATCTCCCAGCGTGGCGTGACCGTCCTCGGCGGTTTGGGCAAACTCGGTAATGGCGTTGAGCAATTCGGCCACGTTTTCGAATCGGGTCTGGGCCTCGGGCAGGTCAAAGGAAGAGGTTAGCCATTGCTTATACTCGATTCGTGCCACCAGATATTTGAAAAATTCGGGCAGAGGCATAAGATCCGCCGCTTCCCGCAGTTCTCCGATCAGCACGGCAAATTCCTGCAGTCTTCCCGCAGCCCGCTGAAGCTCGGGATAACGGGAGGCGTGTTGCATCACCTCGTAGGGGGATATGCCCTCCCGTTGGGCGATGGCGATCAGACGTTCCACGGAGGTGTCCCCGATGCCCCGCTTGGGCTCGTTGATAATGCGGGCAAGGCGAATGCGATCCTTGGGATTATGGATAAAGTTCAGATATGCCAAAAGGTCCTGAACTTCCTTGCGCTTATAGAAGGCAAGCCCTCCGTAGACCCGATAGGGAATCCCGTTTCCCCGCAACGCCGATTCGATGGCGTTACTTTGGGCGTGGGTGCGGTATAAGACGCAGAAGTCCCGATAGTGCAGGGACTTGTCCGCCCCCATTCTTCCCAGAACGGAGCGGGCTACGTAGGAGCCCTCCTCGTGTTGGTTGTTCAATTCCCGATAATGGATCTTGTTCCCCTGTCCGTTGTTTGACCACAGGGTCTTTCCCTTGCGGTTCTTATTATGGGAGATCACCTCGTTTGCCGCGGTGAGAATGGTGTTGGTGGAGCGGTAATTCTGCTCCAGGCGAATGACCCTTGCATCGGGGAACTGATGCTCAAAGGCCAAAATATTCTTGATGTCCGCTCCCGCAAATTTATAAATGCTCTGATCGTCGTCCCCCACCACGCAGATTTCTCCGCCCTTTGCAAGCAGGGTCACGAGGCGGTACTGCAGGGGGTTGGTGTCTTGATATTCGTCCACCAAAACGTATTTGAAGCGGCGATTCACGGCGGCTGCGGCGTCCGAGTGCTCGGTGAGGAGTTTGACGGCGTTGAAGATCAGATCGTCAAAGTCCATCGCGTTGCTTTCCCGTAGCGACGACTGATATTTCTCATAAAGATCGGGCAGCTTCGGATGCTCCGTGTCGTTGAAGGTCCTGCGGTAATCCTCGCAGGATTGATAGCTTCCCTTTGCGCGGTTAATGACCGACCGTACGAATTTCGCAGGATATCCCTCGGTAAGTCCCATCTCCTTCAGAATACGTTCGATCAATTTGTTGGAATCACCGTCGTCGTAAATGGTGAAATCCCGTTCGTATCCCAAGTGATCGGCGAAGCGCCGCAGAATCCGTACGCAGACCGAGTGAAAGGTCAGTGCCCACAGATCACGGGCGTCTACGCTGAATTTTTTCTCCATTCGCTCCCGCATTTCTCCCGCGGCCTTGTTGGTAAAGGTGATGGCTAAAAGATGATACGGATCCAACGGATCGACTGCCAACAGGCGACGAAAGCGCTCTTCTTCCCGTCTGGAGGGATCCGAAAGGGCGCCGTTCAGATACTCCATATCGTCTTGCGTCAGATCCTCGGGGACCGTTTCGGAGTGGTATGCGTTTCCGTATTTGATCAGATACCCCAATTTGTTGACCAAAACCGTGGTCTTTCCGCTTCCCGCGCCCGCAAGGATCAACAGCGGGCAATCGCAGGTGTAAACCGCCTCCCGTTGGGGCGGATTGAGTGTTTCGTATTCTTGGTCCAATAACCGTTTTCGCAACGCGAGAAATTCTTGTCTCATTGGGGTCTCCTTTTGGGGGTTGTACACAATACTTGGTTTAATTATAATATAATACAAGCACAAAAGCATTGCGGAATTGAAACATAAATTTGAAACTTTTTCTTCGGTGTCCGAAATTGTGGGGATAATTGCGGACCGTTCGGGAAATACTGAAAACAAAAAAGTTATCGAAAGGACGCTTTTTAATGAGGAAATATAAAAAATTTTGGGTCGTTTTGTCCGCAGCTCTGCTGACGGCGGTGTTTCTTGCGGGGATTGCCGTATGGCTGACGCCCCCCGCGGCTCAGGAATCTCTCTCTCAATTCGGATCTACGGGCACGGAGGTTCGGCAGATTCAGACGGCGCTGAAGCGACAGGGATACTATAGCGGCTCCGTGGATGGAATCTACGGCTCCGCAACCCAGACGGCGGTACGAAAATTTCAGGCCGCAAGGGGACTGACGGTGGACGGGATCTGCGGAAGCGCCACGTTAAGTGCCCTCGGCATCGGCGGCTCGTCTACGACGCTGCGGAAGGGATCTCAGGGAAGCGGCGTGCGGCAGGTGCAGCAGAGACTGTTGAATTGGGGATATTATTCGGGGTCTGTGGACGGAATTTACGGCTCCGCCACCGAAGCGGCGGTTCGGAAATTTCAGCGGAACAACGGACTTACCGCCGACGGTATCTGCGGGGTGCGTACCCTTTCCGCGATGGGGCTTTCTTCTCTTTCCAACGCGTCTCACACGACGTCCTCCGATAATGGAAGCGTATATCTGTTGGCTCGCATCATTTCTGCCGAGGCGCGGGGGGAATCCTATCGGGGACAGGTTGCCGTAGGTGCGGTGGTTATGAATCGGGTGCGCTCCTCTCAATTCCCGAACACGCTGGCGGGGGTAATCTATCAAAAGGGCGCCTTCACCGCGATTGACGACGGACAGTTTAATCAGCCCATCGCCGATTCCGCCTACCGAGCCGCGCGGGAGGTATTGGCGGGCGCCGACCCCACGGGGGGATGCCTGTACTATTACAATCCTGCCACGGCGACCTCAAGCTGGATCTATTCTCTCCCCGTGAAGATGACCATCGGAAAGCACCGCTTTTCTATGGGGAAATAAAACGAAAAAACGTCGGTCTGCGGCATTGCTTCCCGCAGACCGATTTTTCCAAAGGAACAGAGACTCCTTATTCATTGACTTTGACTGCAAAAAATCAGAATCATCCGACGGTTCTCTTGTTTCGGCTTTTATTTTTATTTCTCTCGCCCTTTGGGAATATTGCCCGTTCTCTTCGCATACAGTGAAACAGAAAAGAACGGAAAGGAAAGTGTTCGGAATGGACAAAGAGCAATTTTTGCCCGAGGGTGCCGTGGGGAAAACGGAGCATTCCTTGGCGACGTTGGAAAAGGCACGGGCGTCGGGACAAATTTTGGAGGCGAAGGCCATCCTTTGCGACAGCAGTCACAACCTGGTGGTGGATCTGGGGGATCTGCGAGGCGTGATTCCTCGGGGCGAGGCCGCTTTGGGGATTCGGGAGGGAACGGTCAAGGATATCGCCATCCTGTCCCGGGTGAACAAATCGGTCTGCTTCAAGGTTACCGATCTTTTGCGGCGGGATCAGGTCTCCCGTTGCTGTGATGCGCCTGAGGCCTTTCGTCCGGGGACTCTTTCCGATCCCGTGGCGTTGCTTTCCCGCCGTGCGGCACAACAGCAGGTGCAGGAGGAATTGCTTTCCCGCGTACAGCCGGGAGACGTTTTGGACGCCCGCATTACTCACTTGGAATCCTTCGGTGCGTTTGCCGATATCGGATGCGGCATCGTGGGACTGATCTCTATTGAAAATATTTCGGTCTCCCGCATTTCCCATCCCCGAGATCGATTCGTTCGGGATCAGGCGGTCAAGGTGGTGGTCAAGGAGATCGACCGAGAGAAAAAGCGGTTCGTCCTTTCCCACAAGGAGCTTCTGGGAACGTGGGAGGAAAACGCGTCCCTCTTTGAGGTGGGGCAGACGGTGTGCGGAATCGTACGGTCGGTAGAGGAGTACGGCATCTTCGTGGAGCTGACGCCCAATTTGGCAGGGCTTGCGGAATGTAAGGCGGGGGTTGTTCCCGGACAGCAGGCTACGGTGTACATTAAAAATATTATTCCCGAAAAAATGAAGGTCAAATTGAGCCTGATCGATGCCTTTGACGGAGAGCAGGAGCCGTCGCTGCGATATTACGTTCCCGCTCCGCATATGGACCGCTTCGTCTATTCCCCCGAGGGCGCCCTGCGACGGATCGAAACAATCTTTACATAAATGTCGCAGATTTTTTCTTGACATTCCGAATTTATTATAGTATTATAAAGATGATATCGGTTTTTTACCGTGTTGCCCGTCTCCGACGTTCGGAGACGGGTCAGGTCGTTTTTTTTGAAAGGAGGGATCGCTTTGGACCGTTTGCTGAAACGGTACGTGATCGTCGAGTTGCTCGTGGGAATTGCCGAAATCGTGATCGGATTGCTTCTCGGCGGAATTATGCTTCCCGCGTTGGGGATTTGTACCGTTGCCTTGGCGGCGCAGTGCGTCGGCTCCTCGGACAAGCATTCTTGGGTGGCGGTAGGACTTGGCTTGATCTCCCTGCTGAGTCTGACTGTCAGCGGCGTTTCGTCCTTTCTTTTTATGACGAGTCAAACGGGCTATTCCCATTCCACTTCGCCTCTGACGGTTCTTTTGGTTCTTGCGGTGATGATCCTTCTGCAAGGCTTTTTGGCACTTCCTCTGGAGGACCGTCACGACCTTGGCGTGTTGCGCCGCGGGATTTCCCGAACCGTCGTCTTTATGGGGATCGGGTTTGGGGGAATCGTTCTGAATTACCTTTTGTCCTACCTCTTTTTTGACTTCGCCGTGTCTGCCTTTTCGGGCGGAGACGCTATGCAGGATTTTCATTATTTGGAAGGCGTCCTTGCATTGGCGATGGTTTTGACTTGTGCCCGTGAGATCCTTCGGGAATTTTTTGTAAAGCAATCCCCCCGTCACGGGGCGTTGCGGGAGGGAACCAATGATCAAGAAGCTTAATCTTTGGAAAAACGCGCTCAATCTGTTTTTGCGCTACGGGATGATCTGCGTGTTCGTGTTTATGTGTGTGGTTTTGATCTCCACCAACCCCACGTGGCTCGGACCGTTGTTCGGCGTGTTTTATTTTGTTGCTCTGATCTATTATTTCTGGTTCACGATGCGCACCGAGGGAGAGCTGGACGTCAATCGGGTGAACATCGGCCAGATGCCGAGATTCCGCTTCAAGGGGGCCGTTTGTGCCCTGATCGTGGCGGTGCCGCTGATGATCGTCAACGTAGTCCCCAATTTCTTTGCCGATCCCGTCCCTGCGGAATATCGAGCGTATTTCACGGGAGAGGCCACCCATCTTTCCGAGACCGACGGGTTTAACCGTTCTTTGCGGGAGGCTTCGGGCAAGCAGGGCTACGTTTCCGAGATCACCTTTAACACCGAAGGTGAGATTACTCATATTACCTACGAAACCTCCAACGGATATACGATTCTGTGCGATGGTACCACGACCGATCAGAATAAAATTTACGCCCTTACGGAACCCCTTGAGGGAGGCGGGACGGAGAAAATTTATCTGACGGCAGATGTCGAGCTGACGGAGGCGCAAAAGGGTGCGTTTGAGGAGTGCAAAAACGCTGTGGACGACATCGTTTCGGTGATGGGCACTTACCCCCATTGGCAGCAGGCGTGGGCCGTGGTCAAGGCGATCTTCGTGGTGGCACTGCAGTATTTCTGCGGTATTTTTGCAAGCGAGAATCCCGTGCTTCACTCTGTGATCTATTGCGTTTGTATGCTGCTTTTGTGCGTTGCCGCCCAGGTCGGGTACGAGATGGGGTATCGCGGCATCGTTCTCTTGCGGAAAAAGACGGCGGTGAAAAATCCCAAGGCGGGAGACACCGTAGTCATCCAGCGCGGGAAGGGAACCTTTGGCGACGAGGAATAAAATTTTATATTTGTAATCAAAAACCGACGGGAGAGATCCCGTCGGTTTTTTTTGCGTAAGAAACCGTAAGGACGGAAAAAAATGGATGTTGCAAATTCTTTCCTGCGGGGTACAATATTCCTTGAAAGGAGGCTGATATGCCTTGAAAAAGACAATGCAGATATTGATTCTTGCCCTTCTGATCGTCGCCTTTGCCGCAGTTCCCTTTGCCGCGCAAAAGACCGACTATCAGATCGGAGAATCCGAGGGCGGGCTTCTGAACGACGGAAAACTGAAGCAAGCCTTTCAAAGCGCCGCGGACAAATTCAAGGAGTGGATGTACGAGGGTGCTCCCGCAGGCTACGTGACACGGGAAGATGATTATTATCTTCAGGAATATTCCGACACAAACAAGCAAAAGGCCGCCATTTACGTGGGACCCGACTACGGCTCTTACGTTCTTCGGGGACCTCTTTACGAGCAGTTGGAATCCCTGGGCGGACTGAAAACGATGGGCCGTCCCGTATCCGATGCGTATGAGGTAAACGGTACGTGGTATCAAAATTTTGAAAAGGGCTACGCGTCCACGGATAAAGATTCGGGCAAAGCCGTATTTACCCAGGGCTCTCACGTGAACGCCAAGGGTGAACCCGTTGCGCTGAACGTAACCGACTCCGCACAGGGAAACGGAAGCGGGACCTCGGGAACCGACGGCGGCAACGGAACGACCAATACCGACGGCGGAATGAACAGTATTTCTTCTCCCTCGGAGATGATCAGTGACGTGGTGGAAGACGTGGAGGAAGCGGCACCCCGTTGGGGAATGTGGGTGTTTATCATTCTTCTGCTTCTTGCCGTCGCTATTTTGGTGATTTATTGGTTTTTGAAGAAAAAGTGATCTCCGTTCCTGTTTCCGTCCTCCCGTGGTCGGAAACAGGGAATTTTTTATGGCTTTTTGCGGCAAAATACACAAAAAGAGAAGAAAAAATCCCCGTGGTTTTTCTCTTTTTCGAATGTTCATAAAATTGTAAATCTTTTCCGTTTTTACGAACTTGAAAAACGATTCGTATTGTAGTATAATATATGATGGAGAAAATTGGAGAACTTGCGTTTTTTCAAATTTCCGTTTTTGTGAAATCAAAAGTCTTTTAGGAGGATATAAGTAATGAATGCTCAGGAAAAATTCGCACAAATCGAAAGCATTCGCGCCGAGATCGAGGAAAAGCCCGCGTCTTTTTCGGGAAACACCGCGAGAGAACGGCTGAATCTGCTTTTTGACGAAGGAACCTTCGTTGAGGTGGGTGCGTTCGTCCGTCAGCGTCCCACCGAATACGGTTGCGCTGAGGCTTCCGAGGGAGTGGTGACGGGGTACGGTGCCGTGGACGGCGTTTTGGTCTTTGCCTTTGCCCAGGATCCCTCCGTTGAAAAGGGTGCCGTCAGTGAAATGCACGCGCGGAAGATCAAGAACATTATCACGATGGCGATGAAGGCTGACGCCCCCGTCGTTTCGTTTTTGGATTCCTGCGGAATGCGCGTTGGCGAGGGCGTGGACGCCCTTGCGGGATACGGAGAGATCCTTTCTCTTTGCAGTGAAATGCAGGGAGTGATCCCCCACGTTTGCGTGGTCAACGGGGTTTGCGCCGGCGCGATGTCCTTCCTCCCCGCCTTTGCGGATTATACCGTGATGCTGAACAATGCAGAGCTGTTTCTGTCGGCTCCCTCCGTGGTGCAGGCTCGCTTCGGGAAAAAGACGGGGGATGCACAATCCGCCTACCAATCGGGACTGGCTTCGGTTCTTTGTGATACCGACGAGCAGGCCGCGCAGGCAGTCAAGACCTTCTTCACCGCCTTCGGAGCAGTGGAGCCCGAGGACGATGCAAACCGTCTGACCCCCCAAATCGCAGAGCTGATTTCCGCCGAGGGATACGACGTGTCTTCGGTCATCGCCCAGATCGCCGACAGCGGTGAAATGGTGGAATTCAGTGGCGGATATGCGAAAAATATCGTCACGGGCCTGATCCATCTGGACGGGACGCCCTGCGGTGTTATCGCAAACAATCCCGCCGTGGACAACGGAGATCTGAACGCCGCCGCCTGCGACAAGGCCTCCAAGTTTATTGAATTTTGCGACAACTACGATATTCCCGTGATCACTTTGGTGGATACCAACGGGTTCGCGGTGGAGGTCGGGGCAAATATCTCCGAGTCCGCCCGTCTCGTCTGTGCCTACGCCGATTCGGATGGAGTGAAGATCACCCTCATTACGGGCCGTGCTTACGGTGCGGGATATTTGTCGATGGGTGCCAAGCACACCGGAGCAGACGTGGTTTTGGCATACCCCACGGCGCAGATCGCTGCCCTCCCCGCCGATACGGGTGCCGTATTTTTGGGAAGCAAGCAGATTTCCGAATCCGACACTCCCGCCGAGACCCGCAACGAGCTGATCGCCTCTTACGGCGAGACGATGGCGTCTCCCTTGCAGGCCGCTCAACGGGGATACGTGGATGATATCGTTGAAATTTCCACCACCCGTCAGCTTCTGATCAGCTCCCTGAACGTCTTCTTGCAGGAAGGGGATCTGTGATGAACGTGCTTGCCTCGTCTATTATGGACTTTTCTCCCGAGATGCCTCTCGTAGAGAAAATCCTGTTCAGTCTCGCGGTAAGTGCCATCGGAATCATCATCGTTTTCGTTGTTCTGATTCTGATTATGCTGGTCATTTACCTGTTCAAGGCAATTTTCGGTGCAAAAAAGAAATCGAAGTCTGTCGCATCCAAAATGACTGCCGCATCCAAGAAGGCTTCCGAGCCTGTTTCCGTTGCTTCTTCTCCATCGAACGGGGCCCCCGCTTCTTCGGGAAAGCAGGAAGAGATGGTGGCAGCCATTGCCGCCGCGACCGCGATGGCACAGGAGGAGCTGATTGCAGTTCTTTCCGCTGCCGTTGCCGCCCAAGAAGGGTGTGACGCGGGATCCTCCCGATACCGTATTCGCTCCTTCCGCCGTATTCTGTAAATCATAATTCACAATATTAATTGAAAGTAGAGGAATCCTTATTATGAAAAAGTACAACATCACCGTAAACGGAACTACCTATGAAGTATTCGTGGAGGAAGCCGGCGTCGTTGCTTCTGCTCCCGTTGCCGCTCCCGTGGCTGCTCCTGCGCCTGTCGCTGCTCCCGTTGTTTCTGCCGCACCCGTTGCCGCTGCCGCACCCGCCGCACCCGCCGCCGCACCTGCCGCTCCCGTGGTTGCTCCCGCAGACGCCGAACCCGTCAAGGCTCCTATGCCCGGCAATATTATGAAGGTTAACGTAAAGGTCGGCGACGCCGTAAAGAAGGGCGACACTCTGTGCGTTTTGGAAGCAATGAAGATGGAAAATGACATCAAAGCCAGTCGTGACGGCGTGATCGCCGCAGTTCACGTCAATCAAGGTGCCACCGTGAACACGGGGGATCTTCTGGTTTCTCTTTCCTGACCTTTAGAAAAGCATTAGGAAAGGAACTTTCGTATGACTGAAATCTTCAACGTCCTGCGGGACTTTGCGACGGGGTCGGGGATTGCTCAGTTTTTCGAGGCGGGCGGCTGGAAAAACCTGATTATGATCGGGATTTCCTGCGTTTTGATCTATCTCGCCATTCGGCATAAATTTGAGCCCCTGCTCCTGCTCCCCATTGCCTTCGGGATGCTTTTGACCAACCTGCCCATCTCGGGATTGATGCATATGGAATTCTTCGAGGGTGGGGCAGTGAATATGGGTGAGATCATTGCTCACGGCGGACTGTTCGATTGGCTCTACTTGGGGGTCAAGTTCGGAATCTACCCGCCCCTGATCTTTTTGGGCGTGGGTGCAATGACCGACTTTTCCCCGCTGATCGCCAATCCTAAGAGTATTCTTTTGGGTGCCGCCGCACAGGTGGGAATCTTCGCCACGTTCTTAATTGCCATTTGTCTTGGGTTTACCCCCGCTGAGGCCGCTTCCATCGGAATCATCGGCGGCGCAGACGGTCCCACTGCCATTTTGGTCACGAAGACCTTAGCTCCCCATCTGTTGGGTGCCATCGCCGTTGCCGCTTATTCCTATATGGCGTTGGTCCCCATTATCCAACCCCCCATCATGAAAATGCTGACCACCAAAAAGGAACGAATGATTCGGATGGACAATCTCCGTCCCGTTTCCAAATTGGAACGGATTTTGTTCCCCATTGTGGTTACCGTTGTCGTTATTCTCATTATTCCCGATTCCGCACCGTTGGTTGGGATGCTGATGCTCGGCAACCTTGCCAAGGAATGCGGCGTTGTGGATCGCATCAGCAAGACCGCACAAAACGAGCTGATGAACATTATCACCATTTTCCTCGGCTTGACCGTAGGCGCTACTGCAAAGGCGGATAATTTCCTGAGCTTGAAAACCCTGCTGATCATCGGTATGGGACTGTTTGCCTTCTGCCTTGCCACCGCCGCAGGGGTATTGTTCGGGAAGGTGATGTGCGTGGTTACCAAAGGAAAGGTCAATCCTTTGATTGGTGCGGCGGGGGTTTCTGCCGTTCCTATGGCGGCCCGCGTTGCCAACACCGTAGGTCAGCAGGCTGATCCGGGCAACTTCCTTTTGATGCACGCTATGGGGCCCAACGTTGCGGGGGTCATCGGTTCTGCCGTCGCCGCCGGCGTGTTTTTGAATATGTTCGGCGCTTAATCAACAGAAAGGGAATTCAGATATGAGTCAAGTGAAAATCACCGAAACCATTCTGCGGGACGCGCACCAATCCTTGGTCGCAACCCGTATGACGATGGATGAAATGCTCCCCGCATTGGATCTTCTCGATCAGGTGGGGTATAACGCCTTGGAGGCTTGGGGCGGAGCGACCTTCGATTCCTGCCTGCGTTTTCTGGACGAGGATCCCTGGCAGAGATTGCGCACCATTCGCAATCGCGTAAAAAATACCAAGCTTCAGATGCTTCTGCGTGGACAGAATCTGTTGGGGTATCGCAATTACTCGGACGACGTGGTGGAATATTTCGTTCAGAAATCCCTTGCCAACGGCATTGACGTCATCCGTATTTTCGACGCCCTCAACGATCCCCGCAATCTGAACACTGCCGTAAAGGCAGCGGTTAAGGAGGGCGGTCACGTTCAGGCTGCGTTCAGCTATACGCTTTCTCCCGTGCACAACACCGAATCCTTCGTGAAATTCGCAAAGCAGCTGGAGGAGATGGGCGCATCGTCCATTTGCGTAAAGGATATGGCGGGGCTTTTGGTCCCCTATACCACCTACGAGCTGATCAAAGCGCTGAAGGAAAGCGTCAAGATCCCCATCGAGCTTCACACCCACTATACCACGGGTATGGCTTCGATGGTTCTGATGAAGGCGGTAGAGGCAGGGGTGGATATCATCGACACCGCCCTTTCTCCCTTGTCTATGGGTACCTCCCAGCCTTCCACCGAGGTTATGGTCGCTGCGTTGCAGGGGACGGAATACGATACGGGGCTTGATTTGAACAAGCTCAATCAGGCCGCCAAGATCTTTGCACCCTTGCGGGAAAAATATCTTCAGAGCGGACTTCTCAATCCCAAGGTTATGGGGGTTGACGTCAACGGGCTTTTGTATCAGGTTCCCGGCGGAATGCTGTCCAACCTGGTCTCCCAGCTGAAGCAGATGGGACAAGAGGATAAGTATCAGGCGGTCTTGGAGGAGGTTCCTCGCGTCCGTGCTGATGCGGGATATCCGCCCCTCGTTACTCCCACCTCCCAAATCGTGGGAACTCAAGCGGTGTTTAACGTGATCTTCGGTCGCTACCAGAACGTTTCCAAGGAAGGCCGCGGCCTGGTCAAGGGAGAATACGGAAAGACCCCCGTGGAGATCGATCCCGAATTCCGGAAGCAGATTTTGGGCGACGAGCAGCCCATTACCTGTCGTCCCGCCGACCTGATCGATCCCGAGCTGGAAGGCCTGCGGGAAAAGGTCAAACAATACGAGGAGCAGCCTGAGGACGTTTTGTCTTACGCTCTGTTCGAGCAGGTTGCCACGAAGTTCTTCCAAAGCCGTCAGGCAAAGAAGTACGGCGTTGACTCGGTGCACGGCGCCGATGGCGTCCATCCCGTCTGATCGAAAAAAATTGCGATCCTCTAAGCCAATGAGCTAAATCGTTGTCCTGTCGATATAGACGGATTCTTTTCAAGAATATTGTTCCCCCGACCCAACGCTGAATCAGCTTGTGCGGATAGAGCACTGGTTGACTCGGCAAGGATCGGGGGAGTCTTTTTTTTGTAATAAAAAAGTAAAATAATAAGGCACCTTACTATCTTGACAGTGCAGGAAAATTGTGGTATACTGAAAATAGTAAGGTGCCTTATTATTTTTGGAAGGAACGCGCTGTTATGGATGACGTAACGCTATGGAAGGAATTTCGCCGCCTTCGAATCCACGACCATCGATCAAGCTCCCCGCCCCCGCTCGGAGAAGAAACGGCGAAGAAGCCCCCTTGCCGACGGGGATATTTCCTCGTGCTGGAGTGTTTGGAGCAAGGAACGGGGAAAACGCAAAAGGAGATTGCGGACGCCGTGGGGATTCGGGCACAATCGTTGTCCGAGGCTCTGGCAGGAATGGAAGAAAAGGGCTTGATCCAACGGGTTGCCGACGCGGAAGACCGTCGGGCAATACGGGTATTTATCACCGAGGCGGGAATACGGTTCCGCGACGAAAGAAAGCGGGAGATCAAGCTTCGCGCTGAAGAGCTGTTCCGCCCCTTATCGGAGGAGGAAAAGAAAACGATGTACGATATTTTGCGTAAATTGCGTCGAGACGCACGAGAGGAGGAATGACGATGCCACCGAGAGGAGGAATGCCCTACGAGCATAAAAAAGTGGCTCCGCCAAAGGATTTTAAGGATCTGTTTCGTTATCTGAAAGAGGTCTTCGGCGGATTTTTCACCCGCTTTTTCTACGTTGTCACCTTGGTTTGGGCGTCGGGGAAATGGATTATGTTTCTCCTTTCCTTTATCGCTCTTTTTCAAGGAATTACCCCCATTCTCGGGTCGTTGATCTCCAAGGAGATCCTCAATGAGCTGCAGAATATCATTTCCAGCGGCGCTTTGCCTGCCTCCCAATTCTGGACGTCTCCGATTTTGTATTTGCTGATCTTTTTCTTTTCCTATCAGCTGCTGCTCCGCATTGTTAACAACGTCAGCAGCGCCCTGAATCAAATCGCGGGAGAAAAGGTGGTCCAGCAGGTAAAGCTTCGTATTATGGAAAAGTCTAAGAGGCTGGATCTGGCCTCCTTCGACGACGCATCCTTTTACGAACGAATGGAAAACGCCAATCGTGAGGCGGGACACCGTCCGCTGCAGGTGCTCTCGGAAACCTTCGGTATCGTTAGTACGGTGATTGAATTTATCAGCTTTCTCACGGTCTTGCTTTCGGTTCCCGGGCTGTGGTGGTCGGCACCGACGGTGGTTGCGGTCTCTATTCCCTCGGCGGTCATCAATTACGTGTATCGAAACAAGCATTTCCGCTATCTGCGCTGGCGCTCCAAGGAGCGGCGGCAGATGCATTACTACTCCGAGCTTTTGGTGGACAAGGACAAGGTCAAGGAGGTACGCCTCTTTGATCTGGCGGACACGTTTATCGGTCGCTATCTGTCCGTGTTCCGTACGTATTACAACGGACTTCGCCGCTTGATTCTGCAGGAAAGCGTTCTGCATATCGTTATTGCTCTGTTTTCTTGTGCGACGAATCTCACGTTTTATGCCCTCATCGCTCAAAAGGTGTTTGTCGGAGAGATTATGATCGGGGATTACACCTTGTTTACAGGGGCGATTCTGTCGGTTTCCAACTGTGTAGCAACGCTGATCAACCGATCGGGATCCATCTACGAGGGCACGCTTTTTATCGACAATCTGATGGCGTTCTTGAAAGAGCCCTCCTCCGTGTTATCTCCCGCTCAGCCCGCCCCTCTTTCCCGTGGCATCGGGCATCGGGTGGAATTTAAGCACGTATCCTTCCGTTACCCCGGGACCGATCGGGACGTATTGAAGGATCTGAATTTTGTGATCGAGGCGGGACAAACGATGGTTTTGGTGGGTTTGAACGGTGCAGGAAAGACCACGCTGATCAAGCTTCTCACCCGCTTGTACGATCCTACGGAGGGACAAATTCTGTTGGACGGAAGGGATCTGAAGGAATATGACCTGAAGAGCCTTTATCGGATTTTTGGGATTATTTTTCAGGATTTTGGGAAGTACGCGGAAACGGTGGAGGAGAACGTTCGCTTCGGCGATATTCACCGTCAGCCCGACCCCGAGCTTATGCAAAATGCGGTAGAGCAGGCGTCTGCCAAGGATTTCGTGGACCGTCTCCCCGAAGGAATGAACACACCTCTGATGCGAATCTTTGAAAAGAACGGAATTGAGCTTTCCATCGGTCAGTGGCAGAAGCTTGCCATCGCCCGCGCCTTTTATTCGGATTCCGACGTTCTGATCCTCGATGAGCCCACCGCCTCCCTCGATCCGATGGCGGAGCAGGAGATCTTTCATCAGTTCGACCGCCTGCGGGAAGGAAAGACCACCATTTTCGTTTCTCACCGTCTTTCCAGTGCCACCGTGGCAGATACGGTTTTGGTGTTAGAAAACGGACGCGTGGAGGAGATGGGACATCACGACCGCTTAATGGAGCAAAAGGGAAAATACTACAAGCTGTTTACCACCCAAGCGGAGCGCTATCGCTCTCAATCTGCACAGAATTAAAAGAAAAAGACCCGTTCTCCCGAACAGGCCGATCGGGTTTTTTGCAAAAAAAGAAGCACCCTTTCTGAAAAGGGTGCTTCGTGGTGGACGGTAAGGAACTCGAATCCCTGACCCTCTGCACGTCAAGCAGATGCTCTACCAGCTGAGCTAACCGTCCGAATCGCTTGTATATTATACAACAAAAGCGTTGCCTTGTCAATAGAGTTCACAAAAATGTGAAATATTTTTTTCTCCAAAGGAAATCATAAAAATTGACGGTGTCCCGCGAACGGCGTATAATGGGATTGGCACCCCTCTTTCGCGGGCGGCATTGTAAGCGATGACGGAAGCGTCCCCCTCTTTCGCAGGCGGTATTATGCGCGATATGCAAGCGAGCACCTCGCTCCGATTTCGCGGGCGGCATTGTAAGCGATGCTGTAAGAGCGCGCCCTGCCTCGCCCCCGCGATGGGGCCTACGTTCGGTTTGGAATGGGCGCCCTAAAGACGATCTGTACTCCAAATCAAAGGAGGAAGAAGTGATGAAAGAAATTATTCTGGGACTTTTGGATGAAAGAGCCTATGATAAATTGAAATCGGTGCAACGGGAGATTGCGCCCCAGGACCTTGCCGAGCTTCTGCAGGAATTGCGGGAGGATGGGCGAAAAAGCGACGTTCTCACGCTGTTTCGACTTCTGCCCAAGCAAGCCGCAGCAGAGGTCTTTGTGGAGATGGATGCCGAGTTGCAGGAGGCGTTGATTCGGGATTACAGCGACGGAGAGTTGCGGAGTATTCTGAACGAGCTGTATTTGGACGATACCGTGGATCTGATCGAAGAAATGCCCGCAAACGTGGTGCGCCGCATCTTAAAGGTGACCGATGCGAAGACGCGGGCGCAGATCAATGAAATTTTGAATTACGCCGACGACAGCGCGGGCAGCATTATGACGGTGGAATACGTGGCGCTGAACGGTGATATGACCGTCTCCGAGGCCTTCGCCCGTATTCGACGTACGGGAGTAGACAAGGAGACCATCTATACCTGCTACGTCATTGACGCGGGGCGCAGGCTTGTGGGGACGGTTTCGGCAAGGACTCTTTTATTGGCGGATGAATTTGAGACCATCGCCGACCTGATGACCCCTCATCCCTTTTCCGTTACCACGGATACAGACCGTGAAATCGCCGTCAATCTTTTTGAAAAATACGACCTTCTCGCCCTTCCCGTGGTGGATCGGGAGGAGCGACTTGTGGGCATCGTGACCGTGGACGACGCGATGGATGTTTTATTGGAGGAGACGACGGAGGATATTCAAAAAATGGCGGCGATCATCCCCACGGAAAAGCCGTATCTGAAGATCGGCGTTCTGGAAACGTGGAGACACCGCATCCCGTGGCTTCTGATTATGATGCTGTCTGCCACCTTTACCCAGATCATTATTTCGGGATTCGAGGCAAAGCTGCAGTCCGTGGTGATTCTTACCGCCTTTATCCCGATGTTGATGGGGACGGGGGGAAATTGCGGAAGCCAATCCTCCGTATCGGTCATTCGAAGTCTTTCCTTGGATGAGATCCGTCTGCGGGACGTTGGAAAGATTCTGTGGAAGGAGACACGGGTGGCGATAGTCAGCGGGGCAACCCTTGCCGTTGTCAGCTTTCTGAAGGTCCTGCTTTTGGACCGATGGCTGTTGGGCTCGGCAGAGATCGACGCTGCGGTGTCCTTGACCGTTGCTCTTTCCTTGGCCGTTACGGTGGTTATCGCAAAAACCGTGGGCTGTATTCTTCCCCTGCTTGCCAAGCGCCTTGGGTTGGACCCCGCAGTGATGGCGGCGCCCTTTATCACCACCATCGTGGATGGGCTGGCGCTTTTGGCGTATTTTTGTATGGCTTCTCTGCTTTTGGCAAGCCGCTTTTCGACGGCTGTCTGACGGGACGGCTCCGCTGGTTGAGCGGAGCCTTTTTCTTGCAAAAAGCCTTGACAATCCGTCGAAATATGTTATAATAATAAGGTATACAACGAAAGAAAGGTCTCTTGACGATGCTGCGGAATTTTATTTCTTACTACAAACCCTATCGGAAAATGTTTTTCATCGATATGGCTTGCGCATTGCTGGTTTCTGTCTGCAACCTGATCTATCCTTATCTTGCAAAGGATATTATCAACGTTTACGTGCCCGACAAAAATTTGCAAATGATTCTGCTGTGGGGCGGGATTCTGCTGGGGATCTATCTGATCAAGGCCCTGCTGAATTTCGTTATCCAGTATTGGGGGCACTTGGTGGGCGTCGGGATGCAAGGGGATATGCGCAGCGATCTGTTCCGCAAAATGCAATCGTTACCCTTTTCCTTTTTCGACGATAACAAGACGGGGGCTCTGATGTCCCGCGTGACCAACGACCTGCAGGATATTTCCGAATTGGCACATCACGGACCCGAGGATCTTTTTCTGTCGGTCTTATCCTTGCTGGGTGCGTTCTTTATTATGATCGGGATTGATTGGCGACTGACGCTGATCGTTTACTCCGCCATCCCCTTCGTGGTTTTGTTTGCGGTTCTGACCCGCAAGGAAATGATGCGAGCGTTTAAGCTGTCTCGGCAGGAGGTTGCAGGGGTAAATGCGGAATTGGAAACCTCTATTTCCGGGATTCGGGTCTCCAAATCCTATACCGCCGAGGCTTCGGAACAGGAAAAATTCGACCGTGCCAACGACAAATTCCGCTTTGCTAAACGACTGTCCTATCGCATTATGGGTATTTTCTTCTCCGGGATGGGACTGATGACCGACATTCTGTATCTTCTCACCTTGATTGCCGCGGGCATCTTCTTCTTGAACGGGGAAATCGACCCCGGCGAATTTGCCGCCTTTTTGCTTTATATTTCGATGTTTTTGGATCCCATCAAAAAGCTGATCAATATTTTTGAACAGCTGCAGAACGGAATGACGGGATTTGCCCGCTTCCGCGAGATTATGGATCAAGAGCCCGAAACGGATTGTGAGAATCCTGAGGAATTGGGGACCGTTCGCGGGGAGATCCGCTTTGAAAACGTGACCTTTTCCTATCGGGAGGGGGATGAGAATCCCGTCATCGACAATCTTTCCCTCACGATTGCCGCAGGACGTACCGTGGCGCTGGTGGGTCCCTCGGGAGGGGGAAAGACCACGCTTTGCAATCTGATTCCCCGATTCTATGAAATCGACAGCGGAGCAATCACGTTGGACGGACACGATATTCGCAATCTGCGTCGACGGGATCTTCGTCAAAACATCGGAACCGTCGCTCAAGACGTCTTTTTGTTTGAGGGCACCGTTCGGGACAATATTCGCTTTGGCAAGCCCGATGCTACGGAGGAAGAGATTATTCAAGCCGCAAAGAAGGCGGAGATCCACGATTTCGTTTCGTCTCTCCCCGAGGGATACGACACCAACGTGGGAGAACGGGGTGTCAGACTTTCGGGCGGACAGAAGCAGCGCATCTCCATCGCCCGCGTCTTTTTGAAGGACCCCGCCATTCTGATTCTTGACGAGGCAACCTCTGCCCTGGATAACGTGACCGAGCAGCAGATCCGTCGGGCCTTGGATAAATTAAGTGAAGGCAGAACGGGGTTGATCGTTGCCCACCGCCTTTCCACGGTGAAAAACGCCGACGAGATCATCGTGCTGACCGCCGACGGCGTTGCGGAACGGGGAAATCACCAACAGCTCCTGGATAAGAACGGCATTTACGCCGATTTGTACCGTTCTCAATTTAAGGAAGATTAACCGAAAAGAGGAAAATCTATGGGAAAGTGTCTTCGTTGCGGTATGGAGGGACCCTTCGTACGTGTGGACGAGCAAGGTCTTTGCGTTATTTGTCGAAAACGAGCGCAAGGCTCCGCCCCCGTCTCCGCCCCCACCTCCGCGTCTCCGTCGATCCGTCCCTGCGATCTGAACCCCGAAGACGTAATTTCTCGGTACGTTTCTACTTATCATAATACCTATCCCGCCGAATATAACGTGGTGGATTACTACGTAGCGGAATTTCATTGTATGCTTGATTCTCTCCCCGTCGTCCCGATTCCGCGGATCGCCTGCGATGCGCCCGGGGAAGAATGGGAGGGCGTGATACTGAAGAAGTTTGACGGATGCTCCCTTGTGGATTGCTCCGATTTTGTGGCTCTGGATACGGAAACCACGGGTCTTGGGGGATCGTCGGAAATTGTGGAGGTGTCCGCGGTCCGCTTTGAGCACTTCCGACCCGTAGCGGTGTTCGAGACCTTGTGTAAGCCTTATCGTCGGATCCCCCTTGATGCCACTGCCGTTCACGGAATTACCAACGACGACGTAAAGCTCTCCCCCCGATTTGCGGAGATTATTCCCGCATTGGACGAGTTTACCGACCGTCTACCCCTCGTTGCTCACAACGCCCCCTTCGATATGCGGATGCTTGCTCAGGAAGGATTCCCCACCGCAGGGCGTCAAGCCTTTGATACTTTGTCCCTTGCCCGAAGCATTTTGCGGGATAAGGATGGGAACAAGCTTGCCAGCTACGCGCTTTCCGAGGCGTGCAAGCAATGCGCCATTCTTTTTTCGGGGGCTCACCGATCCTCTGCCGACGCCCTTGCCGCGGGACTTCTGTTTTTAGAGTTGGCAAAGCGGCGATTCGGTACGGAAAATCTGTTGGACGGATTAGGTCTTTGGAAAAAATGACTATTTCGTGAAGAATCTCTCTGCCCCCTTGACATTGTCTCCAAAATGGAGTATAATAGCCGTAGAGAATGAAAGGGCTGACCAAACACACGATGCAAGGAGCTTTTTCGCCTGCAACGCTTTCCTTCTCCGCCACTTACTCCTTGTGATGTTTGTTGTGTGTTTGGGTGTTTATGGTTGCCTCTTCTATGTAGTTGAGGCAATCGTATCACCCACAGAAAATCAAGAATCCGTACCGCCGACAGGCGGTCTTTTTTTATGGGAAATGCGGTACTGTCATAGCAACAGTACCGCATTTTTATAGATGATGTCTTTTCTTTTTATAATTCAAAGGATAAACCCCGAAGTGCACTCGCCGATTTTTTTATACGTTTCTCCTCCGTTTGTGTACAGGCACGATCTAATTATAAAATGGATCGTATAAGTCTATTTGTCAAGCCTCTATTTCGTATCATTATACGAAGCAAAGGTTGTTGGGATCACAAACGCGGGGAAGCGGTTTTTTACGATGTAGTAAATATGACATCACTACATCTGAAATAAAAAAATGAGAAATCCCCTACCGCCGTTACTACGCAAAATGCGATTGACGACATACAAGGGGATTCCTCTGTTGCCCCATTATAGCAGAAAATGAAAAAAAAGTCAATGACGAAAGTTAGAACTTTTCCACTATATAGTTGCAGAGGTGATATTGTGACGTTGCGGATCTTGGAAATTTTGAAGGAAAAGGGTAAAACGAAATATTGGCTGTATATTCAGTTGGGGCTGAGCTATCAAAATTTTAATCGTATCGTGAACAACGAGACCAAGAGCATCAAGTTTGAAAATTTGAAGGCAATTTGCGACATTTTGGAATGTACTCCAAACGATTTATTCGAAGAACATTATAAATAAATTCCGTCGTTTCCGAGCCCGGCCTCGATCTCTTTTGAGGTGGAGGCCTTTTATTTTTATTCCCCTTTTTGTATTCCGTCTGCGGATTGCGGGTGTAATTGTATCTTTTTTATGAAATCACACAAGATATAGTATTTTCCTCTTGACATTCCCACAAGATGTGGTATAATAGTAATGCACCCATTCGCAGGGGGAATTTGCGTAAAAAACAATTTTACATAGAAAAAATCAAGGAAAATCGAGGGAAAAACGATGAAAGTAATCAAACGCAACGGCTCGGAAGTGGTCTTTGACATTACCAAGATCATCACCGCAATCACCAAAGCCAACGACGCCGTAGAAGAAGAGGTCCGTATGACCCCTATGCAGATCCGTCGCATCGCTGAGGCGGTGGAGCTGAACTGCATCCGAATGAACCGCGCCCCCGGCGTGGAAGAAATTCAGGACTTGGTGGAAAGCCAGATTATGGCACACGGGAATTACGAGGTGGCGAAGAAGTATATTACCTATCGCTATACTCGCAACCTGGTCCGCAAATCCAACACCACCGACGAACGGATTCTGAGCCTGATCGAATGCTGCAACGAGGAAGCAAAGCAGGAAAATGCCAACAAAAACCCCACCGTCAACAGCGTTCAGCGGGACTATATGGCAGGGGAAGTCAGCCGTGATTTGACCGAGCGTCTTCTGTTGCCCCCCGAAATCGTGGAGGCTCATAAAGAGGGAATCATCCATTTCCACGACGCAGACTACTACGCCCAGCATATGCACAACTGCGACCTTGTCAATCTGGAGGATATGCTTCAGAACGGCACCGTAATTTCGGGCACGATGATCGAGCGTCCTCATTCCTTCTCTACGGCTTGTAATATTGCCACGCAGATCATTGCACAGGTGGCAAGCAACCAATACGGCGGTCAATCCATTTCTCTTACCCATCTGGCGCCCTTCGTTCAGGTCAGCCGCGAAAAGATCATCAAGGCGATGACCGAGGAGTTGGCAGATGCGGGCATTGCCGTGACCGAGGAGCAATTTTCCAAGATGGTAGAGAACCGCTTGCGGGAAGAAATCCGCAGAGGTGTTCAGACCATTCAGTATCAGGTCGTCACCCTGTTGACCACCAATGGGCAGGCTCCCTTCGTCACCGTCTTTATGTATTTGGGCGAGGCGAAAAACGAGCAGGAGAAGAAGGATCTTGCCATCATCATTGAAGAGACTCTGCTGCAGCGTTACCGTGGGGTAAAGAACGAGGACGGCGTCTACGTCACTCCCGCCTTCCCCAAGCTGATCTACGTGCTGGAGGAGCAGAATATTCACCCCGATTCTCCCTATTATTACCTCACCGAGCTTTCCGCAAAATGCACCGCCAAGCGTATGGTTCCCGACTATATTTCCGAAAAGAAGATGCTGGAGCTGAAGGTGGACAAGAACGGCGACGGTCATTGCTATACCTGTATGGGTTGCCGTTCCTTCCTTACTCCCTACGTGGATGAAAACGGAAAGCCCAAGTACTACGGCCGCTTTAATCAGGGTGTCGTTACCATCAATCTGGTGGACGTAGCTCTGTCCTCGGGCGGAAACGTAGAAAAATTCTGGAAGATCTTTGACGAACGGTTAGAGCTGTGCCACAAGGCTCTTCTTTGCCGTCACGAGCGCCTGAAGGGAACCCTCTCCGACGCAGCCCCCATTCTGTGGCAGCACGGTGCTTTAGCCCGTCTTGAGAAGGGTGAGCCCATCGATAAGCTCTTGTTCGGCGGCTATTCCACTATTTCCCTGGGATATGCGGGTTTGTACGAGTGCGTGAAATATATGACGGGAAAATCTCACACCGATCCCTCTGCTACGCCCTTTGCCCTTGACGTAATGAAATATATGAACGATGCCTGCAAGAAGTGGAAGGAAGCCCACCACATCGACTTCAGCCTTTACGGGACGCCGCTGGAATCCACCACCTACAAATTCGCCAAGTGTCTGCAGAAGCGCTTCGGCGTCGTAGAGGGCATCAACGACAAGGGATATATCACCAACAGCTACCACATCCACGTCACCGAGGAGATCGACGCCTTCTCCAAGTTAGCCTTTGAGGCGCAGTTCCAAGCCCTTTCTCCGGGCGGCGCCATCAGCTACGTGGAGGTCCCCGATATGCAGAACAACCTGGAAGCCGTTATGCAGGTGATCAAATTCATCTACGATAACATTATGTACGCGGAGTTAAATACCAAATCCGACTACTGCCAATGCTGCGGCTGGGACGGGGAGATCTCCATTGAGGAGGAAGACGGAAAGCTGATTTGGAAATGCCCCAAGTGCGGCAACACCGATCAGGCTAAGATGAACGTTGCCCGCCGTACCTGCGGTTATATCGGAACCCAGTATTGGAATCAGGGCCGTACGCAGGAAATTAAGGAACGGGTTTTGCATCTGTAAAAGATTATGAATTACTGTAATATCAAATATTGCGACATTGCCAACGGCGAGGGGGTTCGCACTACCCTGTTCGTTTCGGGATGCACCAATCATTGCGAGGAGTGCTTTCAGCCCGAAACGTGGGATTTTCATTACGGCGAGCCCTTTACCGAGGAGCAACAGACCGCCATCTCCAAGTCCTTAGATCCCTACTATGTCAACGGTCTGACCCTGTTGGGCGGAGAGCCCTTTGAGCCTCAAAATCAGCGGGCACTGGTCCCCTTCCTGAAAAAGATCCGACAGGAGCACCCCGAAAAAACGGTTTGGTGCTTTACGGGATTTACCCTGGATAAGGAGCTTTGGGTAGACGGCTCTTACCCCCGATGCGAGGTCACCGATGAGATGCTCTCGATGATCGACGTTTTGGTGGACGGACGGTACGTGAAAGCCCTGCACGATATCTCTCTGCGCTTTCGCGGATCCTCCAATCAACGGGTCATCGATCTGAACAAGACCCGAGCCGCAGGCGAGATCGTCCTGTGGGATGACGGCCGAGGCAGACAATACAAATAATGAGAATCCCCCCATTACGGGGGGATTCTTTTGCAAAAAAAAAGCACGTGCTTTATTGTCTGTCGTGCTTTTCAAAAACACACTACCATTATCGTTCTTCGTGTTTTTCCCTTAACCGTGCCACGTTTTGTTCCACCTGCTTTTTGTGAAGAGGATACCAAAGCCATAAAATCAGCCCCAAGGCGGCAAAGCCGATGGCGGGGACGAGGGTGGAAATGTTAAAGATTCCGTTGAGCACTTGAGAGGATTGGGGCTCCCCCGAAAGGACGGCGGATTGATCGTATCCGATGACGGTCAGAAGCCAGCCCGACGTTCCCGCCGCCAACGCCTGCCCCAATTTGCGGGCAAAGGAGTATAAGGCGTAGATCGACCCGTCCTCCCGAATCCCGTTTTTCAACTCGGAAGCGTCGATTACGTCGGTGATCAGCGCCCAAGACACCATAGAAAAGATGCCCAACCCCAGCCAACTCAGGGTCTGAATTCCAATATATACCCATACGTTTTGGGGACGCAGAAAAAACAAAAACAGGCATACGGCGGCGGCAAACAGATTGGAAACTGCCGAAATTTCTGCTTTCCCGAACCGTTTGCTCAAGGGCTTTGCCAGCAAGGCTGCGGCTACCATCCCGCCCATCATACACACCGTGGATGCCGATTGTGCCGCGGCGTTGTTGTAGTAGTCAGGAAAGATATAGGACGCCATATTTTGCAGGGTCAGTTGGGCCAAGAGCATCACCACAGAGGCTCCGATGATGGAAATCAACGCCCGATTTTTTACGGCGTTTGAAAACATTGCTTTTACCGAATGGAGCTGATGCTGTTCCCGTGACGCTTCCGAAAGAACCCGTTCCGTGGTCAGAAAATAGCATAACAGATAGCACGCGACAGATAAAAGGGAAAAAATCCCCGCGATGACCGTCACCTTGCTTCCGTTGATTACGGTCTGTTCTCCCACCTTATCGTAGGCAAACAGAGGAATCCCCACCCCCACGATCAGTCCTGCCAGAGTTCCTCCCATCGTTCTGTAGGTGGATAGGGACTGACGGTCTGCGGGGTCTGCGGAAATGGCCGAGGCCATAGATCCGTAGGGGATGTTGATGGAGGTGTAGAACACGGATCCCCACAAAACGTAGGTTGCAAGGAGCCAAAGAATTTTGATCGGCTCGGGGGCGGAGGCCAAGGAGGACTGATAAAGAAGGAAGGATGCGATTGCCACGGGCCCGCACATCCGCAGAAGCCAAGGCTTGAATTTTCCTGCCCTTGTGATGGGACTTTTATCGCAGATCCGCCCCATCGCTACGTCGGTAAAGGCATCCGCAAAGCGGGCCACCATCATAACCGTTCCCACCGTTGCGCCCGAAATCCCGATTACATCGGTATAAAACTTCAGCAAAAGCATCGTGGAAAGCAGAAAGGTAAAATCGTTTCCGAAATCTCCGAACAGGTATCCCAATTTATCCCGAAATCCGAAAGGACGGGCCGTTTTATTCCGTTTCATTGCCAAAACCTCCTTGCAGGCTCTTTCGGTAGTGTGCCGCAAAAACGGAGAATTATCACAAAAAAGGACAGAGCACGCAATGTGCTCTGTCCTTTGAATAATGTTCTTTATTTTTTCTTGGGTTTTTTGATGCGGTTGAGCTGGCGATTCATCTTGAGCAGCTCTTCTTTTGTGAACTTGATGTTCATCGCTCCCACCAGGGTGGTGAGCCGAAGCACGGTAAAGCCGCCCATCATTTTCCGAATTCCTTCGCTCTGCATATTGAATCCGCCTGCGCCTTCCTTGTTCCCCAGACCCTTCATCATCTTTGCGGCAAGCTTGGTGAACCACAGCTTTCCGCGGAAGGTCGCCATAATATCCTCCAGCGTATCGTTGAGGGAGAAGCGTCCTTCGGGTTGGGTGATGTCAAACCAGTTGAGAACGGCCCCCACTTCCTTCAACACGTAGTCGGGGTTAGGCTGATCCACCTTGCGCAGCGTGGATTGGTCGGTGCAGTCTCCCGCAACGGCCTTCAGGGTGGACTCACCCACGTTCTTTACTTGGAAATAGAAGAAATGGTTGTCGGAGGTCTGCTTTCCGATGCTTTCGCCGTTGACGAACAGCTCGACCTCGGGCAGGTTGGAGTAAACGGTCACCTTCGTTACGTCTTCTACGCGGTCCACGTAACGCTTTCCGCACAGATGGACGAAGGGATCGTCGGAAAGCCACGCCTTATAGGCATAGAACGAATCCTTTTTGTATTTCCGATCCATCGTGACCAGCCCTTTATGGTTCTGGCCGTTTTCTCCGCCCTCGGCACGGGCGTCGGCACCGAAGTCAAACATATTCCACACGTGAGTTGCCCAAAGATAGGGACGGGTGTAGAGTTGCTTGATCAATTCCTCGTGATAGTACGCCTGATATTCTTCGGTATAGTCTCCCTGACGGGGATCGGAGGTGTGCCAATTCAGTGCTTCGCATCCGTATTCACTGACTCCGATGGGCTTATTGGGGAATTTTGCGTGGAAGTCGTCAAACCAAGGACCGTTCATATCGGTGTTCCCGCCGTACCAGCCGAAATAGTGGTTGTAAGACACCACGTCGGGAATCTGAACGTATTCCTCGTTTATATCGCACATAGAAACGCAGGCCATCGTGGTCAGGCGGGTGCGATCCATCTCGTGGACCAGATCGTTGAGAATGTGGTGGTTCTCTAAAAGATCGGGATCCTTCGCCCCCGACATCGTAATCTCGTTGGAAAGACCCCAGACCACGATAGAGGGGTGGTTATAATTCTGGGTAATCAGCTCCTTCATCTGGGAGATGGTGTTTTCTCTTCCCGTGGGCATATGATTGGAGATATACGGAATTTCCGCCCACAAAACCAAGCCCTTTTCGTCACAAAGGTCGTAGAAATACTGATCGTGCTGATAATGGGCAAGACGGATGGTGGTTGACCCGACCTCCATAATCAGATCCATATCTTCTTCGTGATGCTCGGGCAAAAGGGCATTGCCTACACCCCAACGGTCCTGATGGCGGGAAACTCCGCGGAGAGGATATTCCTCGCCGTTGAGGATGAATCCTCGTTCGGGATCGATCTCAAAGCTACGGCATCCGAAGCGGGTACAAACGGCGTCGATCTCTTCTTCTCCCCGCAAAATTACAGCGCTTGCGGTGTACAGATAGGGATCCTTGCGTCCGTTCCAAAGGTGAGCGTTGGGAAGAACGAAGGAAGCCTTAGGATCGTTCCCTCCCCATTCTCCCACCGTTTTTCCGTCGGCGTCGGTCAAGGTGTAACGGATCTGATCTCCCTCGGCAAGATCGGTCACGTAAACGGCGACGTCCACGTTGCAGTCAGCACCGTTCATTACGGGCGTTACGGCAATGCCGGGGCCTCCGTAATAATCCAGATCGAAATGGGTCTTGTTGACCGCGATCAGATTGACGTTGCGGTACAATCCGCCGTAAAAGGTAAAGTCTGCCATTTGGGGATAAACGCGGTCGTTGGGAGCATTGTCCACCAAAACGGAAAGGATATTGTCCTCCCCGATCTCGGCGGTCAGATTGACTCTCCAGGTGGAGTATCCGCCGTCGTGATGGGCAAGATGCTTGCCGTTCAAATAAACGTCAGCGGAGGAGTTTGCACCCAACAGCTCCAAATAATATTCTTCTCCTGCGGGCAGGTCAGCCTTTGCAAACGCCTTTACATAACAGCAGGTTCCGCGGAAGTAATCGTTGCCGCCGTCCATCCCGTCTTCGGCATTCCACGTGTGGGGAAGATTTACGGTTTCCCATTGGGGATCAAGGACAGATTGAGCTTCGGAAACGTTTTTTGCGAAGCTCCATTTTTCGTTAAAATTCAAAACGGTTCTCATAGGGCATACCCTTTCGTTTTTTTTGATATTATGAGCCAAATACGGCTTCAAAATACGGCGCCCGACAAGATAGTGACCGTCGGACGCCGTAATTTTACGAGAATATTATTCTTCTACGGCGACGGGAACGGGAGTCTCCTCGCCCCGCCCCAGCTCGGCGTTCATCTTTGCCAGCGTCTTTTTATCCAAATTGTAAATTACCGCAAGGCCGATGAATTCGAGAATTGCACTGACGAGGAACAACACGGCAACAAGATAGCGCATATTCAGAGCCACGGCGGCAGTCTGTGCGCCTCCGTTTTCTCCCACGTATCCCAGCGCGACCATAATCACGAGGACCAAAGAGGGACCTGCACCTTGTGCGAGCTTGCGGAAGAAGGAGTGCAACGAGTAAACGATGCCCTCTTCCCGCTTGCCGGTCTTCCATTGGTTGTAATCGATGGCGTCGCCCATCAGAGCCCAAGAAACGGTGGAGTAAATGCCCAGACCCAGGTTGTAGATCAGCTGGCAAACGATGTAGATGATCAAACCCTTTCCGTCGGGGGTGATGGGAAGAACCACGAGACCGACCCCTGCTACTACGGAGCAAAGAGAACCGAAGACGCAAAGCTCTTTTTTACCGAACTTGGCAACGGCCTTCCGTGCAAAGGGAGTAAAGCACAAAATGGGAATCATAGAGAACAGCTGAATCACGCCGGAGATTTCGGGATTCTTGAAGTAGGTCTGGAACAGAACGGTGACGGCGGTAGCGGCACCCTGCATCCCAATGAACATTCCCATCGCAGCAAGGGTAGCACCCACGGCGGGACGGTTCTTTATAAAGTTCCCGAAGGCCTTGAATACGTTGAATTTTTCCGTATTTTCATTCAGCTTAACGGTGGTGTCCACACGGATCTTGGTGGTGCGGATCATAAATTGGAAGGAAATGAATCCCAAAATACCCATAATCAGAGCGGCCCAGAATACGTTGTAGCCCTGAAGATCCTTGATCACGTCACCCGCTTCGTCGAGAACGGGTTTGCCGTTGGCATCAACTCTGTCTTTCCAAATAAGGAAGGGAAGAATGACCATAGGGACCATATTTCCGATCATAGAACCGACGGAACGCCACGCGGAGAGGGAAGCGCGGTCCTTTACGTCGTCGGAAATGAGGGAAAGCAGCGATCCGTAAGGAACGTTTGCCACGGTGTAGAAGGCATCCCAGATCACGTAGCCTGCAAGGAACACGATCACCTTAATGATGTGCGGTGCGTTGGGTACGGGAATAAAGCAAAGAGCGCCTGCCACCAAAAGGCCGAGGGAGCCTGCCCAGATGTAGGCAAGAAATTTGTTTCTCTTGTACTTGCGCCGATCTGCGTCGATCATCGAGCCGATCAGAGGATCGTTGATTGCGTCCCAGATCTGCACGAAAATAAGCAGAAGCGCGTAGAGCGAGTCTCCAAGACCCATAAATTGCGACCAGAAGATGGTGAGCGTTCCCTTCAGGGCAAAACTCATATTGCATCCGAAGTCGCCTGCCGCGTAGGAGATACTGTCAAGTATACCGAACTTGCGTACTCCGTTGGCATCCAAACGTTTTTCTTTTGCCATGGTTTTCATCCTCATTTCGTATGTATTTTGGGTTCCAAAAAATAGGGTGCGGAGGAATAGTGTCTTCCATATTAGTATAAAGGATTTTTCAAAAATTCGTGAGTATTATTTTTCATAGATTTTGTATTTTTTTTATCTTTACGGGAATTTCCCTATCGTAATTGAACAAAAACTGTGATATAATAGAAATAACACTTGGAAGAAAGTATAAATTTCCCAAAAATACGACACGGGAGGGACGTGGAATGGATATGGACTGTGAACGAGAGCTTCGTCTTCTTTGCGATACCTTCCGCAAGTGCCACGTTCCCGCTACGGTTTTGTCCCTTGCCGATACGGTGGGGGTTGCGGCCTCCTCCCATTTTCAGTTTCTTTCCCCCGACTTTCTCGACGGGGATCGGACGGTGCGGCAGTGTCTCGGGGATTTAGCTCCTAAAACGGTTTACAAGGTGTGCGACGGGCTGGACCGCTGCTATATCTACCTTCTTCTGCCCGACGGAAAGGATTCCACTCTTCTTCTTTTGGGGCCGTATCTTTCGGTTGAGCCCACTCCCGCAAGAATTTTGGAGTTGACGGAGAACCTTGGGATCCCGCCCAAATCTCAACGGTATTTTAACGAATATTACACGGCCATCCCCGTAATCTCTGCGGGAAGCCGTCTGTTCGTTCTTTTGGACACCTTTTGCGAATCTCTGTGGAACAGTCCCTCCTTCGCCATCGTCGACGTGGACCGAGAGTATCGGGTTCCCGTATCTCCCATCAACGAAACGGCGCGCAACGATAATTTTGACGAAATTCTGGTCAATATGAAAACGATGGAGGCCCGTTACGAATTTGAAAACGAGCTGATGCGAGCGGTAAGCCTGGGACAACTGCATAAAGAGAATCAGCTGTTGGCGGACTTCCCCGAGCAGGCCTTTGAAAAACGGGCTGCCGATCCGCTGCGCAACGCGAAAAATTATTGTGTCATTATGAATACTCTGCTGCGTAAGGCAGCGGAGGATGGGGGAGTTCACCCCGTATATCTGAACAATATTTCCTCGGAATTTGCTCTGAAGATTGAGCAAATGGCGTCCCTGTCGGGGCATATCGCATTGATGCGGGAAATTTTTCGTTCCTACTGCCGTTTGGTGCGAAAGCATTCGATGAAGTCCTATTCTCTTTTAGTGCAAAAAACGGTACTTCTCATTGATTCGGATCTCTCCGCGAATCTGACACTGCATACCTTAGCAAAGCATCAAAACGTCAGTGAAGGCTATCTTGCTACCGTGTTCAAGCGAGATACGGGAAAGACCGTTTCTCAGTATATTCGGGAAAAACGGGTCAAGCACGCCTCGTATCTGCTGGCAACCACCCATTTGCAGGTGCAGACCGTGGCGTTGCATTGCGGAATTGTGGACGTGCAATACTTTTCCAAAATTTTCAAAAAGGAAACGGGAAAAACTCCGAAGGAATATCGGGAATCGGTAAAGAAGTCCGAGACAAAATAGAAAAGCAGTTTGGAATCTTCTATTGAATTACAGCTTTCTTTATGGTATGCTTGTGCTACAATAGGGACAAATAACTATTTATCCTTGCCTATTTTATCAAATTAGCGAGGCAAGGCAGGAATAACCGTCATACTTTCGGTGGTTTTACTGCTTAAAAACAAAGTCTTTAACTGCCTTTTCTTTGGTATGATTTTCAAAGTGTCGGTATGATTTTTGTCATACCATCAAAAAATAGAGTTGTCTCGTATTTTTGGGGTAACTTTATTTCCATATATAACTTGAAAAAGCATTTTGTAAATGTTATATTAAAGTTATCAAAACGAACTAGACATGCTTGAGGTGATATTTATGAGAAAACCGCAAATTGTTTTACTGGTTATTGTGATCATATGTTTTTTATCTGCTTGTGAGCAAAGCGAAACAAACTCTGATGCAAACTTTGCCGTATTTCAAAATGAATCATCAAAATCTCAAACGATAGATTATCCAGAGACATCACAGGAAAAAGATTATACTACAGAAAATAGTGAGTCTACCGTAACAAATCAGTTCACACAGAAGGATGAATCTATTCAAATTGATATACCTACTCAACCGAGCAAGCCTATAGATTCAAACAATTCAATAAATGACAACAATGATAATGATAAAAATTTTGTAGAGGAGCTTGTTGGAATTAATAAATTACGGGTTGATTATAATTTAGGGACCTGTCGAAATTTAAGCGGAAATGTTTCGGTTATTCTATTTTTTATGGATGATTTTGAAAGTGGCTGGACAGCTGATGAAATAACAAACTTTACAAACAACGAAGTAACACCAGGATTGGCGTTTTTGGAAAAAGAAGCAAAGTCATATGGCGTTGAATTGGATTTGAGTATAAAACAAAGTTATTCATCTATCTTTTATGATGACGAAGTTATACTAAGTATAAAAGAAACAGGACTTGCAACCATTGATGTGCTTAGTCAGGCAGCGCACGGTTTGAATTATTCTTCCGACGAAGAAATGATTGCTGACTTTAAATCTCAGTATGGAACAGAAATAGTTTGTTTTACAATATTTAACAAAAACGGTACCGCTTATGCTATTAATCCAACCAGGGGCGCAACTATGCAAATAGAGGAGCATTGCATTATTTTTGCTTATGACTTAAATTCTAATCGTAACGATCCAATAGGATCACAGTCTTCCATCATCGCCCACGAAATGTTGCATCTTTTTGGTGCGGAGGATTTTTATGCGACTACGAACAGAAAAAATCTTGCAAAAAAATATTATCCTGCTGATATTATGTTAGGTGCAAATTATTATATAATTACCAATAATATTGGTAATGCCACAGCGTTTTATATAGGTTGGACTGATGAAGTTCCTGATGTTCTCTATAATGAGAATTGGTAGAGATAATATTTGATTATTAGGATTCCACCTATACAAATTTCATAGAGATGGATTTGTTCCTGATTTAACACAAGCATATGGTTGTGCTACAATAGGGACAAATGTATCCGTGCCTTGTTAATTTTATCAAAACTAATAAGGCACGGCAGGAATAACTGTCATACCTTAATGTGACCTTGTAAAATAAGGAAAAGTGTGGTATGATTTCTTATATAGAAGTATGATTTTTGTCATACCTTGAGGAATGACTGTCAGGAGAGATAGGTAATGAAAAAAAGACTAATTATCCTATGCTTAATAAAAGTTCTTATTTTGATTTTTTCGGGTTGTAATGGTAATTATGATATCAACCAATTATATAAAATTACTGATAACGGCAACTTTACCCATGATTATGTCATCAAAGACAGATATGATAATATTCTCATAAGTGATAAGAATGTATCACGGGAACCTAAGGTGAATGTTATAAATGAGGATTTATTGAGCGTTTCAGTTCAAACAGGTACGGGTATTTCTACTCGTTGGACAATTTATTGTGATGTTAACAGTGGGGATGTATCGGACACATATTATTCTGTTTTAGGCGAATACGCAGAGAATGTTGTATTTGCAAATTATGATAATGGAAGGCATAGTGTTATAATACAGGATATATTTAACAAAGGAGAGTATTTAAAAGAAGTAGTACTTGAGGATGTTTCTGAAACGGTAGACCCTATTGTTGACTATGTTAAATTTGATGATAAGATAAAGATAGTGTATTTAAGAGGCAACAACTTTTTAGAGACCGAACTAATAATAGAAATGTAATCTGTGTATTCAAAAAACAGCCTCCGCTTGTCAGGGAAGGGGCACGGCAAAGCCGTGACGGAGGGGTAGTTTTCTCTCCCTCAGTCAGCTTCGCTGACAGCCGCTGACGGCGGCGGTCTCCCTTTGTCACTTCGTGAATTTCCCTCACACCGTGAGGGAATCTACCCTCATCAGAGGGAGCCAATGGTTAATTTGTTCCCAATTTAACGCAAGCATATAATATAAAATGAGAGACCTCGCAGGAAAGGAATTCTTTTATGAGAAAATTTATGGATCGGGATTTCCTTCTTACCACCAAGACCGCAAAAGCGCTTTATCATCAAGCCGCGGCGAAGATGCCCATCGTGGACTATCATTGCCACATTTCTCCCAAGGAGATTTATGAGGATCGGCGCTTTGAAAACATTTCTCAGGTTTGGCTGGGCGCCGACCACTACAAGTGGCGGATTATGCGCTCCGACGGTGTGGACGAGCACTATATTACGGGAGACGCCTCCGATCGCGAAAAATTCCAAAAGTTTGCCGAGGCACTTCCGAAGGCCATCGGAAATCCGATGTACCATTGGTGCCATTTGGAATTACAGCGATACTTCGGATATTACGGCGTCTTGAACGGGAAAACGGCACAGCAGGTCTGGGATCTTGCCGCCGAAAGGCTGAAAGAAAAGGATATGGGCGTTCGAGGCTTGATCGAGCGAAGTAACGTGGCGTTCATCGGAACCACCGACGATCCCGTAGATTCTTTGGAATGGCACGCAAAGCTCGCCGCTGACCCCACCGTAAAGACAACCGTCGCGCCCTCCTTTCGTCCCGATAAGGCCCTTAATATCGATAAGGCGGGTTGGAAAGAATATATCGAGACGCTTTCTTCTGTTTCTCAAGTTTCCATTGACGGCATTGATTCGCTGAAGGACGCATTGGGCAAGCGCATTGATTATTTCCACTCCCACGGCTGTAAGGCAAGTGACCACGGCTTGGACTTTGCCGTTTTCCGTCTTACAGACCGCGATACGGTGGACGGTATCGTCAAACGGGGCTTGGCAGGACAGCCCGTCACCGCCCAGGAGGCGGAAATGCTGAAGACCGAGCTTTTGATGTACTGCGCCGAGCGCTATACTGCTTTGGGTTGGGTGATGCAGATCCATTACAACTGCTTGCGCAACCCCAACACCAAGGCCCTCAACACCCTTGGTCCCGATACGGGATTTGACGTGATCGGGCCGAACAACGGGATATTCCCATTGGCCAAGCTCCTTGACGCGTTGCATCTTCGCGACAGCTTGCCCCGCACGGTTCTTTACAGCCTCGATGCAGCAGACAATGCGGCTCTCGACACCTTGATCGGTGCCTTCCAAGGCCCTGAAACGGCAGGGAAGATCCAGCACGGCAGTGCGTGGTGGTTTAACGACAACAAGCAAGGGATGACCGACCAGCTGGTCAGTCTTGCAAACCTCAGCCTTTTGGGAAATTTTATCGGGATGTTAACCGATTCCCGAAGCTTTTTGAGCTATACGCGCCACGAATATTTCCGCCGTATTCTGTGTCAACTGATCGGAGAATGGGTGGAGGCGGGCGAATACCCCAACGATTTGAACGCCCTCAAGGGCATCGTTTGCGATATCTGTTATTATAACGCCGCACGGTATTTCAACCTATAATGCCCCGCAACAGTTTGCGGATCATTCCGCACGGTATTTCAACTTATCATTCCGCACGGTATTTCAACTTGAAGTAAGGAGACATCGTTATGAAAATGACGTTCCGTTGGTACGGAGAGGGAAACGATCTCATCACCCCTGCTCACATCCGACAGATCCCCGGCGTTTCGGGGCTGGTGTGGGCATTGCATCACAAGATGCCCGGGGAGGTTTGGGAGGTTTCGGAGATTGCCGAGGTCCAAAAACAGCTGGAGCCCTACGGCTTTCATATGGACGTGGTGGAATCGGTCAACGTCCACGACGATATTAAAATCGGACTTCCCACCCGTGATGAATATATCGAAAATTATAAACAAACCATCCGCAACCTTTCTCAATTCGGCGTTAAGGTGATCTGCTATAATTTTATGCCGATCTTTGACTGGACCCGCAGTGATCTGTTCCATCCCGTAGGAGACGGCTCGACCGCCTTGTTTTACGAAAAGGGAATGATCCAGACCGATTACAACGCTATGGCGAAATATATTCTCGATTTTACCGAGAAATACGATATGAGCTTCCCCGGATGGGAGCCCGAGCGGATGGGGAAGCTGGACGAGCTTTTCAAGGCGTACGCCCACGTAGACCACGAAACGCTGTGGGCAAACCTTAAGTATTTTCTGGAAGCCATTATGCCCACCTGTCGGGAGTGCGATATTAAAATGGCCATCCATATGGACGATCCGCCGTGGGATATTTTCGGCCTCCCCCGTCTTCTGACCTGCGAGGAAAACATTGATCGCTTCCTGAAAATGGTGGATGACGAGTACAACTGTCTGACCCTCTGCTCCGGGTCTCTGAATGCAGATCCGAGAAACGACGTGGCCAAGATCATCCGTAAGCATTGCGATCGCATCGCCTTTGCGCATATCCGCAACGTCAAGCACTTTGAAAACGGAGATTTTTCCGAGGCACGCCATCGGGATTGCG
>JAGAOB010000048.1 GCA_017623895.1 Clostridia bacterium
AGAAGGGTTGGCCCTGGAGCTGATCGACGTATTCCTGAGCACCCCCTTTGAAGGCGGAAAACATTTGCGCAGAATCAATATGTTTGAAGAATAAAGGAGAAGAATCGAAATGAACGTAAACGTAACGAATCATCCTCTCATTCAGCACAAACTCTCTATGATGCGAAAAACCTCCACGGGGTGTAAGGAATTTCGGGAATTGGCAAGCGAAATCGCCCAGCTTCTCTGCTATGAAATCACCCGAGATCTGGAAATGAAGGAGACCGACATTGAAACCCCTATTATGACCGCAAAGCTTCACGTCCTTGCCAACGAAAAGTTCGCCGCCGTTCCCATTTTGAGAGCAGGTTTGGGTATGGTAGACGGCGTGGTAACGCTGATCCCGAACATCAAGGTGGGACACATCGGTCTTTACCGCGATCCCGAAACCCTTGAACCCGTAGAATACTACTGCAAGCTGCCTGCGGATATTGAGGATCGTCACGTCTTCCTGCTTGATCCTATGCTGGCAACGGGCGGCTCAGCTTCCGCAGCCATTTCCTTGTTGAAAAACAAGGGCGTAAAAAACATTAAATGCGTCAATATCATTGCCGCACCCGAGGGTGTTCAGCGGATCAACGATGATCATCCCGATATCCCCGTATACTGCGCGGCGCTGGACGATCACCTCAACGATCACGGCTACATCGTCCCTGGTCTGGGAGACGCGGGCGACCGTATTTTCGGAACGAAATAACTGTTTTTACTGCGGAGAGGGATTCCTTTCCGCAGTATTTTCACACAAAAAAGCCGTGTTTGAAAAATAATTATTCCGAATAAATTTGGTATACTAAAAACGCAATAAAAACGAAGGATTGATTCTATGGATTTTGAACCCTCCTCTATTTCCAACGAAAGCGAATATAAGAAAAACGTAGTCGGTACGCGAAAAAAATCGGTAACGACCATTCTTGCCGTAATCTCTCTGATTTTGTCTGCAACACTCATTGTCGCCTTGGGGAAAACGGTTTCTTTTTTTAAGGATGAAACGGCACGATTGTCGGAGGAATACGAAAAGAAACTTGCCCTCTTGAAAGACAACGGATCGCAGAATCAAATCGACGTTACCCAAGGCGATCTGAATCAGGCGCAGATCATCATTGACGAGAGCTCTTTTGCCCTATCCACGGTAGTGTCTGCCGTGCGTCCGTCGGTCGTTTGCGTTTGCGTAACCGTGCCCTCTCAAACCATTGATTACGGGTTTACGCAATATCAAACCGAAGCCGCAACGTCCACGGGCTCAGGAATCATTTGGACGTCGGACGGCTATATCATCACCAATCAGCACGTGGTCGAGACGGCACAGCAATACGCTTCGGCGTATATCACCGTACTTTTTGACGACGGAACGGAAACCGAAGGAACGTTAATTGCGGCAGACAAACAGACCGATCTTGCATTGATCAAGGTGGAAACAACAAATCCGCTGTCTCAGGCAACCATCGGGTCTTCGGCGGATCTGATGGTCGGACAAACCGCCATTGCCATCGGAAATCCCCTGGGGCTTGAATATGCAAACAGCGTTACGGTGGGAATCGTCAGCGGTCTGAACCGCCAAGTAACGGGAGAAAACGGGGTATCCACGATGATTCAGACCGATGCGGCAGTAAATCCTGGGAATAGCGGAGGTGCCTTGGTCGATGCCTCGGGAAAGGTGATCGGCGTGGTTTCTGCAAAAATTTCCTCCACGGAGGTGGAGGGAATCGGATTTGCAATTCCGATTGACGACGCAATCAAGATTGTAAGCGGGCTGAAGGAATTCGGCTACGTGAAAGACCGTCCCGCGACGGGGATTGCGGCGGGAACGGAAATTACGGCAAGTATGTCCCGACGCTACCGCCTGCCGCAAGGACTCTACGTTACCGAAATTACCGCGGGAAGCGCTGCAGAAGCTGCAGGAATTAAAAAGTACGACGTAATTCTTTCCTTTGACGGAAAAACCGTAACTACGTTGAACGAAATTGAGGCACTGAAAAAAGAACATAAGGTGGGCGACACAGTGTCCTTGCGTTACTATCAATACCGAACGGGGAAAACGATAGAAACTACGTTGACCTTGACGGAGGATAAAGGATAAAAAAACACCGCATCTGAAGCGTCAGGTGCGGTATTTTTGTGTTTCAAAAAAGAATATTACGCTTAATTTCGGAAAAACTACGGTTGTGAGGTGATAAAAGTGAAAGCAGAAATCAACAAATCCGGCTGTATCAAGTGCGGTCTTTGTGCCGACATCTGCCCCACCGTGTTCCGTCAAGAGGGCTCGGAGGCAGCAAGCGTCCGCGTGGAAGAAATTCCTGCAAAGGTTAAAAGCGAGGCAGAAATCGCAGAAGAGCAGTGTCCGACCAACGTCATTAAAATTCGCAAATAAAAAGTCGCTCTCCTCCCAAAAGGAAGAGAGCGATTTTTTTATTTATGCGATCCGCATTCGCAGGCAACGTCAAAATATCCCTTGAGAGAAACCGCCATTTTATCTTCTCCCTCGGGAAGAAAGCGCAGGGCCTTCAGCAAGGGAAAAAGAGCTTTATTTTTGCTCCAGGCCGTAGAAACACCTGCGTACTCCATACAGCTCATCGTTGCCTTCAGCAGGGCGGCGTGCCAAGGTCTTGCGGCAACGGAATCTATATCCTCTAAGGAGAAAATTTCGCCGCTTTCCGAGGAATAGAAGCACTTGGCCAGCAACACCGTATCCTCGTAAAGACAGAACATTTCTCGATCTAGTTTCAAAGGAATCATACGGATCATTTCTTCACCACCTTCACCGCAACATTGCGATCGCCTAAAATCTCCTTCAAACGGCTCATCAAATCCCAATTGGGGTCTACCGCCTGCCCCTTGAAGCGAACGGTACGGCTTTCGTCTGGAAAATGGAAGAAAACCTCACTTGCACCGGGATGCTGTTGCAAACATTCAATGGTATCGCGAATTCGGACGGAGTCATCAGAGTTTACCCGAACGTACAGCTGCTTGACCTCCCGCAAAATTTTGGGAATAGAAACGGGTTGATTGGGATTGCTGACCGTTTCAATTTCCTGCGCAATCAGCTTGGCAGCCTCCCGTCCCTCTCCCTCGTCATCCTCACGCAAGGATTCTTCGATACTCAGCTTTCCCGAAATGATCACAACATCGTCCTCGTTCAACTTCGGAGAAAGACGCTCGTAAGCCTTTCCGAAGACCAAAACCTCCATCGAGCCCGTCAAGTCCTCCAGCTGAAGGATCGCCATCATCGTTTCGCTCTTGGTCATCTTTCGGGTGACCTTGGTCAATATGCCGAAGGCACGGACCTTGTCATTGTTTTTGAAGCCTTCTTCCTCATCGTTAAAGGATGCAATACGGGTAGCATCGGTTGATTCAAAGAGAGGCTCATACTCGTTCATCGGATGATCGGAAAGGTAGAGTCCCGTCACTTGTTTTTCCAGTGCAAGAAGCTCCTTTTTGGAATACTCGTCCACATCGGGATAGCGATAAATGGCGGCGGCGCTGTGCTTTCGATCTTCTTCCGTTGCCATACCAAACAGGGAGATCTGGCCCTCCTGCTCCTCCCGAATCGAAACCTGCAGTGATTTGCGGATGTCGGTATACGCGGTAACCAGCTGGCGCCGCTTCAAACCAAAGGAATCGAAGGCGCCGCTTTGAATCAGGCTTTCCACGGTTCTGGAATCCACGTCGTTACTGGCTTTCATCGTGCGCTCACAGAACTCATAAAAATTCAGGAAACGACCTCCCTGCTGACGCTCTGCAATAATTTGCTCCACCACAGCGCGACCAACGTTTTTAACGGCAGAAAGACCGTATCGGATATCTTTTCCAGACACCGAAAAATCTACTTCAGATTCGTTGATATCGGGGGCAAGAACCCGAATCCCCATACGCTTACATTCATTGATATATCCCACCATTTTATCGGGCTTGTCCAATACGCTGGTGAGCAAGGCAGACATATATTCTTCGGGGAAATGACATTTAAGATAAGCGGTATAATAGGTTACAAAAGCATAGGCTGCCGCGTGGGATTTGTTGAACGCGTACTTGGCAAATTCCACCATTTCGTCGTAAATCTCATTGGCCACTTCCGCAGGAACGCCGTTGCGAACCGCACCGGGTAATTCCAGCGTTCCGTCGGGGGAGAATTTACCGTTGACGAAGTATTCCCGCTCCTGCTCCATAACCTCCATCTTCTTCTTCCCCATTGCACGGCGCACCACGTCGGCGCGACCGAAGGAATATCCCGCAAGATCGCGGACCACCTGCATCACCTTCTCCTGGTAAACCAAGCAGCCGCTTGTGACCTCCAGAATGGTGCGCATCAATTCGTGCTGATAGGTAATTTTTTCCGGATGGTTGCTATTATAAACGTATTTCGGAATAGATTCCATAGGACCGGGGCGATAGAGGGAAATAACGGCGGTGATATCTTCAATATTCTTAGGCTGAAGCTGAATCAGGGTCTTTTTCATACCGCCCGATTCCAACTGAAACACGCCGTCGGTATAACCGTTGGAGAGCATACGGTAGGTGGCCGGATCGTCCATATCCACCGTATTAATATCGAACTCCGAGGCTTTTTTGCGGATTTGAACACAAGCATCTTCGATTACGGTAAGGTTGCGAAGCCCCAAAAAGTCCATTTTCAGCAGACCCAATTCCTCATTAATGACCATATCATATTGGGTCACGGGCATTCCGTCCTGCACGGCAAGGGGAACGTGCGCCGCAACAGAGGGATAGGTAATAACCACGCCGCACGCGTGGACTGAGGTATGGCGGGGGGCATTTTCGACCCCGGCGGAAAGGTCGATCAGCTCGCGGATGCGAGGATCGTTTCGGTACATTTCTCGCAATTCGGGGACCAGCTCCACAGACTGCATAATCTTCATATTATCCTGCAGTAATTTTGCGATGGAGTTGGCTTCCTGCGGGGTAAATTCCAGGACGCGGGCAACATCCTTTACCGCCATTTTTGCCTTCATCGTACCGAACGTAACGATTTGAGCCACACACTGTGCGCCGTATTTTTCAATGCAATAATCGATGACCTCCTGACGTCGCTCCACGCAAAAGTCCACGTCAAAGTCGGGCATAGAAACGCGTTCGGGATTCAAAAAGCGTTCAAAGAGAAGATTATATTTGATCGGTTCAATATTGGTGATTTCAATACAATAGGCAACGATACTGCCTGCTCCCGAGCCGCGTCCGGGGCCCACGGGAATCCCGGATCGCTTCGCGTATCGGACGTAATCGCTGACGATCAGGAAGTAGTCCACAAACCCCATCTTGTGAACGACGCTCAATTCGTACTCCAAACGTTCGATGAGGGCAGGAGTTCGTTCGGGATACTTTTTATCGAAGCCTTGGTAAGCCAATTCTCTTAAATATTCGTAGTGATCTTTGTCGTCGGGGGTGCGATAGTCGGGCAAGTGATATTCCCGATGATCGGGATCGTCCAGATTCTTAAAGGAAACGTTGCACATATCGGCAATTTTTACCGTGTTATCGCAGGCTTCGGGGATGTATTCAAACAAGGAACGCATTTCGGCCTCGGACTTGACGTAAAATTCGTCGGTCTCAAAGCCCATTCCACATTCCTCGTTGATGGTCTTTTTGATCTGGACGTAAAGCAATACCTTTTGCGCCTTTGCGTCGCTTTTGCGCATATAGTGGGCATCGTTGGTCGCTACGAGAGGGATCCCCGTTTCCTCGTGGATGCGCAGAAGACCGTCGATGACGGGCTTCTGATCGGGAAGATCGTGATCCTGTAATTCAAGATAATAATGATCCTTTCCAAACACGCCCTCGTACCAAAGGGCAAGCTTTTTTGCTTCCTCGTATTGTCCGTTAAGGATCAGCTGAGGAATTTCTCCGCCAAGGCAGGCGGAAAGACAGATCAATCCCTCGTGATATTCCTCTAATAATTCGTGGTCAACACGGGGTTTATAGTAAAAGCCCTCCGTGTTACTTTTGGAAACGATCTGAATAAGATTTTTGTAACCCTCGTTATTCTTACAGAGAAGCACCAAATGGGCGTAGCCCGAATCAAATTCTCGTTCCTTTTGGAAACGACTGCGGTTCGCAACGTACACCTCGCACCCGATAATGGGCTTGATCCCGTGGCTTTTCGCCGATTTGTAAAATTTGATGGCACTGTACATATTTCCGTGATCGGTAATCGCGATGGCATCCTGCCCCAATTCGTGAAGCAGATCCATCATTTTGTCGTTATGCTTTTTGTCTTCACCGACAATACACATCCCGTCCAAAAGGCTGTATTGGCTATGTACGTGCAGATGTACGAAACCCATTTCAGGCACCTCCTTTTTCTTCTGCCAACGCGCAGATTTTTTTCAAACGGTGTGCGGCTCCTGCCTTTGAAATCGGAGGATCACATCGTTGCCCTAAGGCAGACAAGGTATCCTCGGGATACTCCAGGCGGAGACGAGCGATCTCCGACAGAGGATCGGGGAGAGAAATCTGCTTAGACGCCAAAAATTCAATGGCTCTCCGATGATCCGACGCCGCGTCTACCGAGCGTTGGATATTGGCGTTGTCGCAATTAAAACGACGGTTTGCAGTGCTTCGGAAGGAGTGCTCGATTTCTCGATTGGCAAGATCATAAACAGCATTTTTTGCACCGATCAACGCGACAAAATCTTTGATGGAATCCCAAGATTTAAAATAAACTAATTTTTTCCCGTTACGTACGGTTGAGCCGGGCAAAAGCTCAAATTCCTCTTTACAAAAATCAAAGAACTCCCCGCCTATCGTATGATGAGCCGTCTTGAATTCGATGCTGCAATTCTTTTCGGGAGAAACCATCACTCCGTTGGCCATAAATACGCCCCGAAGAAAGGCTCGACGACAACATTCCTTTTCCAGAAGGGAATGATCGATGCGCAAGGGGGAAGAAAAGCTGACCCCTCCCAAGTGTTCCCGCAAGGAGCGAAGGTCCCGAGGATGAGCAATGCGGCAGAGATATTTTTTCGCCGTATTCCCCTGGCAAGCCAACTCAAACTTTTTGACTCCTGCCTCCATCAGAAAATTCAGGTAGCGGGCACGGAATTCGGGATAGGCGGTAAGTAAACGGATCTCCCGGTCGGAAACGGTATTAGAAAAAAGGAGAAAGCCGTACAGCTCTGCTTTACGGCAACAAGAGTGATCGACAATCGACAAGAGTTCCTTTTTCACGTCAAAGGAATAGGACATAACTCTCGTTTCTCCTTTCGGTTTTACTGCTCTAAAAAACGAATTTCCGGCTCCAAAAGAACCCCGCTTTGAGCGAGAACGGTTTGAGTAACGTGTCCGATTAAGGCCTTCACGTCCTTTGCGGTGGCGTTGCCCTTGTTGATGATAAATCCTGCGTGCTTTTCGCTGACGCAAGCGTCACCGACGGAATAACCCTTCAACCCCGCATCTTCGATCAATTTGCCCGCAAAATGCCCTACGGGACGTTTGAAGGCGCTCCCTGCACTGGGATATTCCAAAGGCTGCTTCTCCCTACGGCGGGAGTCAAGATCATTTGTTATAGCACGAATTTCATTGGGATCGCCTGCTTCGCATTGAAAAACGACGGAGCAGATAAGTCCACTATGCTCCGAAAAATACGAGTGGCGATAGGAAAAATCCAACTCCTCTGCCGAGGAATTGTGAATCATACCGTTGGGATCGACCCATTCCACAGAATGGATAAAGGCAGAAATCTCCGAGCCGTAGGCACCGGCATTCATAAACACGCCGCCGCCGATGGTGCCGGGGATTCCGTGCAAAAATTCCAATCCCTTAAGCCCTGATTTTTGGGCAAGATTGGCGACAGATGCCATACTGCATCCCCCGCCTGCAGTAATAAGGTTCCCGTCTTGAGCAAGGGAATTCAGCTCCCTCGTCAAAACAAGAACGCCTCGGTATCCCTCGTCGTCAGCAAGAATGTCCGAGCCTCGACCCAAGATAAAATGGCGGATCTTTTGCTCGGTCAAAAACCGCATCAATGCAGCGGCCTGCTTGGTAGTGTTCGGATACACGGCAACGTCTGCGGGGCCGCCGATCCGAAACGTAGTATGCTCGGATAAGGAAACGTCTTTTTCAAGGCGGATACCCATTTCAGTACAGAAGGCAGAAATCATACTTCGTTCTCCGAGGAAGTTTCGTTCAGATGCTTCATCAAGCGGCGGTTAAACTCCTCTGCGGCGTTGTACCCGCTCCGCTTTTGACGGTTGTTTGCGGCGGCAACCTCGATAATGATTGCAAGATTTCGGCCGGGGCAAACAGGAATGGTGACCGAAGGAAGCTTGTGACCAAGAATTTCGTATTCCTGCGTTTCCAAGCCGAGGCGATCGTAGTGCTTGGTTTCGTCCCAATTCTCCAGCTGGACGACAAAATCTATGCGGGAGGTATCCATAACCGAACCCATACCGAAAATATGGCGAACGTCTACTAATCCGATTCCGCGCAATTCGATCATATAACGAATCAGTTCGGGAGCAGAGCCAACGATGGTAAGATCGGAGACGGCACGCAACTCTACGGCATCGTCCGCAATCAGACGGTGACCGCGTTTGAGAAGTTCCATTGCCGTTTCGCTTTTTCCAACGCCGCTTTCGCCAAGGATCAGAATTCCCTCACCGTAAACACTGACCAAAACCCCGTGACGGGTAATGCAAGGTGCAAGCTGAACGTTGAGGTAGTTGATCAAGGAGGACATAAAACGGGACGTGGTGCGGTTGGAGGAAAGGACGGGTATTTGATACCGCTTGGCACTTTCAATCAATTCCTCGGGAATGGGAAGATTTCGCGTGATGACCACTGCGGGAATATCCCGAGAAAACAAGCCATCGAAAATTACAGTGCGCTCTTCGGGCGTTTTTTCCGTGAGAAAACTCATTTCTGCGTTGCCGAGAATCTGAATCCGACTTGCATCAAAGTGGTCAAAAAAGCCCGACAACGGGAGTCCTGGACGGTTAACGTCGGTGGTAAGGACCGATCGCTTTGCGCCCTTCTCCCCTGCGCATTCCGGCATATAGACGGTTTGCAGATGCTCGGATGCGATGATTTTATCGAGGGTGACAGATTTTTCCATAACGCCGCCTCCAATTAAAATGGCAGGTGTGCCGCAGATACTGATCCGCCGCACACCTACTGACGTATTACGATTTTATGCCGAACGGAATCAGTTATTCCTCAACAGTACCGTCTTCAGCGGGGGCTTCTGCAACCACTTCCGCGGGAGCTTCGGTGAGTTCTTCTTCCGCAACGTCTTCCTCGGGAAGGGTAGCCTTGATAGAAAGGCTGATCTTCTTGGTATCGTAGTTGATTTCGATAATTTTCGCATCAACCTGATCGCCGACCTTCAGAACGTCGCCCACCTTCTCAACGCGCTGATTGGCGATTTGAGAGATATGGACAAGACCGTCGATTCCGGGGATTACGGAAACGAAAGCACCGTAGGGCATAAGCTTAAGAACCGTGACGGGAATCACGTCGCCCACTTCGTACTTCTGAGGAAGAATGGTCCAAGGATCTTCGTTCGCTTTCTTGAACGTAAGGGAGATCTTGCGGGTTTCGGGATCGAAGGCTTTCACTTCAACCTCAATGCAATCTCCTTCCTTGACAACCTCGGAGGGATGCTTGATCTTGGTCCAGGCAAGATCGGTCACGTGGACCAAGCCGTCGACACCGCCGATATCAACGAAGGCGCCGAAGGAAGCCAGGGATTTAACCACGCCATCGTATTTCTTACCGACTTCGATGGATTCCCAGATCTTGGCTTGAGCGGCATCCTTTTCTTCCTTGAGAACGGATTTGATGGAGCCGATAATTCTCTTACGACGGCCGGCGTTCTCCAATTCAATAATGCGAAGACGGACTTCCTGACCTTTCATCGTTTCCAGATCGGTGTCCTTACGCAGAGATGCGAGCGATGCGGGAACAAAGACGCGAACAGAATTGACGAAAACCACAAGACCGCCTTTGACGACCTCGTTGACGGTTCCCGTAAGGATTTCATTGTTGTCCTTTGCGGCTTCCAGCTTTTCAAAGCCCTTCATAGAATCCAGCTTTTTCTTGGAGAGAAGCACGGTTCCTTCTACGTCGCTGACCTTCATCACAAACGCTTCCACTTCATCGCCTGCTTTGAGTGCAGCAAGTTCTTCTTCGCTGAACTCGGAAGCGGGAATAAAGCCGGTATGCTTTCCGCCCAGTTCGACCTGAACTTCATTCGTACCTACGACGCCGACGGTTCCGGTAATACGTTGACCGACACGGGCAACCTGCAGAGAGGCTTCCAGCGCCGCTGCAAAGTCGATATCCTCCTCCATTAAATTGACGTTGTTGTTTTCATTCATCATAGTGTTTATGACCTCCTCGATTGTACTGCCGGGTGTCGAAGCTCCGGTAGTCAATCCGATTTTTTTATACTCACTTAAATATTGTGGTAACTCGGTTGCATCCTCTACGCAGCACGCAGGGCACTGATTTTTAGCAATTTCATAGAGTTTTTTTGTGTTGGAACTGTGTTTGTCGCCGATAACGATAACGAAATCACAATTCTTTGCCATATGCTCCACTTCCTTTTGACGGTCGGAGGTAGAATGGCAGATGGTATCGCAAACGGTGACAGGGCTGACGGGGACGAAATCCGTATCCACCAGCTGTCCGTCAACGGTGGAAAAGGCTTCCACATAGGCTTTCATTTCAAGCCAAAGCTCCATATTAAACGTAGTTTGGGAAACCATAGTATAGGATTGATTTGGTTGCTTGCGAACGACGGACTTTAACTCGTCCAGCGTAGTGACCGCCTCATAATCGCCCTTCGCATCCCCTAAAATTCCGGAGACCTCAGGATGGCGGATGTCACCAACCATCAACAGACGATCTGCAGATTTTGCAACGTTATGAATCTTTTGCACGTAGGGACAGGTAAGATCCATATATTCCACGCCTCGTTCCTTTAAGGCTTGAAGCACGGACCCTGAGACGCCGTGGGTCCGGATAAAAACCAAGGATCCCGGTTCTGCAAGGGAAATATCATCAATGACCGCAACACCTCGTTGGGTAAGCTGGTCTGTGATACGCTTGTTATGAATGATGGGGCCGTAGGTATAACACTTACGGTCGCGCTGTTCGTCAATCGTCTTGAACAGCGTTGTGATAGCGCGGTTGACCCCGAAGCAATAGCCGAGGTATTTGGAGGGAATCAATTCCATAGGATACCTCAAAGAGAATATACTGCTTCGATCAGTCGCTCCCCTGCGGCCTTGTATTCTTCGGAAGTGCCGTTGACAATCCCCAACTCTGACGCAGGGATAGGTTGACCGATGGTCAGTTCAATGTGATTCAAAAAATGGAACCGACGACGGTATTCCACGTGGACGGGCAAGACGGGAGATTTGGTCTTCCAAGCGAACATCGCAATCCCGCCCTTGGGATCGGAGATTTTATCGCCCTTGATGCGAGTGCCTTCGGGGAAAATCCCAAGCACTTCGCCGTTTTTAAGAATTCGCAATGCAGTTTTTGTAGCGGAAAGGTCCACCCTGGAGCGATCCACGGGGAACGCACCGCAGGCGCGGGCGAAGGCGCCGACGACGGGGGTTTTGAACAAGGTGTGCTTGCCCATAAAACGGATCGGACGCTTCAGTGCCACTGCCATAAGGAAAACGTCAAGGTTGGAATAGTGATTCCCGTATACGATGACGGGACCTTCCGGAACCTCGTACTCGCGCCCCTTGATAATCAAACGGTTGAACACGTGAAAATAAAAGGTGAAAATTGCTTTTACGATCTTATACAGCATCATAGCGAGACCTTGCTCCTTATGATTTCGAGGGCGTCATTTACGGTTTGCTCCGCGTCGCGCAGAGAGTTGTCGAGAAGCACGGCGTCGTCGGCCTGCTTGAGAGGAGCGACGGCTCGCGTGGAATCGTTGTGGTCCCGCTGAAGCACTTCCTTAAGAACCGTATCGAAATCTGCTTGGATTCCCTTTTCAGCAAGCTCACCCACGCGGCGGGAGGCGCGTACCTCGGGCTTGGCGGTAAGAAAGATCTTAACGTCTGCGTTAGGGAGAATGACGGTTCCCACGTCTCTGCCGTCCATAATCACGTCGTTTTTCGCGGCAATGCTCCGCTGAAGATCCAAAAGAAAGGCTCGGACCTGAGGGAAAGCAGATACCTTCGACGCTGCCATTGCGACGGGTTGCGTGCGGATAAAGGAGGAAACGTCTTCCCCGTTTACGTACACGTGCTGAACCGAGTCTTGGTAACCAAGATCCACGGTAAGGGCGGGAAGAAGGGCATAAACCTGTGCCTCGGTGATATCCTCGCCCAATTGGTTCAAACAGGTATATCCGATGGCTCGGTAAAGAGCCCCCGTGTCAAGATAAAGGATTCCCAACATTTTGGAAATGGATTTAGCAAGGCTGCTCTTTCCCGATCCGCTGGGACCGTCCACGGCAATGCTGATCATAAAAGAACACCTCCTGTTCAAAATTCCTCAGCGGGACTCCGCCAAGGCAAGTCCGGCAAGGTAGCCGGTAGAAAATGCAATTTGAAGATTAAATCCGCCGGTGTAGGCGTCCACGTCAAGAACCTCGCCGCAAAAATAAAGGCCGCGACAAAGCTTGGAGGCCATCGTCCGAGGATCGACCTTCGAAACCTTGACCCCACCTGCAGTCACGATGGCTTCCGCAATCGATCGGGAGGATCGGGCGGTAAGGGTAAGATCCTTCAGGTTGCGAAGAATCGTTTTACGCTGTTCCTTGGTGATGGAGTGAACCTTTGCCGTGGGGTCCAATCCGCAAAGAGAAAGAAACGGCAGGATCAACTTGGAAGGAAGCAAATCGTCAAAGGCGTTTGCTAGATTCTTCATACGGTATTTTTCAAAATCCGAAAGCAGACGCTTATCAAGCTGTTCTTCGGTCAAAGCGGGCTTCAGATCCAAGTGAAGCTTCATACCCCGTTGCAAAACGGTGCTTGCCGTAAGGATCATCGGTCCCGTAACACCGAAGTGCGTAAACATCATCTCTCCGAAATCGGAAAAGACGGTTTTCCCGTTTTGTTCAACCCGCAATGCAGTATTTTTCAGAGATAAGCCCTGCAGGGATCGGCAAAATTCCAATTCCTCCGTTTCCCAAGGAACCAAGGACGGACGAGGCGAAACCACCTCGTGGCCGCAGGCTTCTGCCAGCGAATATCCGTTCCCGTCGGATCCCGTTACGGGATATGACATCCCGCCGCAGGCGATGCAGACCTTATCGCAGGAAATTACAACACCGTCGGACAGGCGAACACCGACGACAGCGGAGTCCTGCGTAAGGATTTCGGTAACGAGTCCTTTTTGAAGCTTGACACCGGTTTCGATACAACATCCGCGAAGGGCGGAAACAATATCCGACGCCTTATCGCTGACGGGAAAAACACGGTTGCCCCGTTCGACTTTCAGAGGAACTCCGAGGGACTCAAAAAAGGATACGGTATCTTCCGTGGAAAAAGCGGATAGGGCACTGTAGAGAAATCGGGGATTGTTCACCACGTTTTTCAAAAACTCGTCCCGAGAGCAGGCGTTTGTTACGTTACAACGGCCTTTTCCCGTGATTCCAAGCTTTCGACCGCAGCGGTCGTTACGTTCCAGCAAAAGGACGTCTGCACCGTTTTTTGCGGCAATAGCGGCACACATCATTCCCGAGGCGCCCGCACCGATTACAACCACTTTCACAATAAAATCACCCGTACTATATATTTTAACATATATTACTCAAAATAGCAAGTGTTTTCAAAAATAGTTTCACTTTTGAAACAGAAAAACCACAAACGGGGGAAGAAGCATAGCCTCTCCCCCGTTTTTTTCTTAGAGTTTAGAATATACATCCTCTACGTTTGCCAGCTGGCGGGCGAGGTTTTCCCGCTTTGCACGTTCGTCGTTGACCACCTTTTCAGGGGCTTTATTGACGAATCCGGGGTTATTGAGCTTTGCGTCAATGCGGGAGATATCCGCAAGAAGCTTCTCCTTTTCCTTTTCCAGCCGCTGCTTTTCCTTTTCCACGTCTACCAAGTCGCCCAAGGGGATAAACACCTTCGCGTCAGAGGTAACGACGGTTGCCACGTTGACGTTTTCGGCAAGAGAATCGAAGGAGATGTCGGAGGCGGCGGCAAGGCGTTTAAGATATTCAGTTCCCGCGCGATAGGTTTCGGGGTGATCGGTAACGAGATAAAGATTTGCCTTGCGGGAAAAAGGAACGCCCATCTTTTGACGCAGCTGACGAACCTGCTTGATTAAGTCCATCAGATATCCCATCTGCTCTGCTTCCACGGGGAATTCAAGTTCTGCGGAATAGGCGGGGTATTCCTGCATCATCAGAATATCTCCCATCCCCTTGATGTGGGGAACGGAGTGATAAAGCTCTTCCGTAATAAAGGGCATAAAGGGATGGAGCAATTCTAAGGTGCGGACCAACACATAGCCGATGGTGTTCTGTGCGGAGGCACGGGTTGCCTGGTCAGTGTTGGTCTCGAAGAGACGGGGCTTGATCAGCTCAATATACCAATCGCACAGATCGTCCCAAACGAAATCGTAAAGCTTTTGTGCGGCAATGCCCAATTCGAATTTTTCAAGGCTTTCCCGAACGTCGGCAATCACGAGGTTAAGCTTGTGACGGATCCACTTATCCTCGGGCTGAAGATCGGTGGGAAGCTCGACCTCGTCCTGGGACAGATAGGTGAGGGCGAAGCGGGTGGCATTCCACAGCTTGTTTGCAAAATTTCGGGAGGCTTCCACACCCTCGGTGCTGAAGCGCATATCGTTGCCCGGTGCGTTTCCGGTAATCAGGGTGAAGCGGAGCGCATCGGCACCGTAATCACGAATAATCTCCAGAGGATCGATTCCGTTACCCAAGGATTTGGACATTTTGCGACCTTGGGCGTCTCGGACAAGGCCGTGGATCAGAACGTTTTGGAAGGGTGCTTTTCCCGTATATTCCAAGCCGGAGAAGATCATACGGGAGACCCAGAACGTAATAATATCGTATCCCGTAACGAGGGTCGAGGTGGGATAGAAATACTTAAGATCCTCCGTTTCTTCGGGCCAGCCCAACGTAGAGAAGGGCCAAAGTGCCGAAGAAAACCAGGTATCCAAGGTGTCGGGATCCTGATGCATCGGCTTGCCGCACTTGGGGCAAACGGTGACGGGATCCCGAGAAACGATCATTTCACCGCAGTCGGGATCGTCACAATAATAGGCAGGAATCCGATGACCCCACCAAAGCTGACGGGAAATACACCAGTCACGAATATTTTCCATCCAGTGGAAATAGTTCTTTTCAAAGCGATCGGGCACGAACTTGATATCTCCGTTGCGAACCGCGTCAATGGCGGGCTTTGCAAGGGTTTCCATTGCAACGAACCACTGCTTGGATACGCGAGGCTCCACGGTAGTTCCGCAACGATAGCAGGTACCTACGTTGTGAGCGTAATTTTCAACGCGAACAAGATAGCCGCCTTCCTCAAGGTCGGCAACGATAGCCTTACGGGCTTCGTAACGGTCCATCCCTGCATATTTGGGATAATCGGCGGTGATTTTCGCATCATCGGTCATCACGTTGATAACCTCTAATCCGTGACGGGCACCGACCTCAAAGTCGTTGGGGTCGTGCGCAGGGGTGATTTTGACCACGCCCGTACCGAAATCCTGCTCCACGTATTCGTCGGCAATAATGGGAATCCGACGGCCGACTAAGGGGAGGATCAGATACTTTCCGACCAAATTCTTATAGCGCTCGTCCTTGGGGTTGACCGCAACGGCAGTATCGCCCAAGAGGGTTTCGGGGCGAGTGGTTGCAAGCTCAAGGTAGCCCGAACCATCCTCCAAGGGGTAGCGCAGATGCCAAAAATGTCCTTGCTGTTCTTCAAATTCCACTTCCGCATCGGAAATGGAGGTAAGACAATGGGGACACCAATTGATGATACGTTCTCCACGGTAGATCAAGCCTTTTTCATAAAGGTACATAAAGACGTCCTGAACGGCCTTGGAGCAGCCCTCGTCCAGCGTAAAGCGTTCCCGCGTCCAGTCGCAGGAGGATCCGAGCTTTTTCAGTTGTTCGATGATCCGACCGCCGTAGGTCTCCTTCCACGCCCAAGCGCGCTCCAAAAACCCGTCCCGACCGATATCATCCTTGGAGATGCCTTCCTTACGCATTGCTTCCACAATTTTTGCCTCTGTGGCGATGGAAGCGTGGTCGGTACCGGGAAGCCAAAGGGTAGCATAACCGCACATCCGCTTATAACGGATGAGAATATCCTGCAGGGTATTGTCAAGGGCGTGGCCCATATGCAACTGTCCCGTAATGTTCGGCGGGGGAATGACGATGGTATAAGGCTCCTTCTCGGGATCGGGGTCGGCCTTGAAACAGCCGTTGTCGTTCCACATTTTATAGGTTTTGTCCTCAATCAATGCGGGGTCGTAGTTTTTTTCCAGATTCTGCATGGGAAAATATCCTTTCTTGCGTATGTATACAATGGAAATAATACAGATTTATTCGCTACCGCGCTGCAGTAAATCCTCTGCCGCCGCGATCGTAGCCTGCGTGGGGGAAATCCCGCCGATGATCCGCGCCAATTCGCCGATACGACCGGCTCGGTCGAGAGGAGAAACGGTGGTATAGGTGCGGTTATCGGAGGTTGATTTTGCAATCAGATAGTGGTGATCGGCGTAAGCTGCGATCTGGGCAAGGTGCGTGACCACTACTACTTGTTTTCCGTTGGAAATTTCTTTCAACTTCATCGCGATCTTCTCTGCCGCTTTTCCGCTGACGCCCGTGTCGATCTCGTCGAAGATTAGAGTTTCGGCATCCTCGTCCAAGGAAAGACAAGTTTTCATACTTAACATAATACGGGAGAGCTCGCCTCCCGAGGCGATCTTGGAAAGAGGACGAAGATCCTCGCCCAGATTGGCGGAAAGCAAAAACTCCACAGTGTCGGCTCCCTTGGGAGTAAAGGTCCCTGCAGGATCGACGGTTACGGAAAAGCCCGTATTGGGCATATCGAGAAACGCCAGCTGTTCTGTGAGATTCTTTTCCAGCGTCTCCCCTGCTTTTTTGCGGGTAGCGGTCAATGCCTCGGCCGCATCCTTGAGAAGCCGATAAAGCCGTCCCTTTTCCAGATTCAGTTCGTTCAGCCGTTCCTCAGAAACGTTGATGGAATCCAATTCTGCGGCGGCGTTATCCCGATAATCGAGAATCTCCTGCACCGTGGAACCGTATTTACGTTTTAAGCGATAAATCAGGTCCAGGCGCTCTTCGGCCTCGTTCAGCTCGGCGGGGTCAAAGGAATGCTCCTCCATACACTCCCGCAGATCGGAAGCAAGATCGTCTAATTGATCGGAGAGGGAGATCAGACGGTCGGAAAGCTCGCCGAGGCGGGGGGAAAAAGAGGAAATGCTTTCCAATTCGAAGCAGGCTTGTCCAAGCTTATCTCTTGCATTATTTTCTTCGGAGCAAAGGCGATATGCCGCGGAGAGAGAGGATTCGATTTTTTCCCCGTTACAAAGGACGGTCCGCCGTTGCTCCAGGCTCTCCTCTTCGCCGCACTTCAGGTGGGCGGAATCAATTTCGTTGACTTGATAAGAGAGAAGATCGATCTTCTGCATCCGAGCTTGGTCGTCGGTGGAAATTTCGGAAATGCGCCGAAGAACTTGCTTTAATTCGGAGAAAATCCGTTCATAACAGGTGCGGGCTTCTTCATTTCGTGCAAAAGAATCGAGGTAGCGCACGTGGGTTGCAGGATCCAGCAAAGCACGATTGTCGTGTTGGCCGTGGATATTGACCAAGCGGCCTGCAAAATCCCGCAGCATTGACACGGTTGCAGGGCGGCCGTTGATACGGACGGAGGATTTTCCCTCCGACGTGAGATCCCGTTGAATCAGAACCTCGCCGTCACATACGAAGCCCTGCTCCCGAAGCATCGCGGTGGATTCCTCGGAAAGTCCCGTAAAAAGGCCCGAAACCGTGGCTTTTTCGCATCCTGAGCGAACGATGTCCCGATTTACCCGTTCTCCCAAAATGAGGTTAAGAGAATGAATCAAAACCGATTTACCCGCGCCGGTCTCTCCGGTCAGAACGGTAAAGCCCGAAGACAAATCAATGTCTGCAGATTCAATAACGGCTATGTTTTCAATATGAAGACGTTCCAGCAAGCGGCATCACCTCAGGATTGCTTTATCAACTGATGAAATTCGTTTTGCAGCGCAATGGCGGCCTCCAAGGATTCCGCCGCCAAAAAGATGGTATCGTCCCCTGCAATGGAGCCGATAATTTCAGGATGATCCACACTGTCGATGACGGCGGCGACGGCCTGCGCCATTCCCGAATGACAACGGATGACGACGATTTGCTGTGCGGCACGAACGTCAATCACCCCATCCCGAACCAACGCAGAAAAGCGGTCCTTCCGATCGGGAATGTCAGTGACGATCTGATCGGACGCCATATATTTATAGCGTTTCTGTGCTCCTGAGGTTTTGATCAAATTCAAATCCTTGATGTCCCTAGACACCGTAGCTTGCGTCACCTTGAAACCGAGATTCTGGAGATATAGCGTGATCTCCTCCTGCGTTTCCACCTCGGTAGATGAGATCAGTTTCAAGATCTGAGACTGACGTTTCTCTTTGACTTTCATTTACAATACCTCTCCTATGTATTATCGTTCAATTTTGCGGAAAGAAGCGTCCCTAACGGAGGACGGGAAAAGCGAATTAAGTGGGTGACGAGAGGCGATTCGGTAATCTCGACCTCGTCGTTGTCGAGCAAAAGAAAATTTTCTTCGCCGTCAAGGGTCAGGTAGGTCTCTCCTTTTTTCTGCTCGCCTACCCGAAGAGACAAGACGGTGTCGAAGGAAAAGACCGTAGAACGTGCGGCAAGAGAATGGGCACAGATCGGGGTAGCAACAATCGCCTTTAAGGCAGGATCCACAATCGGACCTCCCGCAGAAAGAGAATAGGCGGTAGACCCCGTGGGCGTGGAAAAGATCATTCCGTCTGCATTGTAGCAGGCAAAGGTTTGCCCTCGCTCCAACAGATCAAAGGTGACGACGTGAGGTAATCGGCCGTAAGAAACAACGGCGTCGTTAAGGCAGTCCGCACGAAAAACCTCGCTCCCGTTTCGCTTAACAAGGGCGGTAAGCATCATTCGCGCTTCTACGGAAAAGTCCCCTGAAATCAAGCGTTCAAGCTGTATTGAATCCTGTCCGTCCAGCTCGGTCATATATCCGAGATTTCCGCAGTTGATCCCGAGGATGGGGAGGTTCTGCAAGGCGGCTTTGCGGGCGAAGCGCAAGATCGTTCCGTCTCCGCCGAACACAACGGCGATCTCTGCCCATTGGATCCCTTCTGCAAGGGAACATTGAGGAACGCTTGACAAGGATTCGGTACAACGAAGCTGTGCCCCCAAGGTCTCCAAGCAGCGGGCAGCCTTTGTGGTGACGGACAGGTTTTTGTCACGGGCAGGGTTCGGAACGAGTAAAATTTTCGGTTGAAGATTCAAAAAAATCCCCCCAATGCTATCACTTTAATGAAATTTGAGCTGCGTGAATCACAGAGGAAATATCTACCTCAGAACTTACACCGCTAAGGGAAAGATGCAACAGATACTCAATATTGCCCTCGGTCCCCTTCACGGGAGAAAAGTCCAACCCACATACGGTATACCCGAGAGCTTCGGCACAGCGGACGACGGATCGGAGAACCTCACGGTGGACCTTCGGGTCACGGATCACGCTTTTTTTGTGGCGGACCTCAAACTGAGGCTTGACCAAAACGACAAGGTCTGCGTTGGTAGAAAACGCAACGAGATGCGGAAGCACCTTTTCCAAAGAAAGAAAGGATATATCCACGCAAATAAAATCGGGGGTTCCGCTATAATGATTAGCAAGATCCTTTACGTGAACTCCCTGCAGATTGTGAACGCGGGGATCTTCCCGAAGGGAGGGGGCAAGCTGATCGTGGCCGACATCCACGGCAAAGACCTCTTTTGCCCCGTTCTGTAAGGAACAATCGGTAAAACCGCCCGTGGAAGCACCCACGTCAAGAACAGTCTTCCCTTCAAGGGAAATACTGAAGACTTGCAGTGCCTTTTCCAATTTATAACCGCCTCTTCCCACGTATTTCAGGGAGGAGATGAGGGTAATCTTATCGGTATCGGAAATGAGCGTACTGTTTTTTTTGCAGGGCCTACCATTGCATAAAACCGATCCGTTTCGGATCAGTTCCTGGGCACGTTCCCGTGTTTCGGAAAGCCCCGATTGGACCAAGTATACGTCAAGTCTCACGGCCGCACATCCGCAACGTTAATTCCCGCAAGAACGTCGGGTCGGGGAAGGAATCAAGGACCGAAAGGGCTTTTTCAGTCAGCCGTTCCACCTCTTTTTGGGCACCGTCCATTCCGAGAAGATCCACGAACGTGGTTTTGTTCTCATCGGAATCCTTGCCCGGGGTCTTACCCAACGTTTCCGAGGTGCTGATAACGTCGAGAATGTCGTCTCGAATCTGAAAGGCTTGCCCGACCGCACGGCCGTAGGCATCGGCGGCGGCGCAGATTTTTGCATCCTTTCCTGCGG
>JAGAOB010000049.1 GCA_017623895.1 Clostridia bacterium
AAGCTTCCGAGAAACAATAACAAGCTTCCGAGAAACAATAACAAGCTTCCGAGAAACAATAACAAGCTTCCGAGAGCAAAGGTGTCTGAAAGCAAAGGCTTCCGAGAGCAACAAGCTTTCGGGAGCAACCGCTTTTGAGAACGAAAGCTTCGCGGCGGCGCGAAGAAGCGAGGCGTCGCCGATTCTTTTTTCGGTGCAGTTAGCGTTTGCTAACTTTTTTTGAAAAATGGGCATTGCGGGGTTGTATTTTTCATCTTGGTATGTTATAATAAGGTCAAAGAAAATATTTTTTAAAACGTTTTTGAAAATTTTTACGAACGAGGCATCTTTATGAAGAAGACCTATCTTATTACGGGAATGTCCTGTGCCGCGTGCTCTGCCCGCGTGGAAAAGGCTGCGGCGTCGGTTCGGGGAATCGAATCTGCCGTCGTCAATTTTGCCACCGCAACGCTGACGGTGGAGCTGGGTGCGGCGACGGAGGATGCGCTGTTTTCTGCTGTGCGTAAGGCGGGCTACGGAATTCGTTCCGAGCAGGACGGCAGTACACCCGAAAAGGATTTTTTACCCCTTCGTCTGATTCTTTCCGCGTTGTTTGCGTTGCCCCTGTTTTATCTTGCGATGGGACCGATGGTGGGCTTATGGGTTCCCGCGGGGATCTCTCCCCACGCAAATCCGCTCTGGTACGCCGTGGTTCAGCTTTGCTTGACCGTTCCCTGTATGATTTTGGGCGCGCCCTTTTACGTGAAAGGGATTCCGTCCTTGCTTCGGGGACATCCCGATATGAACAGTCTGGTATCCCTTGGAACTCTGGCGGGCTTTGCGGCAAGTCTTTGGTCTCTTGTCCGCATTGCACGGGGTGATCCCTCTGCGGCTCACGGGCTGTATTTCGAGTCGGTGGGAGTGATTCTAACCCTCGTTACGCTGGGCAAGACCTTGGAATCCCGTTCCAAAAAGAAGACCTTTGCAGCCATTCGCGCTTTGACGGAGCTTGCTCCCCATACTGCCTTGGTGGAAGCCGACGGCACCGTCGTGGAAATCCCCATTGAAGATCTGCAAGCAGGACAGATCGCCGTGGTTCGGCCCGGAGGACGGATTCCTGGGGACGGCGTGGTGGTATCGGGGACTGCAGCGGTGGACGAATCGATGCTGACGGGAGAATCGGTCCCCGTAGAAAAGAGAGAATCCGACACCGTGTGGGCGGCGACGGTAAATACCAACGGAGAGCTTCGCATCCGCATTACGAAGACGGGATCGGAAACGGTTCTTTCCGAGGTGATCCGTCTGGTGTCCGACGCGCAAGGCAACAAGGCCCCCGTTGCCCGTCTGGCGGATAAGATCTCGGGCATCTTTGTGCCCGTGGTTTTGGGCATTGCTCTGATTTCTGCTTTGGCGTGGTGGATCTTCGGAAAAGATCCCGCCTTCGTGTTGAATATTTTCGTGTCGGTTTTGGTGATTGCCTGCCCCTGTGCCCTTGGCTTGGCCACCCCCACCGTCATTTTGGTGGGGACGGGGAAGGGTGCGTCCCACGGAATTTTGATCAAGGGCGGCGACGTTTTGGAGAAGACCCACGCCGTGGATACGGTGGTCTTTGATAAAACGGGAACCCTGACAGAGGGACACCCTCAGGTCACCGACGTTGTCTGCGAGCAAGGACAGGACGAAGCCGAGCTTCTCTTTTATGCGGCAAGCGCCGAGGGAGGGTCGGAGCATCCCCTGGGACGGGGAATCGTCCTCGCCGCGGAGGAGCGAGGGATCTCCCTTGCCGAGTCCGTTTCCTTTGAATCTCTCAGCGGCTTTGGCATCCAAGCCACCGTGGACGGACAGCCTCTCCGCATCGGAAACGCCTCGTTGATGGGAGACGTGCTGCTGCAATCCCCCCATCTTTCCGCCGCTGCCGAAAAATGTGCGGCCGAGGGGAAAACCCCTGTTTTCGTGGAAAAAGGCGGCTCACTGATCGGGTTGATCGCCCTTGCGGATCGGGAGCGACCTGAAAGCGTTCAAGCAATTTCTATGTTAAAAGATCAAGGGATCCGCGTGGTTATGCTTACGGGAGACAAGTCGGTCACCGCCCACGCAGTTGCCGCCCGCCTCGGAATCGACGAGGTGGAGGCAGAGGTGCTTCCAAAGGAAAAGCACGCCGTGATCCGAAAATTAAAGGAAGCGGGCAGAACGGTTGCTATGGTGGGAGAC
>JAGAOB010000050.1 GCA_017623895.1 Clostridia bacterium
CCCTCTGTCCTAACGGGACAGAGGACTTTTTTGTTCTGTTCCGGAACATTTTAAAGAAACAGGAGAGAAACAACCATGCAGATTTACGAAGAACTGGTCGCCCGCGGCCTGATTGCACAGGTGACCGACGAAGCAGAGATCCGTGAAATGATCAACAACGGCAAGGCCACCTTCTATATTGGCTTTGACCCCACCGCCGACTCCCTCCATGTGGGCCACTTTATGGCCCTGTGCCTCATGAAGCGGCTGCAGATGGCCGGCAACCGGCCCATCGCCCTCATCGGCGGCGGTACGGCGATGATCGGAGATCCCTCGGGCAGAACCGATATGCGCTCTATGATGACCAAAGAAGTAATCGACCACAACTGCGCTTGCTTCAAAAAGCAGATGGAGCGGTTCATTGAGTTCGGCGAGGGTAAAGCCCAGATGGTGAACAACGCCGATTGGCTTTTGAACCTGAATTACATCGATTTTATTCGGGACATCGGCGGTTGCTTCTCGGTAAACACGATGCTACGCGCCGAATGCTTCAAGCAACGGATGGAAAAAGGGCTTTCCTTCTTGGAATTCAACTATATGCCGATGCAGTCTTACGACTTTTATTATCTGTTCCAGCACTACAACTGTAACCTCCAATTCGGCGGAAACGACCAATGGTCCAATATGTTGGGCGGCACCGAGCTGATCCGCCGCAAGCTGGGCAAGGACGCCCACGCGATGACCATCACGTTGCTTCTCAATTCCGAGGGCAAGAAGATGGGCAAGACCGCAAAGGGTGCCGTATGGCTGGATCCCAATAAGACCTCTCCTTTTGATTTCTATCAATATTGGAGGAACGTGGAAGACGCCGACGTTCTCAAGTGCATCCGTATGCTGACCTTCCTCCCCTTGGATCAAATCGACAAGATGGATGCTTGGCAGGGCAGTCAGCTGAACCAAGCCAAGGAGATTTTGGCGTACGAGCTGACGAAGCTGGTTCACGGCGAGGAGGAGGCCAACAAAGCCCAAGCCGCCGCAAAGGCATTGTTTTCCCAAGGAGGAGACAGCTCCAATATGCCCACCTGCACCTTGACCGACGCTGAATTCGTTGATGGAAAGATCGACGTGCTTGCTATTTTGGTTAAGGCGGGACTGAACCCCTCCCGTGCCGAGGCGCGCCGCGCCGTAGATCAGGGAGGTGTTTCGGTGGACGGCGAAAAGGTCACCGACAATAAGACCTGCTACACCAAAGCCGATCTTGCCGACGGAAAAGTGTTCCGCCGCGGCAAAAAGGCTTATATGAAGATCATTGCCGAATAAAAAAGAGTTCCCGACGCAAGTCGGGAGCTTTTATTATGGAAACAAGAGAGACTGCCTCCCCTCCGAGACGTGCAGACCCCACGACTCCTTCCCGAAGCCTCGCAAACTCCCGTCGGATGGTCTTGCCGCAAACGGTCTTGCCGCAACATCCTTGCCGCAAACGGCAATGCCGCCGTCGGCCGCAGAGCCGATGCCCCTGCGGGGATGATAAAAATGAAAACGAAACGGAAAAGTTCCGTGGTAAGAAAATATGTAAAAAATCCCCGAAGAGGACGAAGGGTCTTCTTCGGGGGGCTTTCATTTTTGCGTTTTTTGCCATTCCTCTTTGGTTAGACGAAGGTCGCAGGTGCCTCCTCCCTTGCGGGTCCGTTGGAAGCCTGCCGCGGTAAAGCCCTTGACGGCGGCGGTGTTTGCCGTGGATAGCGTGACGGTCAGGGCGGGCAGGTCGTTCTGCTCAAACGCCCGCTGTGCCAAAAGGCGCAGTGCGGGAGAGCAGTATCCCTTTTGACGGTACTTTGCCAAAAGGATGATGCCCACGTTGTGGGTTTTTCCGTCGAAAAACCACGAAACTTCCCCGATGGGGGTTCTTCCATCGGCAATGACGGCGTAGAAGTTGTCGGGCTCGCGGTCCATCCAAAAATCATACCACAACGCCCACGTTCCCCGGGGAAAATCAATACAGCCCGTGTCGGGGTGATAATCGGGAGACGGCTCCTTGAAGCGGTTGAACGCCATCGTCTTCGGGTCGGAGAGCAGCTGCTCCCGAAACAGAAGCTCGTTATATTGGGGGAGATACAATCGCAGTTCCATTATAAATCTTCTTCCTTTGGCAAGGTCTTTTTTGAGGGGATTGAGTGCCTTTTATAGGTCCACTTCCTTTGGCTAGGTCTTTTTAGTGGATCGAGTGTTTCTTTGCAGATATTTTTCCTTTAGATTAAATCGCAGAGGCCTTTTTGAGGGGATCGAGTGCTCTTTTACAGGTCTTCTTCCTTGACGTCCAAGGCTTTGCCCAAGCGGAACGCCCAAATCTTGCAACCGATCACGGGCTTGTCGTACAGGCGGCGGACGGCGGCGGCGTAGAGATTCAGCTGCTTGGAGTAGCGTTGAAGCAGCTCTTCCTCGGTGGCGCGGTCGGACTTGAAGTCCACGATGAGGTAGCCATTTTCCAGCTCGCACAAAAGGTCAATGGCCCCTTGCATAAGAAGCTCGCCTTCTTCTGCGGGGACACCCGTGTAATACGAAACGGGGATCTTGCAGGTGAAGCGCACCTCCCGTTCGTAGCCCAGGGAGGATTTCAGCGTATGCATTAAATCGCTTTCCAAAAACCGTTCCAAAAAACGCCTGTCGATGGCGTTTGCCGTTGCTTGCGTCAAGTGCCCCGATGCGGTCAGGCGGGCAATCTCTTGATCTACGGGCTTGTCGAAGTCTGCAAATTGGCAATAAGTATGAATCGCGGTTCCTGCCTCCGTGGCGGAAACGGCGGTTTCATCCAGAAACTTCGGTTTTGACAAGGGGGGCGAGGAGAGAAGCAACGCGCTGTCGGGGTCGGCTTGCGCCTTAGAGATCTCGGTGACCGAGACCTTGGCGGGGACGGACGTCAGATGGCGGTCGTACCGAAAGGAAAACCGTCGGGTCAATTCCTCTTGGGAAAGACCGCACGATGTGGTATCCCCGTTGCGTACGGGGGAAACGGTCTCGGGGATTTCTACCAGAGATACCCGCAGACGGCCCGTTTCCTGCTCTGCTTTTTCCCACGCCGATTGAATGGGGGTGGCATCGGGGTGGAGCACGGCACGGTCCAGAATGAGGGTGCGGAAATTGTTGGTGTCCAAAAGATCGTTCAGTCGTACGGCGCCGTTTTGGGAATGAAGTCCGTGGACGTCCCATTGCTCCGGCTTGTCCGAGCACCGTCCGATGACGGTCAAGCGGTCGCGGGCACGGGTCAGAGCCACGTAAAGCACTCGCAGCTCCTCGGAGATTTCGGTACGGCTCGTACGGTGGCCGATGATTTCCCGCATAAGGGTCGTGTATTCGGCGGTTTCTCCGTCGTTCTTAATTTTGGGGGCGATCCCAAAGACGCTGTCCACGCGGACCTTATCACGATCGTCCCGAAAATTCTTTTCGATCTCGGGGAGAATACACCACGCGTATTCCAGCCCCTTGGATTTGTGGATGGTGGTCAGGCGTACGAAATCCCCTTCGGGGGCGGCGCCCGATTCCCGAACCTTGCCTGAGGCCTTTGCCCGTTCTGCAAATTCCAAAAAGCCGAACAGACCGTCGCTGCGGGAATATCGGCAGGCAAAGGCGTAAAATTTCATTAAATTGCCGCGGGCGGCAGGATCGATCGCCGATTCCAACGCCAGATAGTCGGTGGCGGTGTAGATTTCCCACAGCAATTTTGGAATAGGAAGATTTTCCGCCAAAATGCGGAAGCGCTCCAAGGTTTTTACGGCGTTTTGCGCCCGTGGATTTTTTGCCGCCTCCAGAATTAGCCCGTCCCACAAAAAGCGATCCTTAGCCTGAAGATGCGCCTCTGCCACCTCTTGGGCGGACATCGAAAAGACGCTTCCCGTCAAGGTGATAAACAGGGCAAGGTCGTCCCACGGGTTGTTGACCGCCCGCAAAAACGCCAAAATCCCGCAGACCTCGGGGGTGTCCAAAAAGGTTTCCCCGTCGGAGGACAGCAATGGAATCCCGCAGGCACGGAACTCCTCCTCGTATAGCGGGGCAGATTTCAGATACCGCAACAGAATCGCCACGTCGGAATACCGCATCGGGCGCGGAGCGTTGAGATTTTTATCGTAGACGGTGGCTCCTCCCTCTACCGCGTCACGGATCAGCTTTGCACACAGCTTGGCCTCCTCGGCGTAATGAGTCTCGCCGATTCTTCCTGCGGTGGGGATCAACAGCAATTCCGCATCGGGCTCGGGGTCCTCGGAGTTTGAGCGTGTCATTCCATCGGAGCGCAGGTCGGAGCCCGAGTGCGCCATTCTTTCGGGGCTCGAGTCGGAGCCCGAGTGCGCCATTCTTTCGGGGCTCGAGTCGGAGCCCGAGTACGCCATTCCTTCGGGGCTCGAGTCGGAGCCCGAGTGCGCCATTCCTTCGGGGCTCGAGTCGGAGTTCGGGTTGGAGCTCGGATTTGTTATGTCCTCGGAGGAAGGCAGGGTGCTTGGGTAATCGGGAGGATAAGGACAGGCGTCGTCCTCTCCCCGTCCCGGGAAGAGCGCTTCTCTCTCGTCGTAGACAAGCCCACCCACGGCAGGGGAAAACAAGCCGCGGCACAGGAAATTAACGAAGTCCAAAATTCCTTTTCGGCTTCGGAAATTTTTATTCAGGGCGATGACCTTGCAGGTCTCCCTTTTCCGTAAGAAGTTGTCTGCGTTCGCCCCTCGAAAGCCGTAAATGCTCTGCTTTACGTCTCCCACGGCAAAGCAGTTTTCGTCGGTCACGGCACGGAAGAACAGATCCTGCAGATCGTTGACGTCCTGGTACTCGTCGATCAACACCTCGTCGTAGGCTCGCCGCTCCTCCAGGGCGATTTCGGTGGGGGTAAATTCCCTCGTTTCGTGGGAATATTCCTTGACGGCAAGACGCAACGCAGCCTCTGCCAGGGCAGAGAAGGAATAGGCGCCCCGACGGGTCATCTCATCGGTGATTTGTCTTCGGAATTCGCCCACGGCGTCCAAGAGAAATACCATCGCGGGACGGAGAATGGAAAGATCCCGTTCGCATTGCGCCGAGGGGAGATAGAAGATCTCCTCGGTCTGCAAAAATTTCTTTAAGCGGGAACGGTATTCTTTATAGAGATAGGCCTCGCGGGGGTACCCCACCCGCACGGAAGGAGCCTTGGGAAAGACGTGCCCCCGAACCCGACGGCAGACCTCGTCCCAATCGCCCTTGCCCAAGGCCTGACAAAGGGCCTGCAGTAACGCCTGCTCCTCGCGGACTACGTCCATTGCGGGGAAGGGCTCTGCGGCTACGATCCGATCAAAAATATGCAGATATTCCTCCAACAGCGGAAGCATCAAAACGCAGGCGGTGGCGCACCAGCCGACGGCAGACGACAGGCCTTCCTTTTGCCTCTCCAGCCACACGTCGCCAAAGGGGAAGGTTTCCATTTTGCGTGCCACGGATGCAATGGTGGTTTCCATCGCCTTGCTGTCGGTGTCGCCTCCGAACACGGTGAGAAATTCCCCGAATCCCACGGGGAAGGTCTGATAGTATTCTTCAATCTGACGTTGCAGAACGGTAGATTTCAACACCTCAAGCTCGGTTTCGTCCATTACGGTAAAATCGGGGGCAACCCCCGCCTTTTGGAAGTTGCGGCGCAACAGATCCATTCCGTAGCTGTCGATGGTGCAGATCTTAGCCTTATACAGCGTGAGGCTTTGTCTGCGCAGATGGGCGTCCGAGGGATTGGCGGCGGCACGGGCAGACAGATCCCGTGCGATGCGGGTGCGCATTTCCGCGGCGGCGGCGTTGGTAAAGGTGACGATCAAAAGGCGGTCCAGCCGACCTCCCTGCTCTACGAATTCTCCTACCCGCGCGGAGAGGACGGCGGTTTTCCCCGACCCTGCGGCGGCCGAGACCAACAGGTTTTCGCCACGGGTAAAAATCGCTTCCCGTTGGGCGTCAGTCCACTTTGGCATAGTCGTCCTCCTTTTCTTGGGCAAATACGTCTCTCGGGGGGAGATGACGGCAGTATTCCTTCAGATCGCACTTATCACAGCTGCAATAGGCACTGCCGATCTTGATTGGGTTTTTCCCGACCCTCCCCTCGTGCAGGGCGTTGCCCATATCCTGCAACAGGTCGGTGATCTGTCGGAACAGTCTTCCGAACTGTTCCAGCGTGATAAAATAGGGAGAATCGTTTTTCTTGATGCGTAAGAATTTGCGTTGCTCGGTGTTGTCCATTGCGTAAAGCACCGAATTGTCCTTCAGATAGACCCCCGAACGGGGCGTCTCGTCCTCCCATTGCAGCAGAACCTGCTCGGGATCGGCCTGCCGCTTCCCTGCCACCGTCTTCGGGTTAGAGCCGATGTATTGCACCCCTGCGGGAATACAGGTCTCGCCGGGGAACAGATTTTGTTGCAGGGCGTAAAGGTACATCAGCATCTGCACGTCGATGCCGTTTTTGATCAGATCGAAGGAAAAATCCTTTTTCCCCGTTTTGTAGTCTACCACGCGCAGGTATTTTTTGCCGTCCTTTTCGTAAAGGTCCACGCGGTCTACCACTCCGATCATCGAAACGGAGCCCTGCTGCAGGGGGATCTTGATGGGCTTGACGGGATTTTCGCCGATTCCCACCCGTTGCTCAAAGGCGTAGGGCACGAATTGAGACGCGGCAAATTCCTTACGGAATAAGGTCAAAAGACGTTCGATCTTTTTCATCAACGCGTCGAAATAGCTTTTTACCGTGGCAGGAGGCTCCTCGTCGCCGTAAAATTTCCGAAGCCTGCCTTCCCCGAACTCCACCACTCTGCGATGTAATTCCTCGTCGGAGCAGTCAAGCCCCTGGGCGATCAGGGTCTCCAGTGCCTCGTGAACGATGGTCCCCCGTTGGCGGGGATCCAGCTCTGCGCGGCTTTGGGGGGAAATTCCCAAGCCGTAGCGCAGGAAATAGGCGTATCGGCATTGATGGTATTTGTCTGCCTTGGAGGCGGAAAGATACAGATTTTCGGGGTACAGCTTCAGTGCCGTGTCGGAGGAAAGAGTCTCGGCCTGCTCACGACGGGAAAGAAGCTCCGTATATTCCTCTCGTGCAGCAAAGAAGTCCCCCAATTCTTCCACGGGGGTTTTGGTGTGTAGCGCAAAGGCCGCCCGTTCCCGCTGAATCCGATCCGCCAAAGAGGCGGGATCGGAAGGGCGAAGGCGTTTGGTGGGCAGAAGGGGGAAAATCTCTCCGATCCGTTCTATCACGGGAGAAGGGGAGGCCTCTCCGCCGATGACCGATGCGTAGGAAAGATATAATTCCTCCCGCGGGGCGGTCAGGGAAAGGTAGACGTAAAACAGCTCGTGTAAAATTTTGTCGTCGGTGGTTTCGCCCATCCCAAAGGGTGCCAGCTGCTCTCGGTCCTTGTCGGTCAAGAGGCGATTGTCGTCAATGTTTTTCGGAAAAACGCCTTCGTTGAGTCCCAAAATAAATACGCAGCGGGGGGAGATCATCGGCAGGGTCTCGGGAGATCCTGCGGTCACCTCGTCCAACGACGTGGGCAAAATAGCGATATCGTGGGTATCCACCACCGAGAAAAACAGGTCTCGATATTCCTTCAGCGTAATGGGGTCGTCCCCTGCGGTGAGGACCATCTCGTCCAAGGCGAGGATCAATTGCTCGTATACCTTTTTTTGCCGTGCGGAAAGCTCGTATTCTCCGTAATCCCGATAAGTTTCGGCGTTTTTCTCCAGCGTGGCGGGGACGCCCAAGGCCTCCAGCGTTTCGTACAGGGCGGTGGAGATGCCGCGGACGGTGGTGTTTTCACTGCGTCGCTTCAATTCCTCGACCGTTTCTACCACCCGTCGGCGCAGGGCTTCCGCCCCGTTGCGCATCGCAATCTCGTCCTCGGTTTCGCGGTCGGTATAACCGCCGATGGGGCGGGTGAAGGGCATCTTGAATCGATTGTACCGAATCCCCCAAACGGTAACGTACCGTTCCAACCAGGACGCTTGCTGGGGCGTGCAGAGAAATCCGCTTTTCACCAAGGATAGAACTCCGTCGGTGGAATATCCCTCCACCGCCAAGGAAAAGAGGGCGGAGATGAGAGGAATGGGGTTGCGTTGCCGCAAGGGCGTCTTTCGGTGATAAAACAGAGGAATCTCGTATTGGTCAAAGACGGGATCGAGGACTTCGGTGTAATCCTCCAAGGAACGGACGATGACGGTGAAATCGCTGTAGCGGTATCCCTCGTCCCGTACCTTTTTTGCGATAATGGCGGCGGCGTTTTCTGCCTCGTCAAAGCGATTGGATCCGCAATAAAGGTGAAGATGCCGAGGAGCTCGGTCCATCGTCTTTCCGCCGGGACGGACGAATTCCGATTCCAGAAGTGCAAACTCCTCCGAGGAAAATTCCGCGTTTTTCTGCAGATTTACGATGGTACATTCTTCTCCCATCCGACGGCAGAACGCCACCAGCTTGCGGGCCTCCTCCGCGGCATCCGCCGTAGCTCCCGCGGCCTCGGGGTCGGTGGTGTCTGTGGGCAGGGTGACGGTGACGTGAGCCCCGTTTTTTACCATTTGCAGTAAAACGTTTCGCTCCCGATTGTAAAAGCTTCGGAAGTTCGCGACGTAGACCGCTTCATTTTCAAAATCTCCCGTCTGCTCCAACAATTTCCGCAGGCGGGCGGGAGCGTCGTCGGGATCAAAATATCCCTCGGATAAATACCCCTCGTAGACCTGACGGATCATCGCCAGATCGTACAGCTTATCGTTCCCCTCCCTTTGGGCGGTGGTCATCAGGTCCTCCGCCGAGATTCCCGCGGCCTTCAGCTCGTGAATGGCACTCAAAAGCAAGGACACAAGCCGCGGATTGCGGTATTCGGGCGGATAGTGCTTCAAGGACGGTGCGACGGCGTCAAAGGCCTTTTTCAAAAGCACCGTTTTCCCTCCCTCTCCCAAAAAGCGAGATGGAACGCCGTGCTTCGTAAATTCCGTGTGGGCAAGAGTCTTCAGTGAGGTCACGTTTACGTGGCGGAACCGCTTTTCTCCGATACGACTCAAAAAATACTGCTCCGACGCCACCGTATATTGATCGGGAACCAACAGGGTGATCTTTGTTTTTCCCTTTTCGGCGTCAATGCGGCGGGCGATCTCATCTGCCATCGCTGCGATCTTTCCGCACCCCACGCGGCCGAGAATCAAGGTCAAAGGCATATCCGCTTCTCCTTCATTGAAAAATGGTAGCTTTCGGAACAAAAAAGGAACTTTTCACGATCAAGGTAAAAGGAACTTCAAACGATCAAAGCAAAAAGCACTTCTAACGATTAGGGCAGATTTCGGAACAGATTCCAAATCAGCCAGCATCCGAAAAAGGCACAGAAAAAAATCAATTTTAAGGCGTTTAGCCATCGGGGAGACGGAATCCCCCGTTGGTGCAACAGGTAGCCCGCAAGCAGGGCGGAGACCTCCGAAATCCCCATCAGCACGGAAAAAATCAGAAACGTAAGCTCCATAAAAACCTCAAAAAGGGCTTCATATCAGCCCAGATCCTTCAGTACGTATTCGAGAAAGGAAGTTTTCTTCCCCGTAAGGATCACGACGGTGTCCTGGATCGATACGAAAAGAAACGCGGGGAACAAAACCGCACAAAACACCTCGTTCATCTCCCACGCCTCGGCAAACCGACCGTGCATCAAAAGGGTCATAGCACGGGTCACGCCGCAGCCTGGACATTGAAGTCCGACCATTGCAGAGGGGCAACGAAAAAGCCCCTCTGCCGCCGCCTCGTAGGGGAGCAAGGCAAAGAAGATCAGGATCCCAAAATAGAACAGGAGCCGTAAAATTCGGAAATAAAGGGTTTTCTTTTGCATAAATCCTCCCGTGGAAACAAATACTTTGTTCAAAGGGGATGATGGTTGTCGTGCTGAACAAGGTTGAAATTTGCGGAATCAACACGTCGGAATTAAAGGTATTGAACGAGGAAGAAAAAACGGCGCTTCTTTTACGGATCAAAAAGGGAGACGAATCCGCCCGAACCGTCTTTGTGAACGGAAATCTGAAGCTGGTATTGAGCGTGGTACAGCGGTTTTCCAATCGGGGCGAGGATCCCGACGATCTGTTTCAGATCGGGTGCATCGGATTGATCAAGGCCATTGACAATTTCGATCTATCCCAGGAGGTAAAGTTTTCCACCTACGCCGTGCCGATGATCATTGGAGAAATCCGACGATATCTGCGGGACAATAACCCCATTCGGGTCTCCCGTTCTCTGCGGGATACGGCGTACAAGGCTTTGGGAGCCAAGGAACGGCTGACGGCACGATTGAGCCGCGAGCCAACCATCGAGGAAATTGCCGCGGAAATGGGAATGAAGCGGGAAGAGATCGTGATTGCCTTGGATGCCATCGTGGATCCCGTGTCCCTGTTCGATTCGGTCTACAACGACGACAGCGATACGATTTATTTGATGGATCAGGTGCGGGATATTCACGAGAATGAATCCAACTGGGTTGAGGAAATTTCTCTGCGTCAAGCCATCTCCCGCCTGTCCGATCGGGAAAAGCGGATTTTGGCGTTGCGCTTTTATTCGGGCAAGACCCAGACCGAGGTGGCTTCCGAGATCGGGATCTCCCAAGCGCAGGTTTCCCGTTTGGAAAAAAACGCTTTGACCGAAATCAAAAAGCATCTGTAACTGCAGAACCTCGCAGGGGTACTGCCGAGGTGCTCTGCGCCGTCGCTTTTCCGCAGAGCATCTTGCAGTGAAGGGGCTTCGCGCCGTCGCGCAAGTGTTCGCGGAGGATTTATTCTTCGTCGTTTTCCGTTGCTTTTCTGCGCCGCTTTTCCGCCTGCTTTTGCTCCTTTCGGAAATGAACGATCAAAAGGGCGGCCGTTCCTGCGCAGATCAGACCGATGACCGTCAGTCCCACGGCAAGGATGACCGTGGAGGAGGTCCCAGAGGGGAAGGGAGAGACGATAGCGTCCAAGAAATTCATACGCGGTCTCCTTTCCTTTTCCCTATTTTCGCGGTCAGGTGAAACAAACGGCAATGGTCAGTGTATAATCCCACGCTGACGGCAAGGGCAAGGATCAGCAAGCCCCCGCACAGGCATCGCACCGACACGGTGAGCGGAATGTGAAAAAGCGCGGGAACCGTTCCAAGCAAGATCACCGCCGAGCAGGCTCCCACCGCAAGGTGAGGCCGTCGGGACAGAGCCGCCGTAGCCGTACCGAAGCAGATCGACGTGGGTGCACATAGGGCGGACAAGCCGAGGCAATAGAGCCAGGGAACGTGGGGAAACACCGTAAGCAGGACGAGTGCGGCGGCAAAGCAGACCAAGGCGGTTTTTCGAGGCCCGAAGCGGTCTGCCGCAATGCCCCCCGTGCCCCTGCCCAGCATACACGCCGCGGCTGGAATCAGGATCATCGGTCCCTCCGCCCAGTCCGCGGGAAGCAGCGTCCCCACCAAGGAAATGACCAAGAGGGGGATCAGCGTCAGACTCAGGATTCCCCAATCGGGAAGAATCAGGGTAACGCTGTGGCGGAACGAACGGATGCGTCGGGGGTATTTTCGCGCTTCGGCAAAAAAGAAGCAAACCAAGGCCAAAACGCAGAGTAAAAGAGAGAAGATCCACCCTGAAAGCGCGGTTTTTTGTGCCAGCACCGTTCCCAGCGCGGCTCCGAAGACTCCCGTGGATACGATTACGGCGTTGCGGGAGAAATATCCGCGGGCAAAGGCGAGGCTTTCTCCGATGGCTCCCGTATGAAACAGCGCACTTCCCACTCCTGCGGGGAACAGTGCGACCCATCCGAGAGACGGAGGCAAAAAGCAGGCGAGCCCCACCAAGAGACATCCCACCGCTTGTGAATGGGTCCGCGGGATCTCATCCAGAATGACGCCGAAAAACGGTCGCAGTCCGTAAGATAAGATCAAAAAGATCAGATACCCTGCCCCTGCCAAAACGGAGGTTTGGGCAACGCTTGAAAAATTCCCCGCCAGCAAAAAGAAACAGGCAAGGTCAAGCACCAAATGGGCAACGGCTTGGGAAATGAGCGCTTCCTTTCTCGGCACAAGATCCCATCCTTCCTTTTTTATGGTTATGATATACTTTCAGTATATCATTTTTTTATCTTTATGTCAAGTTTTCGGGTGGTTTCTCTTGACTTTTTCGAGGGAAATGTGGTACAATAAAACGAAGATCTTTAATTTTTGAGAGAAATGCTTATGTTGGACTTTCAACCGCTTACCCTGGATTGCATCCCCCTCGTTCGGGCAGATCTGTCCGAATCGGATCTGCGCACCTGCGATTACTCCTTGGGCGGGGTGATGCTTTGGCGGGATTATTTGCAGGTCAACTACGCACGGATCGGGACGACGATGATCTATCGCTTGATCCTTCCCGACGGAACCGAGGCCTATCAGGTGCCGACGGTCCCCGATCCCGGTTTGCTTGCGACGGTGTATCGCCATTGCCGAGAACGCGGAGAGCCCTGTCGCTTTGCCTTCGTTCCCCCGCAGCGGAAAGACGCATTTTCGGCTGTATTTGCCTCGGTTGAGGCCTTGCCGCAACGAGAATGGTACGACTATCTGTACCGAAAAGAAGACCTGATTACTTACGCAGGCAAAAAGCTGCGGGGACAGCGGAATCACGTAAACAAATTTCGTGCAAGCTACCCCCAATGGGACTTCGTTCGGGGGTCGGAAGAGGATCTTCCGCGGCTTGCGGAGTTTTACGCCCGCTTTCGGGACGAAAATAAAAAAACCGCCCCCTCTTGGGTAGAGGAGGAAAGGAAGATCGAAGAAATCTTTTCTCACTTTAACGAATACGGATTTCTCTGCGGAATTTTGACCGTCAACGGTACCGTTGCGGGATTCTCCTTGGGGGAGCGAAGGGGCGATACCTTATTCGTCCACACCGAAAAGGCGGACCGAAGGCTTCACGGGGTCTATCCGATGCTTGCATCCCGCTTTGTCGAGGCCTTTTCCGACGACTCCGTCGTTTATGTCAACCGGGAGGACGATTCGGGAGATGAAGGACTGCGCGCCGCAAAGCTGTCCTACCACCCCTGCGCCTTGCTGGAAAAGCTTTTGATCACCGTGGGTGACCCGTTTTGATTCCCACCTACATTTCTTAAAAAATAAAAACCCCGCTGCAGCGTTTTTGTCGTGCAGCGGGGATTTTTTCGTTAAAGCAGGGCTTCGATTTGACGTATCAGCTTGCTCGGGTCGAGGCTTTCCGAGCCGAGGATCGCTCTTTCTTTGAGTTTCTTTCGTTGCTCCTCGTCGGTTAACAGACAGCGAAGTGCGTCATAGAGTCCATCCTCGCTGTTCTCTGTCAAAACGCCGAACGTACCGTTGTTCAACAGTTCGGTAGGTCCCGTACAGTTCGTGGCTACGATGGGCTTTTTTAAGCTCAAAGCTTCACCCACGGAAAGAGGATATCCTTCCATTACGGAGGGACAAACGAACAGATCCGCCCGTTTTACGAAGGGATAAGGATTTTTCTGAAATCCCCAAAGGGTGACGGAATCTTCCAGCCCGTTTTCCCGAATGAAATCGCGGATGGGCTGCTCCTCGGGGCCTGTGCCCAAAAGCCAGAGCTTGTGGGGAATACCCTCGTCGATGATGCGCTTGTGGACGCTCAAAAGACGCCGAAATCCCTTGACGGGGATCAAGCGGCCTACGCCGCAGATCACGGGGACGGCAGGATCCTGATCGGGAACGAATTCCTCGCTCCGTTGCAGGATCGTGGCTTTGTCGATGGGATTGTAAATGACGATCCCCCGATCCAGCGGTCCGAACCGTTCCTCATAGGACGCTTTTGCTTGCTTTGAAACGAATACGACGTTGTTATATTGTTGATAACTGTCCGAAAGATGCCGATCGGAGCGGTAATAGAAGCTGACCCAATTAAAGTTTTGAAGATCGGTATGGACCCACGCAATTTTGTTCTCGCAGGGACTTTCGCTGAGCAAGATGGTGGGGAGTCCCTCCAGAAACGCGATCTCCGTATCGTAGGTTCCCCGAAGAAAGAGACGGTACGTCCATCGGGGTGGCAGGTATTTGACCAGTCTCCAAAAAAGTGCGTTTTTGATTTTATTGGGTGGTTTGTATTTGCTGTTTACGAAGGTGATTACATGGCATATCCCGGTGATGTATCTGACATCGTTTTTGCTGGTGACAGCGGTATTCGGCGGTTACGGAGCAACTGTGGAAGGGCTGGCGAGACAGTTATGTGTCGGAGGTGTGATGCTGGGAGCGTTTTTCCTGGCTACGGATTATACCACTTCTCCGATGACCGCCTCGGGAAAGCTGGTTTACGGTGTGATACTGGGAAGTTTGACCGGGGTGTTACGATTCTTTGAGTTTACAACCGAAGCTGTGGCGGTAGCGATTGTGTGCGGGAATGTGTTGGTACCGTTGATTGATAAAGTAAGCTTTCCGAAGGCTTTCGGAAAAAATAAGACAGAAAAGAGGAAATAAAAATGCAGTGTACGATGTGTGGAAGAGAGATTACAAATCCGAATGCGAATTATTGCGAATATTGCGGTACTGCGGTGGGAACGATGGCGTACCGGGAGGCACAGCCGGAACCGCAAAGAGAGACAGCACCGAAGCAGGACCGGGTTTCTACCTGGGTATTTCTCGGAATTATGGCGTTGCCGATGGTGCCGTTTGTAGGCTCGATTGCGTATCTGGTGTTCCTGTTTTACTGGGCATTTGCGCCGAGTATCGAGGATTCCCGAAAGAGCTTTGCGCGGGCTACTTTGATTTATACCGCAATTATGCTGGTGTTTGTAATCGTTGTAATGGGCTCGGTATTTGCTGCGGTGATGAGTGGTTTGCCGGAACTGTTGTAACAGAAGGCGGTATCGCAAAGAATCTGTA
>JAGAOB010000051.1 GCA_017623895.1 Clostridia bacterium
ACGGTGCCCAACAAAAGCCCTTTCGGGTATACACCGCCGAGGCCCGAGGTATAGATCTGATCTCCGCGGCTTATGGAAGAATCCTTGCTCAGATAGCGAACCAAACACGTTCCGTTTGCCTTCAATTCCAACGTTCCCTCCGTGACTCCAACGTCACCCGTAGATAACACCATCGCGCCGACGGAGATTTGAGGATCAATAAAGGTGGATACCGTTGCCCAATTCAAGCCGACCTGGGTTACCTTTCCCACAAGTCCGCCTTCGCAGACCACGATGTCGCCCTTTTCGATTCCTGCGGCGGAGCCTGCGTTGATCCCGAAGGACCCGTCCCAGCCGACGGAGGATACGGTCACCACGTCCGCGGAAACGTATTCAAAGGAATAGGAAGGATCAGTGATCGAAAGCATATCCTTGTATCGGTCGATCTGTACCTTATCGTAGTGGAGATCGTTGATCTGCTTTTGCAGATCGTTGACCTGCTCTCGCAGGGCGGAATTTTTCTCCTCCAGCTCATCGTATCGGGCAATGGAAGAAAAGAAATGCTCGACTTGATTTTTACACCAAGTAAAGCCCGTACGGACGGGGGATACAATGACGCCGACCAATTGCTCGTGAGGCATCGTATGACCGTTGACCGCAACGGAAAGCATAAATCCCAGCAAGAAGCAAACGATCAATACGAGAACGATAAAAAATCGTCCGCGGAAAAAGCGGTTCATCATCGACACCTCCTATATTTTCTAAACCGAAACGGTTTAAGCAAGAATGTTTTCGTGTTGGATTCCGTGCTTGATCTGATCCCGATAGCGGAAGGCGTTTCCAACCCCTGTAACAACGCTTTCCAGGGGGGAGGCAGAATGCATACAGGCAACACCCGTCTCCTTGGACAGCAACTCTTCCCAACCGGGAATCAGACTTCCCCCGCCCACGAGGGTAATTCCGCTGTCGATGATATCCGCCGCCATTTCGGGGGGAATCTTTTCCAGGGTTTGCTTGATCTGATCCACCAGGAATCGGGCGGATTCCACCAGCACGTCCCGAATATCGTCGGTGGAAAGGGCCACGTTCACGGGAAGCCCCCGTACCAAATCCCGACCGCTGACGGTCATAAAATTCACGTGGCCGTCATCAAAAACGGAGCCGATGGACATTTTGATCTCCTCGGCAGTACGGTCTCCGATCAGAACGCTGTGGGTCTTGCGGATATAAGAAATAATATCACGGTCAAATTTTTTCCCTGCACAGGTGGTGGAGGTAACCGAGACGATTCCTCCCAAGGAAAGCACGGAGATCTCGGTGGTTCCGCCGCCAATATCCACGACCATCCGCCCGCGGGGCTCAAAAATAGACAACCCCGACCCCAGCGCCGCAGCAATGGGCTTCTCGACGACGAAAGGAACCTTTTTCACCCCTGCGGCCCGCACGGCGTCGGCAACTGCCCGCTTTTCTACAGGTGTCGCCCGACAGGGAATAGAAACCACGGCGGAAACAGGACCGAATCCCGTACGGCAGCGGCGAATATAATCCCGAAGCATCATCACCGTTTTATCAAAATCGGCGATAACCCCGTTCTGAACGGGAGAGGTAACGGTGACGGTATCGGGAGTTCTGCCCAGCATATCCCGCGCCTCAACTCCCGCGCAAATAAATTTTTTCGCCCCGTAGGTCTCGGTGGCAATGATGGACGGCTCGTTGAGAACCACCCCTTTATCCCGACGGTAGATGAGCGTATTGCAGGTTCCCAGATCAATTCCAAATTCGTTGAGCCCCATAAAAATCTCTCCTTCCGTCAAAGAATGTCAATGCCGAATTCCTTCAGCATTTCGTAAAGCATACTCACAGGCAACCCCACCACGTTGGCGTAGTCGCCGTCGATATGGTCCACTAACAGGGCTCCTTTACTTTGAATCCCGTACGCGCCTGCCTTGTCAAGTACTTCGCTTCCATGG
>JAGAOB010000052.1 GCA_017623895.1 Clostridia bacterium
CTGGATCAGGGGACCACGTCCTCCCGAAGCATTATTTTTGACAGCGACGGCACGGTGCGGGGAATCGCCCAAATGGAATTTGAACAGATTTATCCCACGCCGGGCTGGGTGGAGCACGATCCCAAGGAGATATGGTTTACTCAATTTGAAACGGCAAAGCAAGCGATTCAAAACGCAGAGATCACGCCCTCTCAAATCGCCGCCATTGGGATCACCAATCAACGGGAAACCACTATTTTGTGGGATAAAACGACGGGAGAGCCCGTGTGCAACGCCATTGTTTGGCAATGCCGCCGCACCTCCGATATCGCTTCAAAATTGGCGGAGGATCCTTCCGTTTCTGCGATGATTACCGAAAAGACGGGGCTGAAGCCCGACGCCTATTTTTCCGCTACCAAAATTCAATGGATCTTCGATCACGTGGCGGGAGTCCGTGAGCGGGCGGAGCGGGGCGAAATTCTGTTCGGCACGGTAGACTGTTATCTGCTTTGGAAGCTGACAGGGGTTCACGCCACCGACGTGACCAACGCATCCCGTACGCTTTTATTCAATATCCATACGATGGATTGGGATGAGGAATTGCTGGAGCTGTTCCGGATTCCCCGCGCAATTCTTCCCGAGGTCAAACCCTCCATCGGACATTTCGGTAATACACGGATCGAATTGTTCGGTTGCTCTATTCCCGTGACGGGAATCACAGGGGATCAGCACGCCGCCCTGTTCGGTCAAGCGTGTTTTTCCGAGGGAGATGCAAAAAATACTTACGGCACGGGCTGTTTTCTTATGATGAATACGGGATCTCGCCCCGTTTTGTCCAAAAACGGACTCGTTACAACCGTTGCGTGGAGCAGAGGAGACAAGGTCACCTACGCGTTGGAGGGAAGCGTGTTCATCGGCGGTGCAGTTCTGCAATGGCTGCGGGACGAACTGAAGATCATCACTTCCGCGCCCGAGGCGGACGTGATCGCCGCAACCGCAGACAACGGGGGGGTCTTCTTTGTTCCCGCCTTCACTGGCCTCGGCTCTCCCTATTGGGATATGTACGCCCGCGGGACCATTACGGGCCTTACCCGTGGAACGACCCGCGCCAATATCATTCGGGCGGCCCTGGAAAGCATTGCCTTCCAAACCAACGACCTTTTGACCTCGATGCGGGAGGATACAGGGACTCCCTTTTCGGTTCTCAAGGTGGACGGCGGTGCTTCCCGCAGCGACGTGATCCTGCAGCTTCAGGCCGATCTTTTGGGATCTCCCGTGGACCGACCGTTCAATACCGAAACCACTGCCCAGGGAGCCGCCTTTATGGCAGGGCTCGGGGTCGGACTTTGGAAGGATGAATCGGAAATTTCCGCCATCCGCCGTTCCGCAAAAACCTTTACTCCTGCAATGGACGACGTTTCCCGCGAAGCAATGCTTGAAGGCTGGAAGCACGCCGTCAGACAGACCCTTCAGCGATAATGAAAACGCCCTCGCCAATTTCGGCGAGGGCGCTGTAATTACAGGTTAAATGCGCTCGATCGTATGTTTTTTGAAGATTTTATTCCAGGTCTTGACCACAAGCTTTTCCAACCACGTTCTCCAAAGGAAGAACGCGATCAGAGCGCTTGCCGTTCCCAGCACCGTTCCTGCCAGGATATCGGTGGGGAAGTGAACGTAAACGTACAGTCGGGAAAAGGCAATCAGCGCTGCAAGGATCAAGGCAGGGATGCCCCATTTTCGATCGTACAAAACGATGGAAACCGCCGATGCAAAGGACGACCCCGTGTGGCCCGAGGGAAAGGAATATTGTCCGGGACGGGGGACCAGAAGACTGTCTCCGTCCAGCAATGCTCCCGGGGTATCAAAGGGACGGGGACGTTGAACGATCTTTTTCAGGATTTCGTTGCCCAAAATCGTGGTGATGATCAATCCCAACGCCATAGTAATTCCGATCTTCCGCGTCTTTTTGAAGCACAAAAAAACCAAAGCAACAGCGATCCAGACGAGCCCCTCGTCTCCCAATCTCGTAATGAACGTGAATACCGAATCCAAAAACGGCGTGCGCCAGCTTTGAATCCAATTGTCCACTCCCAGGTCCCAATCAATCAACCACTGGGGAAAGGAAATTGCCAGCAAATTGAACATAACCGTAGCTCCTTTGTTGAATACCTTCTTATTTTTCGGAATATGATGAAAGAGGACAAACCCTTTCTTTGGTTTTTTCATTATACCACTTTCCTTCGATATTGTCAATATTTTTCCGTTTTTTCGGATTTGACACAAAAAAAACGGAAATTTGCTCTTTACAGAATGAAAAAAATGTGCTATAATAATAAAATAGAAAATAATGTCGCTTTCGGGCGAAGTTCAAAAAAGACAGGAAAGGATGAACACAAATGTATACTTTGGGCTTTATTGGTGCAGGACATATGGGATCCGCGCTGATCGAAGGCTTCCTTTCGGGGAACGTCCTTGCCCCCGCATCCATCTGCGCTTACGATCCTGATGAATCGGTCCGCACCTCTCTTTCTGTGCGGGGCGTTACCGTTCTGGACGACGAAGCCGCCGTCGTTTCCGCTTCTAAAATCGTGATTCTCGCCGTCCGTCCCTCGGACGTCAAGGTCGTGATGGAAAAGATTCGTGACGCCGTCACCTTCAACAACGTTCTTGTCAGCGTTGCCGCAGGGGTGACGATCTCCGCTGCGAAGAAATATCTCGGAAAAGAATGTAAGCTCCTTCGGGCGATTCCCAACGTTGCCTGCGAATTTGGCAAGGGTGTGGTCGCCTTGGCGTACGAGATGCCCATTACTTATCAGGAGCTGCAAACCGTCAAGGACCTCTTTGAATCGGTCGGTCTGCTCCGTGTGGTGGAGGAGAAGAAGCTCAACGATTACATCGCCGCCGCAGGCTCTGCTTCCGCATATTTTTACTATATGGTCAAATCTCTCGCCGAGGGTGCCGTGGCTCAGGGCATCGATTCGGAAACTGCGGAAAAAATCGCCGAGCAGGTCTTTCTCGGTGCCGCAAAAACGATGGAAACGTCCAAAAAATCTGCCGACGAGCTGCTGACCTGTGTTGCAACTCCCAAGGGTACCACCGCCGAGGCAATCAACGTGATGGAAAAAAGCGGATTTTCTCAGATTATGGCGGATGCAATGCTCGCTTGCACCAAGCGTGCCAACGATATGGACATCATCAACCTTCCCTGACGTAAGAATGTGACTCATCTGTGGAAAAATCAATATTTTTTCTGCCTTTTTGAGTTTGAAAGTCCCAAAAATAGTACACCTGTGTTTTTATTTGGTTACTATGTCTAAAAACAAGTCGAAATTTTTGGTCATATTGCCACTATGAAAAAATCGCATTTTATGTTATTATGTAATAAGTGAAAATTTGCAATCTAATTTTGGAGGTATTGTTGCAATGGCAGGCTTAACGTTAAAAGGAATCGGAAAGGTTTACGCAGGCGGCGTTCGTGCTGTTACCGACGTCAACCTTAAGATTAAAGATAAAGAGTTTATTATTTTGGTCGGACCCTCCGGTTGCGGAAAATCCACCACTCTGCGTATGATCGCAGGTCTGGAAGAAATCACCGAAGGTGAGCTTCGCATTGACGAACGCTTGGTCAATGACGTTGCACCCAAGGATCGCGACATTGCGATGGTGTTCCAGAACTACGCTCTTTACCCCCATATGACCGTTTACGAAAATATGGCGTTCGGTTTGAAGCTTCGCAAGGTGTCGAAGGAAGAGATTCAGCGTCGCGTTGACGAGGCTGCTCGTATTCTTGACATTTCCCACCTGTTGGATCGCCGTCCCAAAGCACTGTCCGGCGGTCAGAGACAGCGTGTTGCTCTCGGTCGTGCAATTGTCCGTGAACCCAAAGTTTTCCTTTTGGACGAACCTCTTTCCAACCTGGACGCAAAACTCCGTGCTTCCATGAGAACGGAGCTTTCCAAGCTTCACAAGAAGCTCGAAACCACCTTTATCTACGTTACCCACGACCAGACCGAGGCTATGACGATGGCTGACCGTATCGTCGTTATGAAGGACGGCTTCGTTCAGCAGTGCGATGCTCCTCAGGTTCTGTACGATACTCCCTGCAACCTCTTCGTTGCCGGATTTATCGGTTCTCCCCAGATGAATTTCGTCGAAGCAAAGCTGACCCGCCGCGGCGACGATATGTTCGTCAACTTCGGCGATATTTCTCTGAAGCTTCCCGAAAGTAAGGTCAAGACCGAGAATTACGAAAAGCTCTTGTCCTACGGCGGCAAGCAGGTGATTATGGGTATCCGTCCCGAAGATATTTACGACGATCCGTTCTACTTTGAAAAATATGCGGATGCCATTATTACCGCAAACGTTGAGGTTACGGAAAAGATGGGTGCGGAAACCTATCTGTATCTTGACGTTCAAGAGAACAAGATCACCGCGCGCGTCGATCCTACCTCCGTTGCAAAGCCCGACGATACCATCAAGATTGCCCTTGATATGAACAAGGTTCACCTCTTTGATATTGATACCGAGCAGACTATTATCAACTAAGGTTTGTTTTACTTATGACCCCATCGAAATCTCCAAAAAATGTCTTTTTCGCCTCTCCCTCACATCTGTGAGGGATGGGGCGTTTTGTCTTTTTGTGAGTTTTTGAGTGAAAAATAATCATTGGAAGGGATTAGAATGGCTCTCGATTTTACCTCTGCACACGAGCAGTACCTTCCTTTCATCCAAGCAGTTATATCCTCCTATCCCGACCGTTATCGGGAGGACTTGACGCAGGAGGGCTTGTGGGGACTGTATCTGGGTTGTTGCGCCTACGATCCGTCCCGCGGTGCTCCCTTTGACGCGTATATCAAGGTCTGCATTCGCAATCGCGTTTGCTCCGCCGCCCGCCGATATGCATTCGATTCTCATTTGGTTCCCTTGGAGGATGTTGGCTCCGACCTTTCTTCCACCGATGCTCTTCTCGAGGAGCGTTACGCGGAAAGCGATGCTGTGCGGGAGGCTTTTCGGGATCTTCAGCCCCGCCTTTCCGATTTGGAGCGTAAGGTTTTGGTTTTGTATCTTTCCGGCCGTTCTTCCGTCGCGATTGCAAATCAAATGGGGATTTCTCCAAAGTCCGCAGATAACGCAATGACGCGGATCAAGCAGAAAATTCGGGATTTTATCCCTTATTGAATAGATTGATACGCCCGAATATAGTAGGTGCGGTCACCCGTTTTACAGGGCAGTGACGCAAGAAATTGGAAATATGCACGGTATTTCTCAATTTTTTCGTTCCTAGGTTAGCAACCTCAGAGGGGTTTCTTTTCGTTGTTCCCGTGGAAAAAGGATGAACGCTCGTCGGTGCGATTCCGACTTGGGTGAAAAATTATTTAAGCGAGGTAACTCACAATGTATGAAGACAAGGAATTAACCTGCAAAGACTGTGGTAAAACGTTCGTTTTCACCGCAGGCGAACAGGAATTTTATGCTGAAAAGGGCTTCCAGAACGAGCCTCAGCGCTGCAAGGAATGCCGCGATGCTCGCAAGAACGCTTCCAGAGGCGCCAGAGAATACTTCACCACCACCTGCGCGAAGTGTGGCGGCGAAGCGAAAGTTCCTTTCCAGCCCAGAGAAGATAAGCCCGTTTACTGCAGCGCTTGCTTTGCAGAAATGAAGGCTCAGGCGGAAGAATAAGGAATCCTTCCATGGGAAACAACCGTGCACAATGTTTCTGAATTGAAAAAGGTGGACAGTATTTGCCCACCTTTTTCCTTTGTAAGAGGTAATTATGAAAATTAAAACAAAGCAGCTTTCCTATGAAAAGGTGATGGCACTTCCTCGCCCCACGCACCGTCGGCCTTTGCGCCCCAATCTCTTTTTTCGTTGCTTGATTCGTGTATTGTCCATTCCCGCACTCCTTAAAACGAGATTTTCTTTTACTTCCCATCGTATGGAGCAGGCAGGAGAGGGTCCTTGGTTGATTCTTATGAATCACTCCTGCTTTCTTGATCTGAAAATAGCATACAAAATCTTTTTCCCCAAGCCATTTTGCGTCGTTTCTACCACTGACGGCTTTGTGGGAATGCCCTGGCTGATGCGGTGGATCGGCTGCATCCCTACGCAGAAGTTTGTCTCCGATCTCACCTTGATCCGCGATATTCTTCATGCAATTAAGGAAAACAATACAAACGTTCTTATGTACCCCGAGGCGGGTTATTCCTTTGACGGTACCGCCACGCCGCTTCCCAGAAAATTAGGGGTCTTGCTGAAAAAATTGGACGTCCCCGTCGTCTCTGTTATTACGGAAGGCGCATTCCATCGGGACCCTCTGTACAACGGTCTGCAAAAGCGCAAGGTGAAGGTGTCGGCAACGGTCAAGTGCCAGCTGACGCAAGAGGAGATTCGAAGCAAATCGGTGGAAGAATTGGACGCGATTCTGGACGAAGAATTTACCTTTGATAATTTCAAGTGGCAACAAAACAATAATATTAAAATCGACGAACCATTTCGTGCCGACGGCTTGCATCGTATTCTGTATCAGTGCCCTCATTGCGGCGCGGAGGGAAAAACGGAAGGCAAGGGCACGACCCTTACCTGCCGTGCCTGCGGCAAGGTGTACGAGCTGACGCCCTACGGAAAAATGTCTGCCTTGACGGGAGAGACGGAGTTTTCGCACATTCCCGATTGGTATCGTTGGCAACGTGACAACGTGAAGATGCAGATCTCTCGTGGAGAATATTCTCTGGATACACCCGTAACCATCGGCGTTTTGGTGGATCACAATGCTCTTTATATGGTTGGCGACGGACGCCTCGTGCATAACGCCGACGGCTTCACTCTCACAGGCTGTGACGGGAAATTACACTATACCCAGCCGCCTCTTACGTCCTACACACTGAACGCAGACTATTTTTGGTACGAAATCGGCGACGTCATTTCCATCGGAGATCGAAAAACCTTGTATTATTGCTTCCCCAAGGACTCTGCCGTTTCGGTCACGAAGTCCCGTCTTGCCACCGAAGAATTATACAAGCTCGCCAAGGATAAAAAGCAATAAATCTACAAAAAATGCACCCAAAGCCTCCTTCTCATAAAGAAGTTTGCTCGTAGGGTGCGGATTGCTCCTCAGCAGCAAATAGTTACTCCCCGCCAGATTCATTAAAATCTGGTCGGGGATAATTTTATTATTGAAAAAATTGGAATTGGTTATGACAGCCAACATAATAAGTCGACAGCGCAAACAATCGTGTCCTTTAATTTATTGTAGGTTTTGCAAAGTTTAATCAAGGCTCCCAAAAATAAGTAAGTACCCGCCCCAATAGAAATACCGCCTATCCACTTCGTGTTAGCAAAGACGGTAAGCGATCAATAGTAACGATATTAGCAGGATAGCCGGGTAAAGTAATTTCTTAGTCATAGCGTACCTTCATTAAATTCAAGTTTATCCTTCTGCGTTATCGACAATATCACCTTTGTGTTACAGCGTTGTAAGCAACGCGGGGGTCGGGGAAAGTCCATACACCTACAATGCTGACGATATTTATAGCATAAATCAGCAGATAAAGCAAGAGTTTTGTTCCGATTTCGTCGGAATAATATTATCGCTTCCGATAGTGATATGAAGGCCTATGGCTTCCGTGATATCTTATTCGTCTCCAAAACTCGTATAATGAATACCATTCGTCGCAAAAAAGAAAACATTCGCCGTAAGCGAATAAAGCTGCGAGACTTCTATACAAGAAGTCTCGCAGTAGGGGTGCCTTCTTTTTGTTTTTTATTTCTTATCTTTCATAAGGTTTTTCATACGAATAGAGTGATCCAAAATCCGTTTTCTCAGACGGATGGTTTTGGGGGTCACCTCCACCAATTCGTCGTCAGCGATGAACTCCAACGCCTGTTCCAGGCTCAGGATTCTGGGAGGTACGAGGCGCAACGCTTCGTCCTTGCCCGCCGAACGAATAGCGGTCATATGCTTCTTCTTGCATACGTTAACTACAATGTCGTTTTGTCTGCTGGCTTCACCAACGACCATTCCTCCGTATACCTCAACGCCCGATCCGATGAACATTGCCCCCGAATCCTGGGAATAGAACATTCCGTAATTGGTGCTTTCGCCGGTTTCGTACGCCACGAGAGATCCGTTGAGACGGCGGGGAATGTCTCCCTTAAAGGGTGCGTAGGAATCAAAAATGGAGCTCATAATCCCTTCACCCCGCGTATCGGTCATAAACTCGCTCCGATACCCAAACAGTCCGCGGGCGGGAACGATGAATTCCAAGCGGGTACGGTCGCCCACCTGCGTCATCGAGGTCAGCTCGCCCTTGCGATATCCCATTTTTTCCATTACGGCGCCCACGGAATCCGCAGGAACGTCTACCACGAGCCGTTCCATCGGCTCGGAAAGAACGCCGTCGATTTCCTTATACAATACCTTCGGAGTGCTGACCTGAAATTCAAAGCCTTCCCGCCTCATATTTTCGATCAGGATCGATAAATGCATTTCTCCGCGTCCGCAAACCTTAAACGCTTCGGTGGAATCGGTGTCGCTGACCCGCAAGGAAACGTCCTTCAAGAGCTCCTTGTACAATCTCGCTCGTAGGTTTCGGGAGGTGACATATTTGCCCTCCCGCCCCGCAAAGGGAGAGTCGTTGACCATAAAGGTCATTTCCATCGTAGGCTCGGAAATTTTTACGAAGGGCAGGGGCTCTGCGGTATCGGAGGCACAAATGGTATCTCCGATGGTGACGCTTTCAATCCCCGAAACGCACACGATATCTCCGGGTTTTGCATCGGTGCAGGTGACGCGATTCAAGCCCTCAAATTGATACATAGAAACGATCTTTGCCTTCGAGTTTGGACGAGAGCCGTGATAGTCGCACAGAACCACATCTTGATTGACCTTCATATTGCCCCGTTCCACCCGACCGATGGCGATACGTCCCACGTATTCATTGTAGTCGATGGAGGAGACCAGCATTTGCAGAGGCGCGTCTTCTTCTCCTTGGGGAGGATCAAAATAATCCACGATGGAATCCAAAAGAGGCTTGAAATCCTTCATCTCCGCATCGGGAGAAAGCCCTGCAACGCCCGTGCGTCCCGAGGCAAAGATTACGGGAGAATCCAACTGCTCATCGGTGGCATCCAGATCCATCAACAGCTCTAAAACCTCGTCCACCACCTCCGTGGGACGGGCATCGGGACGGTCGATCTTGTTGACCACAACGATGACCTTATGTCCCAATTCCAGGGCCTTTTGCAGTACGAAGCGGGTTTGGGGCATCGGTCCTTCAAAGGCGTCAACCAGCAAAAGAACGCCGTTGACCATTTTCAGGATTCGTTCTACCTCGCCTCCGAAATCCGCGTGTCCCGGAGTGTCGACGATGTTGATTTTGGTATCTTTATATTTTACGGCCGTATTTTTTGCAAGAATGGTAATGCCCCGTTCCCGTTCAATGGCATCGGAGTCCATTACACGGTCGTTGACCTCTTGGTTTTCACGGAATACACCGCCCTGCTTAAGCATCTCGTCTACCAAGGTCGTTTTTCCGTGGTCAACGTGAGCAATGATGGCGATATTTCTTAAATCTTCACGAATCATGAAACTGTCCCTTCCTGTGCTTTATGAATCTTTGTTACAACCATATATTATACTGCATTTTTATGGAAAAATCAATATAATTCAAGAAAATTTACCAATTTAATGCAAAAAAATCTCCGAATTCCTTCGGAGATTTTATTTTACGTGTAGCTTCGGTCGATCTGAACCACTGCCCGTACGTTTTCGTGTCGCTCTGCAATCAATGCGGTGATTTTTTCGTGAGCCTCGGCCTCGGAAAGCTTGCTGTCGAAGGGGAGAACCGCATCGAAGATCACATTTGTGTGAGTAGGACCCGGGACGGCGCGAAAATCGTGAATGGTGATGGCAGGGTGAATGGATTTTATTTCCTCACAAATGGCAGCGCGCAGTGCCAGTATGGTCTCGTCATCCGTGACGATGGGATCCATATGTATGACGGCAATGCATCCTAATTTGACGGCAATTTCTTGCTCGATGTTGTCGATCAGGTCGTGAGCATCCCAAAGATTTGCGTCGGCAGGGATCTCGGCGTGGAGAGAAATGATTTTCCGTCCCGGACCGTAATCGTTGACGATCAGATCGTGGATTCCTGCAACCTCCTTGTGACCGAGCACCGTTTCTTCAATGCTGCGCACGAATTCCGGCTCAGGAGGCTGCCCCAGCAGGGGAGATATGGTTTCTTTTGCAGATCGGAATCCCGCAACGAAGATCATTACCGCCACCGCAATTCCGCAATATCCGTCGATATTCAGCGAGGTAAAGTGGCCGATCAGCGTGGCGATCAATACCACCGACGTTGCTGCCGCATCCCCTAAGGAGTCTGTCATCGTTGCCATCATTGCCGCAGACTTGATTTTCTTGCCCACGGACCGGTTGTAGATCCCCATATAGATCTTAATTCCTACTGAAATTATGAGGATGGTTCCCGTAAGCCAATGAAATACCACGGCTTCGGGGTTCAGTATCTTTTCTATGGAGGATTTCGCCAATTCAAACCCCATCAGCAAAATCAATAAAGAAACCAAAAGTCCCGAAATATATTCAAATCGTCCGTGGCCAAAGGGATGCTGAGGATCGGGCTTTTGCCCCGCCATTCGAAACCCCACCAATGTAATCAGGGAGGATCCCGCATCGGACAGGTTGTTGAATGCGTCTGCGGTAATGGCAATTGACCCCGAAAACAGTCCCGTAACGATCTTTCCGACAAACAGGAGCAGGTTTAAGACGATTCCCAAAATTCCGCAGAGAACTCCGTATTTTCGCCGCACCTCGGGATCGGATGTATCGTGGTTGTTTTTGATCAACCATTTCGCAAGAAGTGATACCATAGCATAACCCTCCTTTCCTCGTGACAGTATACCACGGATCGCGATTTTTGTCAAGTTTTTTCCTCCGTGTTTCTCTCTTGCTCTTTCGTCTTCATCTTGTGTTCTTCGCGGAAATCTTTGGACGAAAACCGATTCCCGTGTCGAGGAAATACGGACGGTGGAGAACGCCCACTTCACCGTTTGCTAAAATCTGCGAGAAGATCGATGTATAATACTTTTACGTCAACATCGACGAACCTATGACACACACAACACAAAAAACACAAGGAGGTTAAAGTATGTATCGTTTTACGGGGAAAATTTATCGGGAAATTCCTACGTCCGCGCTGGCTGTGGGGAAACGAACGCAAAGCAGAACCAGAGAAGACACGTTGGACGGGCTGTGCGAAAACATTCGGCAGGTGGGGATGGTTCATCCCATCACCGTCCGTTATTGCGGGGAGGGAAAATACGAGGTTGTGGCAGGAGTCCGTCGATATCTTGCGGCGGTCCGTCTTCAAATGGACACGGTTCCTTGCATCGTTACCGACTACGATCGCGGCGAGGCGGCACTTCTTTCGCTATCGGAAAATCTACAGCGAAAAAATTTGAACTATTTTGAAGAGGCGGAGGAAATGCGTCGGGTCACGGAGCTTTTGGGATTGACCCAAGAGCAGCTGGCGGAGAAATTGGGGAAAAGCCAATCCGCTGTGGCAAACAAGATGCGCCTCTTACAGCTGTCGTCGTATTTGCGAGAAAAAATTCTTTCCGCACAGCTTTCCGAACGCCACGCCAGAGCTTTGCTTACCGTGGAGGGGGAGACCCTGCGGCGACAGGTGTTGAATACGGTCGTGGATCGGGGATATCGGGTGGCGCAGATGGAGGCCTATATCGAAAAGCTGAACGCCGAAAAGCCGAAAAAGCCTCGAAAAAAGGAGGGCTTCTGCAAGGGCTTCTGTCGGGATTTGCGGTTGTACCTCAACTCCATCAACCGCACCGTAAATCTGATGAAAAATTCGGGATTTGAGACCCATTGTGAAACCTCGGAGGACGTGTCCAAGATTGTCTATCGTATCGAAATTGCCAAATAATTACGGTAGAATCAATCCTAATTCATCGTACAAAATGATTCGAAAGGTCCGCAAAAGCTTTTCCGCATCCTGGGGAAGCATATTCAATTCCAGCGCCGCCTGTACCTCTGAATGGGTCTTGGACCAATAGACCATCTGCAGCAGATCGAAGATCTTTTCTCCGCAGGGATACCACAAAATGCGGTTCATAGCACTTTCCACCGCTTCCCGATTGAAGATCATTCGCTGATAAATTCGGTCGGTGTTGATGCGGGGATCGGATATGGGCATTTCATTCAATCGTTGAAGTGCTTTTTCAAATTTATTGTGAGGATATTCTTCAATCACGCGCTCTATGTATTTTTGACAACAGTATTTTCTTGTGCCTGCCATAGTTCGACCTCAAAAAAAAGAGTTATAGTGAATCTTCTGATTTCATTATAACTCTTTTTTGTGTATTATGTTTTACATTCTTTGAACAATTTATCGAACAAAAATTCGAACATTACCAAACGGGCGCATCCACAGGCATCGTGGCGTAGGCGTTCAAATTCGTGGAAGCAGTATTTCCCGCAAGGAATTCATAGTACCCTTGGGCTGCGATCATTGCGGCGTTGTCCCCGCACAGATTCGGAAGGGGAAGAAACAGCTCCACGCCGTTTTTCTCACATTCCTTGGTCATCATTTCCCGCAAGTTCCGATTGGCCGAAACGCCACCTGCCAAGACCAGCCTTCCCGTGGTGTTTTTTGCGGCAAGCACGCTTTTTTCGGTCAAAACCGAGCAGACGGCTTTTGTGAAGGATGCCGCAAGATCGGGAGCGTTGATTTCTTCCCCCCGCTGCTTTGCAGTATGGGCGTAGTTCACGACTGCCGTTTTGACCCCCGAAAAGCTGAAGTCGTAGGGCGCATCCTTGAAATGCACCCGAGGGAAGACGATGGCATCGGGATTTCCCGTTTTCGCCGCCTTTTGGATTTTCGGACCTCCCGGATAGCCCAAATTCAGGATCCGTGCCGATTTATCAAAGGCTTCTCCCGCCGCGTCGTCCCTCGTTTTGCCTAAAATTTCATAATCTGTGTAGGATTTCACGTGAACGATATGGCTGTGCCCTCCCGACGCGATCAACGCCGTAA
>JAGAOB010000002.1 GCA_017623895.1 Clostridia bacterium
TGTCAACAACCAACCGCTTGATGAAAACGCTGATAGACTTTTTCACTTCGTCAAAGACCACGTCCACGTTCTCTGCGGGAACGCTGCGGTCCCGTTTAATTGCAGATGCAATGGCAGCGCGGATCTTTTCCAGCATATATTTCTGGGGAATGCCCTTTTCCTGTTGAAGAAGGGCCAGCGCTTTGTAAAATTCTTCGTTCATTTTTCCTTTTTACCTCCGCTTATATCAAGTCAATTTTTATTTTTGAAATCAATTTTCGGTCAAGGACATATTCCCGATCTGCTACGGTAACCGTAAGAGCCTCATCAGTCACAGAGTCCAACCGTGCATTGAACTTTTTCGGGAGATCCTGTTCTCCCTTGTAAAGGCGAACCTCCGCTTCAAGCCCGAGAAAGCGCTGAATGTGATCGGTCGTCTTCAGATCCCGAATCAAGCCTGCAGAGCAGATCTCCAGATGATAACTTTGGGGAATGGGATCCACCTCGTCCAGAATCGGATCCAAAGCTCTTGATACGGCTTCGCAATCCTCGATTCCGATTCCGCCCTCCTCTCGGTCAATGTATACCCGCAGAAAGCGCTCGGTTCCTTCTTTGACAAATTCGATATCCCAAAGAATCAGCCCGTGAGCCTGCGTGATGGGCAAAACCAAGGGTCTTACAACGTCTGCAACCGCCATACTTTCATCCTTTCCGAAGAAAATCTCCGTACAAAACTCGAAGAGCGGAAATCGTTCCGCTCTTCGAGAGTATTATACCATAATAATATAAGAATTGCAAGATTTCAAAATGAAAACTTCAAAAAAAAGACAAACTTGGAGGATAAATTTTTGAAATTTCATATTTTTGATACTCCCTTGTTTCAATTCTGTTACAGATTGATGCGAAACAAACGTGCGGCATTCTCCGCGGTGATTTGAATGACCTGCTCAACGGGAATCCTTTTGACCGAAGCTATTGTCTCGGCAACGATGCGTACCCTTCGAGGATCATTACGCTCCTTTTGGAATGGAACGGGGGGAAGATATGGAGAATCGGTTTCGATTAATATACGCTCTATAGGCAACGCTTCGATGGCACGCAGGGATTTTTTTGCACCTTGATAGGTGATTACCCCCGAAAATGAGCAATAGAATCCGATCCGAACCAAGTCTAACGCCATCTCTGCAGAGGAAGAATAACAATGAAATACTCCTTGAACACCGGCCTGTCGAACGGCGTCGAAGCACTCCTTGTGCGCTTCACGGTCGTGAACGATAACGGGCTTTCCTAACTCGAAAGCAAGGCGGAGCTGCTGCTGAAACCAATACCGTTGCGTATCCCGTACGATCGGATCCTTCTCCCAATAAAAATCCAACCCGATTTCCCCGATGGCAACGCATTTTGGATCTGCGGAAAACTCGGCAATACGGTCAACATCTTCATATTTCATTGAAAGAATATCCGAGGGATGAACACCCGCGGCAAAATAAATGTTGGGATGCTCGTTGGAGATCATTTGAGCCCGTTGACAAGATTCCAGGGAAGATGCGGGGATAACGACGTGAGACACTCCCGCAGGCAAAAGAGAGCAAAGAACCTCTTCCCTATCGGCGTCAAAGGCGGCATCGTCCATATGAGCGTGAGAATCAAACAACATAAATAACCTCAGAAAAGGAAGGACCCGTAAATCAGGGTCCTTCTCGATAATATCAGCGAATGCGATCGCCGGGATTGGATTCATCCGCAAACATCACGCGGATCTTGTCTCCTTGTCCCGACGCAAGGATCATACCGAAGCTTTCCAGTCCGAAAATCACGGCGGGCTTCAGATTCTTAACAACAACGACGTTATGACCGATCAGATCGGAGGGGGCGTACGCTTTTGCAATCCCCGAAACGATCTGACGCTCTTCATTTCCGAAAGATACCTTTAATTTGAGCAGCTTTTCGCTGTTTTCAACCGGTTGACATTCGAGAACCTTTGCAACGGAAAGATCAACGTTTAGAAACTCTTCGATTCCGATTTCCGCGGCGGGGGCAGGATCGGAGGATTTCTTCTTTTTCTCTTTCTTTACAGGCTTTTCAGCGGCGGGCTCGTCAGCCAAGCCCACGGCCTCCAATTCCTTTTTAACGTCAATGCGGGGGAACAGCACCTCGCAGGGAGAAATAGAAATTTCACCGTTCAAGTTCCCCTTGCAGGAGCATTCCTCCCATCCCTCAACCGTCGCTCCGATGCAGGACAGAATCTTTTCACAGGTGTCGGGCATAAAAGGAACGAGCAGGTTGGAAACGACGCGAATCGCCTCGAAAAGGTTAGCAAGAACCGTGGCAAGACGATCGGATTTTTCAGGATCCTTTGCAAGAGCCCAAGGAGCAGTTTCATCAATGTATTTGTTTGCACGGGAAACCAGCTTGAAGATTTCGGTCAACGCAAGGGAAAAGGACATAGATTCCATATAGGGCTTTGCATTTGCTGCAACACAACGGGTGAGGGCAATCAATTCCTCATCCACGGCATCCGCAGTACGGACAGAGGGGATCGTTCCACCGAAATACTTCGTTGCCATAGCGACGGAACGGGAAACCAAGTTCCCCAAATCGTTGGCAAGATCGGTATTAATGCGGTTCATCAGCCCATCGTAGGTATACTCCCCGTCGGAGCCGAAGGGCATTTCTCGAAGAAGGAAGTAACGGATCGCATCCTTTCCGAAATGATCGGCAAGGAAGATGGGATCGACGATACAGGCAGCACCGGAGGCTTTACTCTTGGAAACCTTGTCTCCGTTCATCTGCAGCCAACCGTGTCCATAGACCTGCTTGGGCAATTCGACACCCAATGCCATCAAGATCGCAAACCAGATAATGGTATGGAAACGAACGATATCTTTTCCCACCAAATGGATATCCGCGGGCCAATATTTTTGCATCAGGCTATCGTCGTCGGATTGATACCCCAAGGCGGTGAGGTAGTTGGACAGAGCATCGATCCAGACGTACGCCACGTGTTTTTCGTCAAAGGGCAAGGGAACGCCCCATTTGATGGTAGTGCGGGAGACGCACAAATCCTTTAATCCGGGCTTAAGGAAGTTGTTGATCATTTCCGCGGCCCGCGCTTCGGGCTGCAGGAGAGAAGGATTGTTTTCCAAAAGCTCGATCAAGCGATCCTGATATTTGGAAAGACGGAAGAAATAGCTTTCCTCCTTCGCCTTTTCCACAGGACGCCCGCAGTCGGGACATTTTCCGTCCACCAGCTGAGATTCCGTCCAGAACGATTCACAGGGAGAACAATAGTGCCCTTCGTATTCACTTTTATAAATCTCGCCCTTATCGTACAGTTCCTGATAAATCTTTTGCACGGCTGCAACGTGATAATCGTCGGAGGTACGGATGAATTTATCGTATTGGATTCCCAATACTTCCCAAATGTTTTTAATGTCTGCTACGATCTCATCGGTAAATTCCTGTGGGGTCTTCCCTGCCTCTCGAGCCTTTCGCTCCACCTTTTGCCCGTGTTCATCGGTCCCGGTAAGCATCATAACGTCATATCCGCACATTCGCTTATATCGCGCCATAGTATCCGCGGCGACGGTGGTATACGAATTACCGATGTGAAGATGCCCCGAGGTGTAATAGATCGGGGTGGTGATGTAAAAGGTCTTTTTTTCGTTCGACATAGGAACCTCCTGAGTGCAAATGAGCACAAATTCGTCCACGAGGACGTATAATAGCGTTATTATATCAAATTTTCGAGAGAAAATCAAGTACTTTTGAGAAAAAATTGCAAAATATTCGGAAAAATCAGTAAATGGCCCTTGATACGCTATCGACAGACGAAGATTAGACGAAAAGAAAGTTTTCCGACGATTTTTCCGAAATTTTTATGAACCCTATAGATTTTACAGTAAAGATATGCTATAATGTGAAGTAGATAAACCACACGACAGAACCTATGGAGAATATTATGGACAAAAAACTGTTCCGAAACATTGTGCTTCTTCTTTTGATTGCTGCGGTGCTGACCTTGGCGGTTATCAAGGTGGATGCCATTCTTTCGGGAATCAAAAAATTAACCTCCATCCTGACCCCCGTAATCGCAGGGGTCCTGATTGCGATTTTCTTGGACAAGCCCTTTACGTTATTCCGCCGATTCTTTTTGCGGTGCTTCCGACGGGCAAAACACAAGAATAAAATTGCGTCCGGGTGTTCCGTTGCTATTACTTACCTGCTTTTGATTGCCTTTATTGCAGTCTTTTTGGTTGCGGTTATTCCCGAGGTTACCGCCAGCGTAACCACGCTTTTAGCGAACATCTCCTCCTACATCGAAAACGTGGAAAACGCCTTGAACGGCGTGATTGCCCATTACGATTTTTTACGGAAAAACGTGGAACCCTTTGATTTTACGGGCTGGGATCAATGGTTTATGACGATGATCAATACCGTGATCGAGACCTTCAAGACCCGACTTCCTGAAATCTTCAATATTACGAAAAGCATCGCAGGAGGCGTTACCAATACGATTCTCAGCATCATTATCTCCATCTACATTATGCTGGGAAGAAACCATCTGAAGTGGCAAACGAAAAAAGCGATCTACGCCTTTTTCCCCACCCGGGTGGCAGATCGGATCCGAGAGGTCGCAAAGCTGACGGCACAGACGCTGTCCGGCTACATTTCGGGACGGGTCATTGACTCCATTATCGTCGGAATCCTTTGCTTCATCTTTATGAAGCTGTTCGGATTTGAATATGCTGCGCTGATCAGCTTTATCATCGGCGTTACGAATATCATTCCTATGCTCGGTCCCTTTATCGGAGCAATCCCCTCCGCATTCCTTTTGCTGTTGGTCAACCCTGCACAATGCTTCTGGTTCATCGTTTTCGTCATCGTTCTGCAGCAGGTGGACAGCAACCTGATCGATCCGCGAATTTCGGGAGAAGCCACTGGATTGCCCGCGCTTTGGGTTTTGGTTTCCATTACGTTGGGCGGCGGATTGTTCGGCATCGTTGGATTCCTTTTGAGTGTTCCCCTGTGTGCGGTAATTTATATGCTGACCCGCAAGGAGGTTGCGCGGCTTACGATTAAAAAGGGCTTCTCATTAGACGATGAAGCCGACCGGGATCCTCCGACGAAAAAATGGACTCTCTCCGAAATTAAAGAGGCGTTGACAAAAAAATCAAAGACTCCTCCGAAGGAGAAGCCATGACCTTTTACAGCCATTCCGAAGAAGAAACAAAAGCGTTGGGACGCAAGATTTCCGAAGCCTGCGAACGGGATATGATTTGTCTGTTCGGTGAAATGGGATGCGGAAAAACCGAGTTCGTGAAGGGATTTTTGCAGGGATTGGGATATGACGGAGACGTCACGAGTCCGACCTTTGCCCTATGCCATCGCTACGAAGCAAGAAAAATCGTATATCACTATGATCTGTACCGTCTTTCCGGGTACGACGATTTGTATTCCATTGGATTCTTCGACGGAGAAATCGGCTCGATCAGTTTAGTGGAATGGAGCGAAAATGCGGAGGAATATCTTCCCCACGACGCGTTGAGAATCTATTTTGAATACGGTGACGGTACCGAAGATCGGATCATTCGGATCGAGGAGAACGAAGTATGATAATCCTGGCATTTGACGCCTCTACCCTTGCCTGCTCCGCCTGCGTAATGCAGGACGGAAAAATTCTCGCCTCCCGTTACCTGAACACAGGGCTGACCCATAGTCAGACGCTGTTGCCTATGATTGAGGGTGTTCTCGAAGATTCGGGACTTTCGATGGATCAAATTGACCGAATCGGCGTAACCGTAGGTCCCGGATCCTTTACGGGTATTAAGATTGCAGTTGCAACGGCCAAGGGACTTTCACATAAAAACAAAACCCCCTGTGCCCCCGTGTCCTCCCTTCACGCCTTAGGGGAAGGAATCTCCTTTGAAGGAACGGTATGCTCCGTCGAGGATGCGCGCAGAGGGATGCTTTATAATGCAAACTTCAAAAACGGCATCCGACAGTGCGAGGACCGTCAGATCAGCGTTTCCGATCTGCTACAGGAAACGGATGGACCTGTTCTGTTCTGCGGCGACGGTTCGCAAATTGCAATAAACGAAGCACAAAGATTGGGGCGAAACGCCGTCTGTGCGTCTGCGGACAGAGCGTTTATTCGCGCGGAAATCGTAGCGCAAATTGCTTGGAAGATGCAAGAAGATGCGTTGTTCTCCCCCGAAGAATTAGAGCCCCGATATCTCCGCTTGCCCCAGGCCGAGCGAGAACGAAACGAACGAGAAAACCATTTGACCGAAAGGACGTAACATACTATGAATCTTGTCATCGCGTGCGATCACGCCGGATACGAGCTGAAGAAGGCTGTCAAGGAGCATCTTGTGCAACAAGGGCACAATGTCATTGACTGTGGAACCGATAGCTGTGAATCCTGCGACTATCCTGTTTTTGCAAAGTCTCTTTGCAAGGAAATCAACGACGGAGCTGCAGAATTGGGAATCCTGATTTGCGGAACGGGAATCGGAATGTCTATGGCCGCAAACAAGGTAAAAGGGATCCGTGCTGCCCTCTGCTCCGACGTTTTCTCCGCGAAATTTACCCGTGCCCACAATGACGCCAACGTTATGTGTCTGGGTGCGAGAGTTCTGGGAGAAGGGTTGGCCCTGGAGCTGATCGACGTATTCCTGAGCACCCACTTTGAAGGCGGAAAACATTTGCGCAGAATCAATATGTTTGAAGAA
>JAGAOB010000053.1 GCA_017623895.1 Clostridia bacterium
AAGGGTTTAACAAGGGGAGGGTGCTTCTGCACTTCGGGGCGGTAGACCAAATCGCCCACATCGTTCTGAACGGACGGGAGGTGGGAAGCCACGTAGGAGGATACGAGGCGTTTTGCTTCGACATTACGGATTATCTGGAGAATGAAAACAAATTAACGGTCTTTTGCACCGACAATCTGCAATCCGCGATTCTCCCCTACGGAAAGCAACGGGAAAATCGGGGTGGAATGTGGTACACCCCCGTCACGGGAATCTGGCAAACGGTTTGGCTGGAGAGCGTCCCCGAACGATATATCCGTGCTTTGAAAATTGATACGGGCTCGGATTTTGCGATCATCACCGCAGACGGCATTTCGGAGGGGACGGTTACGGTGCATACTCCCGAGGGTGACGTAACCGTCTTTCTGGCCGATTCGTCTGCCCGTGTGGAGGTCAAAAACCCGCGGCTGTGGTCTCCCGAGGATCCCTATCTGTACCACTTCACCGTCACGGCAGGAGAAGACCGCGTTACATCCTATTTTGCATTGCGGACGCTGGAGATCCGTACGGTAGACGGGATGCCTCGTCTGTGTTTGAACGGAGCTGAGTACTTTTTCCACGGACTTTTGGATCAAGGGTATTACAGCGACGGAATCTACACCCCTGCCTCTCCCGATAATTATACCCGCGATATTGAGGAAATGAAGGCGTTGGGATTCAACACGCTTCGCAAGCACATCAAGGTGGAGGCGGAATATTTCTACAGCGAATGTGACCGCTTGGGGATGATCGTATTTCAGGATATGGTCAACAACGGAAGGTATTCCTTTTTGCGGGATACCGCGTTGCCCACCGCGGGAATCAAAGCTCTTTCGGACCGTTGGATGCATCGGAAGAAAGCCTCCAGAAAAAGCTTTGAAGACGGGATGAATGCCACGGTGCGGCAGTTATACAATCACCCCTGCGTGTGCTATTGGACCATCTTCAACGAGGGATGGGGACAATTCAACGGAACTGAGATGTATGAAAAGCTTAAGGCGTTGGATTCGTCCCGCTTTATCGACACCACGTCGGGGTGGTTCCGCGGAGCGAAAAGCGACGTGGAAAGTATACACGTTTATTTCAAGCCCGTAAAGATAAAGGCGGGGAAAAAGCCCGTGGTCCTATCAGAATTCGGAGGATATTCCTATCAACCCCAGGGACACGTATTCAACCCCGACAAGGAGTACGGGTACCGCTTTCTCAAAGAACGGGAAAAATTTGAAGACGCGTTGACGACATTATACGAAGCGGAGATCCTTCCCGCCGTAAAACAGGGATTGTGTGCCGCGATCTACACCCAGCTTTCAGACGTGGAGGACGAAACCAACGGACTTGTGTCCTACGACCGCAAGGTATTAAAGGTTACCCCTCAAAAAATGCTTGACATCGCGGAAAAATTCAAACGGTAACAAAAAGACGCCCTCGGAGGATCCGAGGGCGTTTTGCGTTATCTTAGATTATTTTTTCTTACGGTTTACAAAGGCGGTAAGCCCCCATAAAACGGCGATCATCAAAACCAAGCTAACGCCCAGAATGACGAAAACGTTTTGTACAAATCCCGCCAACAGATACCCGAGGAAGGAAACGGCCGCCACCGTCATCACGTAGGGCAGCTGGGTGGAAACGTGGGTAACGTGGTCACAGTGCGCTCCCGTGGAGGACATAATGGTGGTGTCGGAGATGGGAGAACAATGGTCTCCGCAGACAGCACCCGCAAGGCATGCGGAAATACAGATAATAACGAGAGAGGGAATGGATCCCGCATCGGAGACGGTAGCCAGATCGGCTTCAAAAACCCCCGTAACGATGGGGATAAGGATGCCGAACGTACCCCACGAGGTCCCCGTGGCAAAGGACAAAAGAACCGCAACGAGGAACAGAATGGCAGGCAACAAAATACGAATGGCGGTAAACTGCTCCACCACGCCCGCAACGAAGGTGCCCGCACCGAGAAGCGAGGTCATACTCTTTAATCCCCACGCAAAGGTCAAAATCAGAATGGCAGGAACCATTTGCTTGAATCCCTCGGGAATCGAAGCCATACATTCCTTAAACGAAAGAACCCTGCGAAGCAGGAAATAAATCACGTTGACGATCAGCGCCGCCATCGAGCCGAGGGCAAGCCCGTAAGAGGCATCGCAGTTGGCAAAGGCGTCAATCACGGAAACCTCGCCGCCAAACAATCCACCGGAGTACAGCATCCCCACCACGCAAAGGACGATCAGAACCACCACGGGGAGGATCAGATCAATAACCTTCCCCTTGGAATTGGTCTTTTCGTTGCCGCCATCGACAATTTCGGACTGAATCCCCGAGAACAGATCCCCCTGAGCGGCATTCAACTCGTGCTTGCGCATCGGACCGTAATCCTTACCCGAAAGGGCGATAAACAGCACCATAGCGATGGTGAGCAATGCGTAAAGGTTGTAGGGTATGGTACGGATAAACAAAGCGATCCCGTTGATATCCGCGCCGTTGGCATCCTGCACGGTCCCGCTGACGGCAGCCGCCCAAGAGGAAATGGGAGCGATAATACAGATGGGGGCGGCGGTGGCATCGATCAGATACGCCAATTTTGCCCGCGAAATCCGTTGCTTATCGGTCAACGGACGCATCACACTTCCCACAGTAAGGCAGTTAAAATAGTCATCCACGAAAATCAAGGCACCCAACCCAAAGGTGGAAACGGCTGCCCCGCGGCGGGTTTTGATCCGTTGAGACGCCCATTCGCCGTAGGCACTGCTTCCGCCCGCCCGATTCATCATCACCACAATGATTCCGAGGACGACGAGAAAGACCAAGATCCCCACATTATAGGTGTCGGACAGGTTGGCGATCAATCCATCGTTGAGAATGGCGTTAAAGGCCCTTTCTCCGTTAAATCCGCCGTGGGAAAACCCATACAAGATTCCCCCCGAAACAATGCCGATGAACAGCGAGGAATACGCCTCCTTCGTGATCAAGGCAAGGGCAATGGCAATTACAGGCGGAAGAAGAGCCACTGCGGTTTCGTTAAATATGCTTACGTATTCCTCTTCCGCCGCCACAGCGGTGTCTCCCACCTCTTCTGCGGAAAAAGAGAGGCCAAAAGAGCCGACGACCGCGAGGCACAGAAGCAAAATTCCAAAGATGCGAAGTGCTTTTTTCATAACGTTTCCTCCATTTTTTCAAAACAAAACCTGCCCTCTTTGATTATAGCTTTGCGACAATGCAGACCTCGTCGAACAACGTTCCCCACCGTTTAGGCAGTTCGCCTCAATTCCGAGCCCGCTTGAATCACAATCAAGACCTTGGATTAGAATCGGGACCTTGGATCGGAATCGGAACCTTGGATCGGAATCGGAACCTTGGATCGGAATCGGAACCTTGGATCGGAAT
>JAGAOB010000054.1 GCA_017623895.1 Clostridia bacterium
AGATAATACGAGCCATCACCAAGAAAACCACCATGTGTGTCTTTCTCCTCAATAACAGTAAACGCACTTGTTTTGAAACCAAAATATTCTTCTTGCCCACTACCTACTGTGCCGCAAGAAGAAAAGACAACGCAAACAATGATAGTTACTATGATTAGCTTTACATATCTCATGATTAAAACCTCCTCCGTCAAATTCCAATTTATCGAATTGATTATACCACAAATTAGAAAAGAATTAAAGGATATATTCGTAACTTTATTTTACATATTTACTTTGAGGGGTGGTTGATGGGAAGGTGCGAGTGGTTTTTATGTTTTTGATTTGGTAAGATTGGTGAAGGTATGCGCATCGCCCAGGAAAAGATGAACTGCAAGAATTATTATATGTATAACCCCTCTTACGACGGTGTGAGACGGTAAGTTATTTGTAAAAGCAATTCCCCGAAGAATTTTCTTCGGGGAATTTGTTATTCAAATTTGGTCTCCGTTACTTAATTTCTTATAGATTTTTTTGCAAATGTCTTGAACCGAACCGAAAGAATTATTGTCGTATATCCGTCTATTAAGCTCAATCATCACCGATTGTATTCGGGTATCGTTCAAATATTTAAGAGGTACTAATGAACCTAAAAAGGGTTCGTTCACCTTTACGATATACCCTGCCGATATGAAGGTATCAATAACAAACTGCGCCTTGGCACCAACCGTATCGTTTACACCGATACAAACATCGGGAAAAGAAGATGGGCGGAAACCTGTATAATTCATATCGTCGTGAAAACTGTGGCAATCTAAAACAACACAATTCCCGTGCTCGGCAAGGCATTGGGTAACCTTTGCTTCAAGGGAAGAATGGTATTCATCGTAAATATCTAGACACTTTACGTATGTATTTGTCGTCCAAGTTCGAAACTGTTTGCCATCGGGAGTGTGGGTGTAATATAACCCCATACCCTTCAAGGACATTGCTTCATCTTCGTCGTTACGGTATCGTTCGGTATCAACAACAAGTCTGCTTACCGTTGCGACTTGTTTGTTTTTGTTGGGAACAAAGTCCCAGATTTTATCTACATCTTTGTCGGTCATAAAATCAACTAACAGGGAAAGTTCAGAAGTTGAGATAGTAATACCCTTTATTGCCCATTTAGGAACAACCGTGCTTGAATGTGGAATGTTCAACACGACATTTTTCATACAGTTTCACCGCCTTTCGGTAATGCACGTTTGGGCTTTTGTGCTATTTCAATTGTAATGTGTTGTCCTTTCTCAAGTATTATAGCACTATTCTTGTCCGATAAAAAGGACTTTACTATTAATTTATTCAAAAATCAACTGGTACTCTTTTTCTGATTATTTTAGCCCTTCTTTAATGCAGCAAATCCGTAAAAAAAACACGGGGTAACCATATCAAGGGTATTTGGGTATCTTTTTTGATCTGCAAGAATGCCGAAGGAATTCGCATCGCCCGGGGAACCTTCCTTCGATTGCAGATGCATAAAAAAGAGCAGATGGTTGTCCATCTGCTCTTGCTTTTTTTTGAATCATTTCATTCTTCCGAAGATGCAATATTGAATGATCTCCGAAATTTCTGCGGTGCTTTTTTTGCAATCGTCCTTCAGCCATTCGGTAATGATGGCGGTGATGCCGTTGAGGTAATACATCATTACATACCGTCTGTCGCTTGTGGGATAGTGGAAGCGATCGAGAATGGGATTGAATATATTATCGAACATACGCTGATAAACGTCTTCAAATCCGAGGGTCTTGTTATGGCGTAATACTGTGGAAAAAATCTCTTTTTTTGCTTCAATATACGTTAGGTACGGAGTCAGATATTTATCGCAAACGAAAATCAATTCGTCTAATTCACAACTTTTGAGATTGCGGGCGATGGATTTGGTTTCTGCCGAAAAATACGAAAGAAAATCCTTTAACACGTATCTTGTCGTTTCGTTCAGCAGGTCTCCGACGGTTTCGTAATGCAGGTAAAAGGTGGAACGGTTTACGCCTGCCTGCTTGCAAATTTCACAAACAGTAATGTATTCGAAGGGCTTTTTCTTCAGCAGAGAAAGAAGGGCTTTGTCAAATTTTACAGCGGTGTTAAAATATTTGCTTTCCGATTTGTTCAAAGGAATTCCTCCCTTCTTTTTTGTGAAATCTGCTTATTGCTGCTCGCTGATTTCCCGCGCAAGCTCAACGATTTCGTAGGCGTATTTGGCTTTGCCCTTTTCCAGCATCTTCTTGTAGATGGGGTAGTTGATTGCGCAAGCGATAAAGCCGACGGTTCCCAAGAGGATTCCCAATACCATCATCATTGCGCCGCTTCCGATCACCTGCATCGCCAGGCACATTCCCAAGCCTGCGATCAGAGAGGCAACGATTCCGAAGGAATAGGTGAAGACGGTGGCGGGAAGCTTTGCCTTTGCGTCCAATTTTTTAAGGGCGATAATTTTGGAATTGTCCTTGGGAGCGTAGTCCTTTGCGATAGATTCCGCATAAATTTTGTCTGTGTTCATCTTCTGAACCTCCTTTTGTTTTTACAATGGTATTATACCACGTCTTCGGAGGAAACGGAACAACAGGTTTTTGAAATTTGTCGCGTTCAGAATTTTGTTCTTTCGGGAAAGAGGAAGGATCGATGTTTTTTTCGTAGGGGCGAGTGGAATTTTTGTTTTGTATGATTCTAAACCGTAAAAATCCCGTCGATATCACGAAATTCGCCCTTATTTTGAATAAATAAGGGCGTTATTTTAATCCGATACGGGTTTCGATTTTATGATAATTTCGCAGTTCGTATCTATAACCGAATGCTCCAGAACGATTTCTCCCACGTCATCGGCAACAATCCTTCCGTCGGCGGGGTTTTTGATCGAGTCGATCTTCCCCTTGACCGTGGCGTTTACCGAGGAGTATTCAAACGCTAAGTCGGTGTTTTCCATCGTACAGTCGACGAGGGTCAGGCCCTTGCAATAGCAAAGGGGCTGCGTTCCGATGATCTTGCAGTTGACGAGGGTGAGATTCTCCGAATACCATCCCAGGTATTCTCCGCGAACGGTGCAGTTTTTGACGGTGACGTTTTTGCTGTGCCAAAAGGCGTCCTTTGTGTCCAGATTGCAATTCTCCACCGTCAAATTTTCGGTGTACTGAAAGGAATACTTCCCCTTGAGCGTGACGTTGTTCATCCCGCCGCCCTTCGTCTCAAAAAGAAAATATTGGGACGTCACGTCACAGCGGTTCAGCCCGATATTCTTGCATCGCCATCCAAATTCCTCCGAGACGATGTCGCAATCGGAAAAAGTAACGTCTTCACATTCCCGCAACGCTTTGACTCCGTTTACGATGCAGCGAGAGAAACTTCCCTGCTTTGCATACCAGAGGGGGGCACGGACTCCCTCGTCCAGGGTAGAATCCTCCACGCGAAAGCCCTCGGTGTGCCAAAGGGGATAGCGCAGGGAAAAGGTGCAATGCTTTATCGTGATATTCCGTGCTTCCTTCAGCGCCGATTCTCCGTCGGCGGGTCCCGAAAAGGTGCAATGCTCCACCGTGGCGTCCCGCAGGGCGTACAACGCCCGTTCTTCGTCCATATTTTGATGGGTAACAGATTTCAAAATCAATTTCCTCGACTTTATTTCGCAGTTTTCTACAGTATATCACTTTTTTCTCGCCTTGTCAAGGAATCAAGGCGTTTTCAAGGCTTTTTCATTCATTATTTTTTTGTTTTCCGCGTATGATGGGAGGTGAAAGGGGGAGCAGATATGCGGATTATGATCAGCGGTTGGAGAGGGATATTGACGGTGGTCGGGATTGTCGTTTTAGCGGCAATGCTGGTGGCGGTCTGCTGCGTGCACGTTGCCTGCAGCGGCGGGCAGGGGGTGGCGGTTCCGATTCTGATGTATCACAGCGTGGGATACAATCCGCGGGTGCAATCCCAATATATTTTGTCTCCCGAAGTCTTTGAAGAAGATATGCGCTGGCTTTCCGAGCACGGGTATACGGCGGTGTTCGTTTCGGACCTGGTCAACTACGTTTCCCGTAAGACCGCACTGCCCGACAAGCCCGTGGTGATTACGTTGGATGACGGATTTCTCAACAACCGCACCTACGCGTTGCCGATTTTACAGAGGTATGGGATGCGGGGGGTGGTTTCGGTGGTGGGAAGCTTCAGTGAGGAGTATTCCCGCAATCCTGACCCCGATCCGTCTTACGCGTATCTTACGTGGGAGGACATCTCCTTTCTTGCGGAATCGGGGAGCATTGAAATCGGAAATCATACCTATGAAATGCATTCTATGGGAAAGCGTACGGGGTGTATGCGTCTTGCCGAGGAGTCGGTTGCTGCGTACTCTGCTGCCCTGTCCAATGATTTAAGCAAGCTGCAATCGATGCTCACCGAAAAGGCGGGGGTGACCCCGTCGGTCTTCGCCTATCCTTACGGAGCTGTCAGCCAGGAGGCGGTTTTCGTCTTGCAGTCCTTGGGATTTTCCGCGGCCTTGACGTGTACGGAAAAGATCAATTTCATTTCCCCCACGGCTCCCGAACGGCTGTATCATCTCGGTCGGTTCAACCGTCCCGCAGGAGAGCCCACGGAGGACTTTATGAATCGGGTGATGGGGGGAACGTGATCCTTGTCAGATTGCCCAAAAACGGGGTGGAATGAGGGGGTTCTTCGGGGTAAGTGGACGAAATTTCCATTGAAATGTTTCAAAAATGTGGAAACTCTTGACATTTTTACTCAAATGGGATATAATGAACCCAGTGGCGACGGATAGACGCTGCGGAATATGGAAAAGAGGTTATACCCAATGTACGAAGACAAGACTTTGGTCTGCAAGGATTGCGGACAGGAATTCACTTTCACTGCCGGTGAGCAGGAGTTTTATGCCGAAAAGGGCTTCACCAATGAACCCCAGCGCTGCAAATCCTGCCGTCAGGCTCGTAAAAACGCCCGTGGCGAAAATACCGAACGTCAAATGTATGACGCCGTTTGCGCCGCTTGCGGAAAAGAATGCAAGGTTCCCTTTGAACCCCGCAACGATCGCCCCGTTTACTGCAGCGATTGTTTCCGTAGCCAGAAGTAATTTGAATTTAACGACGAACCGGGAGACACAACGCCTTCCCGGTTCTTTCTTAAAAAGGAGTGATTTTTGTGAAATTATGGTTTTTGGGAACGGGCGCTGCTGGGTGCAGAAACAAATCGGAATCCGAGATCCAAGGGGATGAACGCCGCTGTGCATCGCTTTTGGTGGATCAGAACGTTTTGGTAGACGTTTCCCGTCAATCCTTTGATTTTTTGACAAAATTGGGAGGAGATCCCTCCTGCGTCACCGACGTTCTTTTGTCTCATTCCCACGAAGATCACTTTTGTCGTGATGCTTTGTTGCAATATGCAAACGTATCCAACGGAAGGCTTCGCCTCTGGTGCCATCGGGGTGCCGTGGTGCATTTGGGCTTGACCGAGGAGGATTTGCAACGGATCGATCTTCGCCTCGTAGAGGTCTGCGACTGTTGGCAGATCGGGGATATGACGGTGACCGCCCTTCCCGCAAATCATATGGCGGAAGAACTGACCGACCCCGAAACCCCCTTGCATTATATCCTTGAAAAGGATGGAAAAAAGCTTTTTTACGGCTGTGACGGAGGCTGGTATACCGCCATTGAATGGGAATACCTTATGCGTAAACGCGTGACGCTGGACGGGGTAATTATGGATTCCACCGTGGGAGAGGATACGGGAAACTTCCGTATCGCCACTCACAACAACCTTGCTATGCTGGAGATCCTGATCCTTGCACTTCGCCAAAACGGTAGGATTTCTTCTGATACGAAGCTGATTGCTACCCACATTGCCCGTTCTTGCCATTCAAACGAAAAACCTCTCGAGGAGGTTTTCGCCGATCTCGGAATGATTACGGCTCGGGACGGTCTTGAGATCGAATTGTAATTCTCCATCGTAAAAAGAAAGGGAGGACAAGCTTATGAACAACATTTGGCACGATATTGACCCCAAACGCATCACCCCCCACGACTTCGTGGCGGTGGTAGAAATTTCCAAGGGCAGCAAGAAGAAGTACGAATTGGACAAGGAAACGGGACTGATTATGCTGGACCGCATTTTGTACACTGCAACGCACTATCCCGCCAATTACGGCTTTATCCCCCGTTCTTTCGGGGATGACGGAGACCCTTTGGATGTGTTGATCATTTGCTCCGAGGCGTTGGAGCCTCTGACCTTGGTGCGGTGCTATCCCATCGGCTACATCTCAATGCTGGATGACGGACGCAACGACGAAAAGATTATCGCAATCCCCTTTGCGGATCCTACGTACAATCAATATCGGGATATTTCCGAATTGCCCGCCCACATCTTCGACGAAATGCGCCACTTCTTCAAGGTCTATAAGGCGTTGGAGGACAAGGAGACCGTGGCAGGGGACGTTCACGGCAGGGAAGACGCCGTCAAGGTCGTCGACGCCGCGCTGGAAAATTATATCGAAAGCTTCTGCAAATAAGAATCAATCGAGCATCTCTCCGCATTATTATGGAGAGATGTTTTTTTCGACAAATATTGACAAATCGACGCGTATATGGTATAATGTGGTCGCCACACAATCGAATATTCATACCTACATACGGGAAAATACTTGTTAAAAAGTGTTTTCTCTCTTTTCGTCGTACCGTGTGTAGGATGGATTGTGTGGCAACAGTGAGGGAAGTACACTTTTTAGTGCGACCCTTATTGGGGCCGCACTTTTTTTGTCAAAAAAAAGAGAGGAGGGTAGGGAAACGTCGACAAAAGCGCCCCGTATTTTATTTATAAAACGGAGGATTTTATTATGAAAAAAACGATGGCTGTTGTTCTCGCTCTGGTTATGCTGTTTTCCGTCTTGTCGTTGACGGGATGCTTTGAGGAGGAGCCGAAGATTTTTGTTTGGGAAGAAATTGTGTTGCGGGAACGTCTCCCCGAGCCTGCTACAAATTTGGGAGAATGTGTAAGCAATACGGAACAAAGGCTCTATCTCGAAGTAAAGGCAGAGACAGAAACGACGTACTCTGCCTATGTGCAGGCTTGTAAGGACCACGGTTTTACCGTAGATCCGAAAACGATAGGGGATCGTTATGACGCGTATAATGGGGAAGGGTATAAGCTTTCGCTTTCCTGTATAAGTGATACGATCTATATTAAATTGGATGCTCCGATGGAGGTTTCCCAAATTGCGTGGCCTTCCGCGGAATATGCAAAAAAGATTCCCGTTCCGACTTCTACGATGGGGAAAATCGAATATGAAAATTCCAAGGGCTTTGTCATCTATATCGCCAACACGACGGTTGATGAATATAATGCGTATGTTCAATCCTGTTCTGATATGGGGTTCAACGTGGACTATTCAAAAACCGAAGGAAATTATCAAGCAAAAAATGCCGAAGGGTATACGTTGTCGCTTTCTTATGAGGGATTTAATATCATTCGGATCAATCTGGATTGTCCCGCAAGCGACGCTTCATCCGAATCCTCTGACAATCCTGTTTCAGACCAGGTCGTTTCCGATACGGGGGATTCCGATCGCGATGATCTCGGAGCATCCTCCGATTCGTTGGGTTCTGATTTTAAGGAAGCAATGGACAGCTACGAGCAGTTTATGGACGAATACGTTTCCTTTATGAAGAAGTATAAAGCGAACCCCGGCGATTTGAGCCTGCTTGCCAACTATGCCACCTTTATGAGCAAGTATGCAAGCTTTGTCAGGGATTTTGAACAATGGCAAAGTGAAGATTTGACTTCTGCAGAATTGGCCTATTATGCCCAAGTGCAGGCAAGAGTTTCTAAAAAACTGCTTGAAGTTGCGGAATGAGGAGGGATCCTATGAGAAGTAAGGCATTATTGGTTTCTAATATTTTGGCGACCGTTTATTCCGCTTGTTTACTATTCATTTTCGGTGGGGCTGTGATTCAAGCGGGAGGAACGAGTGCGCTTTATGCGATTGGAGAATATTTTCGATCTGCGTTTGAGTTGTTGGATCTTGTCGGTATAAGTCTGTCTCTTCTGACGGTCCTCTATGTTTTTTTCGTACTGCTTTGCATCCACGTTGCTTTGTTTGTTTTCGGAGGTCTGATCGGTTGGATCTCTTATGCGGGAAAACGAAGCGGTGGTGCAAAATTTGCGGCAGTTTTGTATTTGCTTGGTACGATTTGCTTCCCCCTTTATTTATATTTCGGGTTGCCGATCACGATCGTGGGCTTTATCGGGGGCGGGAAACAGAAGGAAATCAATAAAGCTGCAAAAGAAGCATAAAAAAAAGAAGTCGGCACGAAATGGCAGATTGTCATAAGGATATCTTGAATATCCAATGAAAACAGCCGATTGACGAGTGCGAAGAAAGCCATAGTATAGAATTCACTTGAGTTCTGTACTATGGCTTTTTCGTTTTTAAAACGGAAATATAACGTCTACAGTTAAATATAATTCGGTAATTTACAAATAATTTCGATTTAACTCCGCACAATTCCGCAATAACCCATTGAAAAAAGCAAGAAAATATGATATAATATAATGTGTAAAATTGTATAAACGGAGAGGTTTATCATGCAAGAATTAAAAAATATGCCCGAACGTTGGTGCTCCACGAAGGAAATGTGCGAGTATCTTGGTGTGAGTCGCGACACCTTGCTCACTTGGATCAACGAAAAAAATATGCCGGCAAGCAAAGTCGGTCGTAGTTGGAAGTTCAAAACGAGCGAAGTTGATGAATGGATTAAAAGTGGGAAAGCAGCTGATAGATAAAAACGGATGCGCCATTTACGGCACTTTGGAGATAAAAAATGAGTAAAAAAGCTTTTGTATTTGATACGAACTTTATAATTCAAAATTACAACCTTAACGATGTGGTCAAGAACCTAAATGAAAAAGGATTTGTTGTGTACATCACTCAAGTTGCAATAGACGAAAGAATTGCCCAGGAATGTATTAAGCAAAGAGCAAAATACGATAAATTGGAATCTTTCAAAAAAGAAGTTGAAGGTTTTGCGTCAATAACTATTACAGAACCCTACGAGAAAACAGAAAAATTGTATAAAGAAGGAATGCAGAAAAAATACGAGACTTTGTTCGGAGCAAATATCATTCCGTTTGATAGGAGCGAGAAAAATTTTAATCGTATTCTTCAACGAGCATACATGAAGGTTCCCCCTTTTATTACAAGTGGTACGGATAAAGGTTTCAAAGATTCGCTGATGTGGCTTTCTATTCTCGATTTCTTTTCATCCAACGGTGAAGATGAAGTTGTGTTTGTGTCAAATGATAACGGCTTTAAGGAAAATTCTGAAAGGCTATGTACTGAATTTAGGGATACTACCAGCAAAATCATTGAAATAAAAGATAATTCTTATTATAAGACAATCCTTGATTCGGATGCAGTAAAAAAGGAAAACGTTAAGCCTAATTCTCTCCCAGATGTTAGTCAGCTTAGAAAACGAATTCGTTCCGTTCTTGAAAGTTTGTGCTGGTGCGAAGTTGAAGATAGTTGGGGGCAACCCGAATTTATTCGAACTTTTACACTAACAGAAAAAGTTGATGCCGATTATATGGAAGCCATTATGAACGGCTTAAAAAGAGACATCAGTACACATTTGTTCGACGAAAGCGTGCCAGCTTTTAATATTTTCGCTTTAGATGATCGCGTTGTTAACGGTAATGCTAATGTCTCTGTTGCCGACATGGAAGCGGCTAACAAACTTTTTGAAGAAATAAAGGAGCAATACCCTGAGTATATAAAGCAGTTTTATTCAACCGCTGCAAACATTTTCAATGAGGGTTATATTGAACCCGTTGAAGTAAATGATGACGATTTACCGTTCTAAACAGGTAGGAGATAATATTATGACAGATACAGATAGAAAAAGAGCCGCAAAGGCTTTTGCGGAATATTGGAAAGATCGTGGTGACGAAAAAAGCGACAGCCAATCTTTTTGGCTTTCTCTTGCCCGTGACGTTTTAGGCGTTGCGGAACCCGAAAAGTTTATATTGTTTGAGGAACGTGTAAAGCTGGACCACACAAGCTTTATTGACGGCCACATTCCCTCTACGCACGTGCTGATCGAGCAGAAAAAGAAGGGACTCAATTTGCGTAGCCCTATTCGTCAATCGGATGGTACTTTGCTCAATCCCTTTCAACAAGCGCAGAGATATTCAGCGGCACTGCCTTATTCACAGCGTCCTCGTTGGATCATCACCTGTAATTTTGAGGAGTTCCTTATTTACGATATGGAGAAGCCCACCGGTGAGCCGGAAAGCATTTTGCTGAAGGATCTCGGTAAAGAGTATTATCGCCTGCAGTTTCTTGTGGAAGAAAAGAGTGAGCTTCTGCACCGCGAGGAACAGATCTCCATCAAAGCCGGTGAGCTTGTCGGCAAGTTGTACGATGCAATTTTGAAGCAGTACATTCATCCCGACAGCGAGGAAACTCTGCGCAGCTTGAATATGCTTTGTGTCCGTCTTGTATTCTGCCTTTATGCGGAGGACGCTGGTATTTTCGGTGGCCATCTGAAATTCCATAATTACATAAA
>JAGAOB010000055.1 GCA_017623895.1 Clostridia bacterium
AATACTGACGGGACAGATCCTTGCAATGATCAAACATCCGATTCCGCAGATCGGTCTCCATCCGTACGGCAGAACCAAAGAAGCAAATGCGCCACAAAAAACGCCCGAAAATCATACAGAGAATAATAAGAATTAAGGGAAGACAGATCTTGTCCAGCAAGAAGTTCAGATCAAAGGGCACACTTTGCCCTGCAATGAATACGATGCCGTCATTCATCCCGTTGATGACCATTTTGTACAACTCAGGGATCTTTAATTGCAGATAGTCCACCATAATCAATGCCCCGAGTCCCAGCAACAAAAGCCAGGAATATCGGAGATAATAGCGGTTAATATGCCGTCCGAATATCATAAAAAACTCCTTTGAGTCACAATCATCGACTCATCAAGAACAGAATTGCCCATAGAATAATGTCATTATAACATAAAATGTTGAAGGATGCAATAGTTTCAAGGAATTTGTTTCCGTTTCTTCAAAGATTTTTCCATCTGACTCGTTCAAAACGGGAAGGGATTTTGTCCAGATTAATTCTTATAAAAAACTGTAAAATTCTTGGAGCAAAAAAAGAATATTTCCCGAGGTTTTTCAATACAATGCAATATAACCAACATCGGGGAAAGGTGATTGAAATGTTTATTTTTTCCACAAAACTCACAAAGACGAAAATTCTAACCGTCGCTTTGGTCAGTGCCTGACTGGTATTATTGCTTCTTATATCCCTTCCTACAGGGGTTAAGGCTTCCAAGGATGCGGTAAAGGGAGAAACCAACGAGGAACGTATCGAATACCTTCAAACCTTCGGCTGGCAGGTTTCCAACGATCCTGTGGAGGTAGTCAATATTACGATTCCCGAGGAATTCGATGCGACGTACAATGAATACAACGCATTACAAATCAGCCAAGGATTTGATCTGAGCAGTTACAAGGGGGATTCGGGAACCAGATACACCTACACGATCTCCAACTACCCCAACGAAACCTCGGCGCAGGTTTTGGCCAACGTGATCGTCATCAACGATCAGATCGTGGCAGCAGACGTTTCCAGCGTTTCCGCAGGTGGATTTATGCACACACTGCAGATGCCCGAAAAGTCTAACTCGGAGGCGGTCGACACCGAATCCGGCTCCACGGGGTTAACGAAGGACGAAATGCTCGACTCCCTCGGCAACAGTTCCAAATAAACCCTTGACATCCTCCCGATTAAGTGGTATAATATTCTGTATTAGAGTATTGTTCTGCCTATCGGGAGGAATTTATGAAACGCATAATTTCTTTTTTAATTTTTTTTGCGTGTCTGACGTTACTATGTCTGACGACGCTTGCAGAGACCGCCGATAAGACGGAATTGGGAAGATTGCTGTCGGAAAACTACGATCCGTCTCTTTACGAAATGCAATCCTTTCAACCGTATCAAAAGGCACTCAACAATGGCCTTTCCGTTTACGACGACCAATCTGCAACCAAAGAACAAATTGATCTTGCCGTCAAGGAATTGCAAAATGCAAAGGCAGAATTAGTTCTGATTTTAGATCGGGAAATCTTGCTGACCTACGTAAGTGAAATTGATGGGTTTCTTTATCAGGAAAATTATATTGTCCCCGAAGAAACCTTTCGTATTTTAACGGAAACAAAAACAGAATTTACGAATCTCTACCAAAATGAAGATCTCACCTACGAACAGATTTCCGCAGCCTACGACAAATTTTCCGCGGCAACGAGCTTGATGGAATCCGCAAAGAAGGCGGAGCGCTTTTCTCCCAACGACGCAAAGGAGGACGTAATCGTCCCATCCAAAATTATCAGCGGGGAAAAGGGGTTAGGGCAAATAACCTCCGTTCGGTTGACCCTACTTGGGATCGGGTGCGGTCTGATTCTTCTGGGAGCCATAACTACAGTTCTATATTTTAAGCCTCCAAAATCATTACAATAAACCAAAGATCCCCCGTACGGGGGATCTTTTCATATCAAATTTTATTCTTCCGCACAAGAAACGAATGCGAGGATACGTATTTATCATATTCGATGGTAAGCTTCATTTCAGGATGAGGTGCAAAGAGAATTTGCGCTCCTGCTTCGTCAAAAATGCGGTTTGCGTGAAACGTTCGTAAGGGCTGTCCTGCCTCTACAATAATCAGCTCGTCTCCTGCGTTGATTTTATTCTTTTCCGTTACGAGCAAGCGGCGACGAAGGGCATCATATCCGTAGATCATTCCCACAAGATCGTAGTTACGAATATAGGACGGCTCGTTGTAGCTTTGACCGTTTTCATTTAAATCGGGGAAATAAAAGCCCGTATAATACGGACGGTGACTGACCATATCCACTTGTTGTACGTAAGACGAAAGGTTTTTTCCGTAAGCGATCACATCGGTGAAGCAGTCGTCCACAGCACGGCGATATGCCTGCGTAATCACGGCAACGTAATATTCGGTTTTAATTCTCCCTTCGATTTTGAAGCTGGAAATTCCCGCCTCACACAACTCGGGAACGTGCTCGATCATCGAAAGGTCCTTGGAATTCATAAAAAGAGTGCCGTTACCCGATTCTTCTACGGGAAAATATTGTCCGGGACGCTTTTCTTCCACTAAGGCGTATTTCCAGCGACAGGGTTGAGCGCAATAGCCACGATTGGAATCACGCCCTGTCATAAATTGAGAAAGCAGACATCTTCCGGAATACGCCATACACATAGCACCGTGTACGAAGGCTTCCAGCTCAAGATCCTCGGGAACGCGACGGCGGATCTGTATGATTTCGTCCAGAGAGAGCTCCCGTGCTAAGACCACCCGCTTTGCGCCTAGATGGTACCACGCCATACAGGTTTCGTAGTTGGTTACGTTTGCCTGGGTCGAAACGTGAATTTCCACCTTGGGAGCATATCGGCGAAAGACAGAGAAGGACCCCATATCGGAAATAATGGCGGCGTCCACCCCTGCCTCCTGCAAAAATGCAGCGTATTCGGGAAGACGGTCCATTTCCTCATTGCGCGGAATTACGTTGCAGGCGACGTATATCTTTTTCTGTTTGCCGTGAACGTACTCCACGGCGCGTTTTAGCTCGGCGCGGGAAAAATTTCCTGCCGCTGCGCGCAAAGAGAATTCCTCCCCGCCTACGTATACGGCATCCGCACCGTACTCGAGGGCATAGATCAATCGGGAAAAATCCCCTGCGGGAGCTAAAATTTCAGGCTTTTTCATCAAGAACACCCCTCCGTTTCACGGATAAAGCCACGCCGTCGCTGATGGGAAGCACGGTGGTGGTAAGTCTCGGATCGGTTTTCAAAAGATGTAAATATTCATCCAAACGATTTACAATGGTTTGATTTCGGTGACAATCGGGCTTCCCCGCGGAAACTTGGCCTCGAAAGAGAACGTCATCGGAAATAAGGATTCCGCCCTCTGCAAGCAATCGAATGCATTGTGGTAGATATGCAGGATATTGCCCCTTCGCGGCGTCAAGATAAATCAGATCGTACGTCCCCGACAGATTCGGCAAAATTACCGCGGCGTCCCCTTCGAAAAGGGTAACGTTTTTTGCATCGAACCGTTGAAAATTTTGTTTTGCATCCGAAACCATAACAGGATTTCGCTCGATCGTGTCAAGGGCAGCCTCGGGACAAACCGCAGACATCGTCAGCGCGGAGAACCCGACGAAGGTGCCGATTTCCAGAATCCGTTTTGGTTTATGTACAGTACAAAGAAAAATCAGCATTTCTATTGCTTCTTTAGAAGAAACGGGAAGCTGTTCAGACCGAACGAATTCTTCCAATTCACGCAAGGATTCGGGGAGGAGCGATGGCAACGAGCGAAGGTATCGCTCGGTTACGGGATCGATCAAACAATCTAATGCCATAAACTGCTCCTTATCGTAGATGGTTGTTTCGTTTCCGTTATTTTATCGCAAATACTTGTTGACCTTTTGCATATGCTCCTGATAAGTTTTGGAGAACAACGTCTTTCCTGCTTCGGGCGTCGGACTGTTCCCGGGAACACCGATGAAATAGTAGTAATCACTCTGTTCGGGCTCGCAGGCAGCAACGATAGCCTCAATCCGCGGACAACAAATCGGCGTAGGCGAAAGGCCCTTATGCATATAAACGTTGTAAGGGGTATCGGTATTCAACTGAGCCGAGGTACAGCTGGCAAGACGCTCATCCTTTGGAATCATATAGCTGACGGTAGCATCACTCTGCAGCTTCATATCGATATCCAAACGATTGTTAAACACAGAAGAAATCAACGCAAAGTCCGCTACGTTACCCGATTCCTTTTGAATAATCGAGCCCAGAATCATCGCATCATATACGGTCATATCTGCGGCTTGTGCCTTGCTGACAAGATCGGAGGACTGCACCTTTTTGTTGAATTGATCGATCATTTTTGCGAACAATTGCTCCTCGGTGGAATCCAAGAAAAAGTCATAAGTATCGGGATACAAAAAGCCCTCGAGGCGAGCATAAACGGGAACGCCTTCGGGCAGGGAATTTACCGAAGGAATATAAGCACAATCGTACTCTGCAATAAGTGCGGCTTCAAATCCTTCCCTCGTCCAGGAGGTTTTTCCCTTGCCTTCGGTAAGAAATTTTTCAATAATGTCCGTTACCTCTGTCCCCTCGGGAAAACCGATCCGAAGAGCGGGGCGGTAATTGGGGGCTTTTTTCAGAATATCAAGAATCTCCTGATAAGAATCACCCACGGTAAATTCATAGGTTCCGATCTGCAGTTTGTTGTCGACACTCTGTTGACGTGCCATAACGATGAACCAGAACGGGTAATCGACAATCCCCTGCGCCTCCAATTTTGAGGCAATTCTTTTTGTCGTGTCCCCCGAAACAATTTCAATCGTCTTCTTTTCGCTCAAGCTGTCATCGCCGCTGACGTCATTGCGAAAATCGTTGTATACCACCAAACAGACGATGGTCGCAGAAATAATTAAAACGAGAATGGCGACGAGAACAGACAAAAGAACAACCTTTTTCTTGTTGTCTTTTCCTCTTCTTCCCATATTACTCTTCTCCTTTTGCCACTTTTTCTTCCCAACGACGGGAGTTTTCATTGATGCGGGAGCGGTCTTCTTTTTCATTCTTAAGAATCAATTTTTTCAAAAGATGCAAAAGATGACACAACGCTCCAACAAAGCAAACCACGATGACGTGGACCGTAAGATCGCCAACACCTGCGTCAATCAGACGAACGCCAAAATGGGACAAGAAATACGAAACGAAATTTGAAATAAAATGCGCGGCGACGGAGGCGTAGATCGAGCCCGTAAAATAAACGAGAAGTGCCAGCATTATGCCTGCATAAAGATCGGTTAAAAAGTACCAGCTCGGGCCGTGCAATAGCATAAACAGGACAGCAGAAAACCCAATAACAACGACGGTTTTCAGCTTCGCAGACCGAAGCATCGACAAAACGGCACCGCGAAAATAGAGTTCCTCAAACAATGCGGGAAGCACGGCAATGCACAGGATTGCCATTCCAACCGAGGAATATCCGCCTTCGGAGAACGCGGAGGGAATATCCAAAGAAAGAAGTCCGTAAAGAGTAGAGATCAAATAATTGATCAAAAAGGAGCCGCAGATCAACAAGATGCAGAGACATAACGTAAGCTGCCACTCTAAAAATGACATTGATTTGACCGAAAAAAACCTTGGGGTGCGAATGCGGGGAGCGAGAATCTTCAATATGAGAGATCCGAGCAGGAACAGTGCAGATCCGATCAATGCAAGAAGAAACAGATTGTCCGTCACATCAAACAGCTTCAGGCCCCAAAGAACGGCAAAAATCAGCGCGGAGGTGATGGAAACAGCGATCACTTTTTTCATATTATCCTCCAAAAGGCGGCAAAAACAAAGCGGATCGAACCGATTGGCAGCGATCCTTTCCCGCGAATGCTTCTGCGATGGAAGATGCGAATTCCCAAGCGTATGCGGCTGACTTTGCAGTAATGATCCGACCGTCACAGACAACGGGACGGGAAGAAAGTCGTGCACCGATGAGGTTTTCTTCAAACCCGGGGTAGCAGGTCGCCTCCTTATTCTGCAAATACCCCCGCTTTCCAAGGACCAGCGGCGCTGCACAGATTGCGGAAAGAATTCCGCCTCGATTATAAACCGATGAAAGGATCTCGGTCATTTGCGGGCATTGATCCAAATGGGTAGCTCCGGGCATTCCACCGGGGAGAACGATGCCGTCAGCATCGGAAAAATCCAAATCCTTCAGATCGGCGTCGGCAGTCACCGAAATTCCGTGAGCACCGCAGACAATCTTTCCCGTAAGGGACACCGTTGTGACGGGAATCTCGGCACGGCGAAGAAAATCAACAGGTGCAAGAGCCTCGATCTCCTCAAAGCCATCGGCAAGAAGAACATATACCATCGTTTTCACCTCAGTTATACATACAGTTCAAATACAGATTGTGTTCCTTGGCAAACGCCGAAAGGGAATCGGAAAAGGAATGAAGCATTTCTATGGGCTTTTTATCCTCGGCCCTTGGTGGGTACTGAATCCGAACCGGAAGCCGGTAGCGGACGGAAAGCTCGCTTGCCAGCCGAGTGGCATCCCCCGTCCACTCGCGAACCAAAATTTCCGACGAAGCTTTTTGAAGAAATGCAAAGCCTTGAGAATTAACGAAAAATTCGCAGGGCTGGGTGGGGTGTAAATATTCTTTTACCGCCTGAGAAAAGCGTTCCTTAGACTTAAATACAAATCCGTTTTTCGCGTATTTGCGCAAGTAAGCGTCATAATGTGCGTCTAAATCCTCAGCTTGGAAAGGCAAAGCCTCTTGCGGTTCATTTCCGTCGATTTCAAAAACCTGTTCCGAGATCCAAAATGCCGTTTCAAACCCGAATTTTTCATAAAACTTGTAAAGGTCTTCCGATACGGGAATCACGCAGACCCCACAACATTCGTCGTGAACCGAACTAAGGGCACGGGGAATCAAATATGACATATGTCACCGTCCTTGGTGAGAGGGATCGGTGGCAACGCAGCTGAGCAGGCGGATGGGAAGATCCTTATCGTTTACACGAATACGGTATTCGGGCAAAAACAATGCCGCGATCAGACGACCATCCTGGGTCAACGCAAAGATATCCGAAGAATTAAGATACCCGCAATCGTACATATCGGCGACGAACTGGGCGTCATCTCCAAAGGCTTGTCCCCACAAATCGGAGAGTGCATAACGATTGTCGTAGCCGCGAATCACTGCAAAGGGCATAATTCCTCCCGAATATTACAAAAATTGCTCCATATTGCGGAAAATTGCATCGGAAATCGCTTCCTTTGAAAGCATATTGCCTTCGTCATCAAGGCACGTAATGCGGTGAAAACCGAGATTTTCACAGCAGTAAAGTCCCATATTATAGCAACGGAGCAGATATTCCGAATCCTTTTCGTGTATATCCTTTTTCGATTCGTCCCCCCCATATCGGTCAGTCATCAAGCCACCCGTAATTTTGGGGGGAACGTCAAGGAAAAAAACGGCGTCAGGGCGGGGAATCCCCATTTTATTATATTCAAAATCGTAGAGCCACTCCATATAGGGAACGCGTTGTTCCGCATCAAGCTTTGCACATTGATGCAGCAGATTGGAGGATACGTAGCGATCGGATAAAATAATTCTTCCGTCGTCGTAATCCTTTCCCCAAACGGTTTTATAATAGGCGAAACGGTCTACCGCAAAAAAGGAGGATGCGGCGTAAGCGTTCACCGAATCTGCGTCGGAGCCAAAGGCACCTGCAAGATACTGCTCTACGGGGGCACAAGCAGGGGAACCGTAGTTGGGAAGCTTAATTTGCGTAACGTTTTTTCCCATTTGCTCAAGTCTCTGGCGCATCAGAGCAACCTGCGTAGATTTTCCTGAGCCGTCAATCCCCTCAATTATAAACAGCCGCTTCAACCGAACTCTCCCCTTCCGTACATACTTATTTTAATTATACCACAATCGGTATAAAAGCACAATAGAATTTCGGAAAATGATACAGTTTTTTCACCATTCATCCAACCCTGAGCGCTGCAGAGCTCCAAAAACGCGCTTCTTTAAGCCGGGGTATCGGGTTTCAAGCTCTTTCATCAGATCTTTCATTTCCTGACGCTGTGTCTGGCCGTTTGCGGGACAAGGGTTTGAAATTACAGGGATTTCATTTCCACGGCAAAACCCCTTGACCCAGCGCTCCTGAACGTAGATCATCGGACGTATTACCGTGATATCCATACGGTCAAGATAGGTAACGGGCTGAAAACAGCCGAGGCGACCGCCGTGAACGAGGTTGAGCAAAAAGGTCTCCAACACATCGTCGTAATGGTGTCCCAAAGCGACCTTATTGCACCCCAACTCCACCGCAGCACGGTTCAACGCTCCACGACGCATTACCGCACAAAGAGCGCACGGGTTTGACTCCTTGCGTACGTCGAAAATGATATGGGAAATATCGGTTTCTTTTCGCACACACTCGATTCCCGCAGCACGGATTTTTTCCTCTAACGGAGCGTAGTCCATACTGATTCCCATATCAATAATAACGGCAACGAGAGTGAACTTTTTCGGATAAAAGTGAGATAAGCGCTCCAACGCAAAGAGCAACGCTCCGGAATCCTTTCCCCCTGAAACACCGACGGCAATCTTGTCGCCCTCGGAAATCATATTATATTCCTGGATTGCCCGACGGATGGGGCCAACGATATTGGTCAAGTAAAATCCTCCAAAAGAAAACGGAGACCAAACGGTCTCCGTTTTGCAGACAATTAAAGAGCCGCTTTCGCCTTCTCAACAAGGGAGGTAAATGCAGCGGGATCGGAAACGGCAAGTTCAGCCAAAACCTTGCGGTTAAGGGAAATATTTGCCTTTTTCAGACCGTTGATGAAACGAGAGTAGTTGATCCCGTTCTGAGCACAAGCCGCAGAAATGCGGGTGATCCACAGAGAACGAAAATCTCTCTTCTTCAGCTTTCTGCCGATGTACGCGTAGGTCAGAGACTTCATAACCGCTTCGTTGGCAGTACGGAATTGCTTGGATTTTGCACCAAAGTAACCTTTGGCAAGCTTCAGGATCTTCTTACGTCTTTTGCGCGTCATCATTGCGCCTTTAACTCTAGCCATTTTCTATCTCTCCTCCTCTTACGCGTAGGGAATCAACTTTTTGATGGTGGGAGCGTTTGCGGGGCTGGCATAGCCGGCTTTACGCAGACCTCTCTTGTACTTGGTGGTGTGTTTGGTAAGGATGTGTCTTCTGTTGGCACGGTTCAATTTCACTTTGCCGCCCTTGGTAACGCTGAAGCGCTTAGCAGCACCCTTATGGCTTTTCAACTTAGGCATAATGCTTTCTCCTTTATAAAATGATTTGATTAACAGTAGGTATGGAAATCCCGACGCAAAAACAGTTATTTCACGGGCTTAGGTGCCAGAATCATAATCATATTCCGACCTTCCAATTTTGCGGGCTTTTCAACGACACCAAGCTCAGAACAAGCTTGAGCAAAGCGCTCCATTACTTCCTGGCCGAGCTCGGGATGCTGAATCTCACGGCTGCGGAACCGAAGAGAAACCTTCACCTTGTCTCCGCCTTTCAAAAAGCGAAGGGCGTGATTCTGCTTCGTCTCCAAATCGTGCTGTTCGATACGGACGCTGAGCTGAACTTCCTTCACGGAAACGATCCGCTGATTTTTCCTTGCTTCCTTTTCCCGTTTTGCTTGCTCAAAGCAATACTTGCTGTAATCCATAATCTTACACACGGGAGGATTGGCTTGAGGAGAAATCTTAACCAAATCGAGTCCTCGGTCATAAGCGATCTTCTGAGCATCGCGTGCAGACTGAATCCCAAGCTGAGAGCCGTCGGAATCGATCAGGCGAACCTGAGCATCTCTGATTTCTTCGTTGAGTTGGAATTTTTTTGCGTTGATGGGAAAACACCTCCAAAAAAAGAAAATCGACAGAGCAAAATTCGTCCGTCGACAGAGCACCGTTACGGTGCGATCGATATGAACCGAGCTCGCTTTGCGGCAGGGTGAGACGAAGTCTGCTTCATTGTGCTTGAATATTATACTATATTTTTTCGGATTTGTCAAGTAGCAATTGTTGCAAAATTTCAACAAATTTATCGGAAGGTTGAAAAATTACGCCATAAACGCCTGCTTGCAGAGGAAACGTTAAAAGATACGCCCGCTTTTTATCGGAAACGCCGTAAAAAACGGGGCGAGGTAAGGTTCGGTTTTCCCGCAAAACCTCCGCGGCTTGAGAAAAAGAAACCAGGCGGGTCTCTCCCGTTAAGGGGATTTCCGCCAACACCGTCTCCCGCGAGCCTACCCTGGAACGAATGACAAGAACAGAATCTGCGAGAGAATACTTGTACTCCGTTCCGTAAAAACGGAGGAAGCGAAAGATCAAGAGTGCGATGCCGAGAAAAACCAAAAATTCGTAGACCGCCTTCAAGTATGGAAGGGCAAACAGTCCCGACAGCCAATTCGGCAGAGAGAGCAAGATAAATCCGCACAATAAAATCAGAAATACCACACGAAATGCGTTCTTACGCTTGGGAGCAACTTCTTCAAACATAACCGTTCCTTTTCTTATTTAACAATGACTTTCAGCGTCTCAGGGAAGGAAGAAAGATCCTCGTACAAGGACGGTTCATTCCCGGAAAGATCCAACGTGCCACGGGTCAACGTCAAAGCAATCCCGTTCAAATTGGAGAGCTTATTATCGCTTAAATCAAGATATTGGAGATGGGGGAATCCCAGAACCTCGATGCTCTGCAATCCGTTCTCCGACAGATCCAAGGTCGTTAAAGCATTCAAATCGGTTAAGTAGGAGACCGTTGTAAGATCACATTTGGAAAGGCGGACGGTACGCAATGCATCAAGTCCGCTTAAATGAGGAGCAGAAAGATTTCCACCCGTTACGGAGAAGATTTCCAACGAGGAAAGGTCGCTTACCCCCGAAAGATCGGAAAGCGTTGCACAATTCTCAAAGGTTAGCGATTTAAGCGTTTTGTTGCCCGAAATAACGGGTGCAGTTACCTTACTGTTACAAACCGTCAACGATTCGAGAGCGGGGAGCCCGGATATCACGGAAACGGCGGCGTCATCTCCCCCGTACACAGTAAGATCCTTCACCGTTATTAACGATGCAACGGATTCCGCAGATGCACCCGAAAGATGAATCGAAAGTGTTTCTAAGCCGTTCAAGGAAGAAATCAAATCCGACGTGCAGGTAAATTCCTTGGACAAATCTAAAATTTTCAAGGAGGGAAGGTTCAGGCTCACGGGCTCTGAGAAAACCGTATTGCAAGCCAGTTCAAGCGATACTAACGATGGAAGATTCAGAGACAATCCCTTCAGAGGATTGTCGGAAAGAGAGATCGAACGCAGGGAATTCGAGTTTAGGGAAATATATTGCAGCGCGTTTTCCGAAAGCTCGACCGATTCCAGCGCGGCGGCTCGATCGGCGGAAAAGGAGGTCACAGCATTGGAAGAAAGGTCCAAAACCTTCAGCGCACCGCTTCCTTGTACAAGAGAAACGGAGAAGGCGGTAATCGCATTTTCCGAAAGATTCAATTCCTCTACCCCCGACCATTCGTCGGTAAGGGAGAATTGTGAAATCATATTATGTGACAGATTTATCTTCTTTACGGAAACACTCCCGTTGACCAGGGACGCATCGGAAATCTGATTATGGGAAAGATCTAATTTTTCCAGCACCGTAAACTCCGAAATCCAGGAAAGATCGGAGACATTGCAATCCGACAATGACAAGGAAACCAAAAGGGGAGCTTTCAGAAGCGAGGGGTAATCCACGAAGGAAACCCCGTCAAGAGTTAATTCGGAAAGCTGTTTTAAGGACGAAAGAAACGAAAGATCTGAAGCTTCGGTACGAGACAGATCCAAGGACACAAGGCTGTTGCAGCCGCCGAGATCCTGCAAGGTAGAAACCGTACAGTCGGAAGCGATCAAGGTTTTCAGATTCGGACAGTTGGTTGCGATAAAGGAGAGAGAATCCAAAGAATTCCCCGAAATGTTCAAGGTTTCAAGCCCCGTCATCACGGGCAAGAGGGATGCAGAGGTAAGAACCGATTCCCCCGAAACGTCCAGATTCTTGATGGGGAGTCTTCCGAGAATCTCCAAGGAACGAACGTCGTCGTCAGAGTCCTCATCGGAAAGCGTGGCAGTACGGACAGGATTTTCGGCAAGGGAAAGTGTCTCTAATTTGGAAAGATAAGCAAAGCCATCTAAATCCTCAATGGCATTCCCCGTAAGATTCAGCGTCTTGAGGTTTGGGAAATAGCGAAAATCGTAGGAAACGCGCATCTTGACTCCGAGCGCCTCGTCGTAGGTGCAATCCAATTCCTCTAACATAAGGCAATCACCGATGGTGATCACCGTATTTTTATCCAATTCAAGGGCGTTGCGAACGTGGGGCTCCAGCCCGCCGTCGATAAAGGTCATTTGAGTGGAATAGATCGTCTCTTTTAATTCTTTTAATCCCGCGACGGCTTCATTGACTTCTTTTTGCGTTGCCTGTTCCTTCTCCAAAATCAAGGAATACGCGGTTACGAGGGTGGACTGATCCAACGTTTGCGGAATAATTTCAAAATCATTCAACAGCGATATCAGTGCGGTTTTATCCACCTCCGCAGGAGAAGAAACAGGAGAAGCCGCACAGGAGGAAAATCCTGCGAGAATGACGATTGTAATTAAAAGCAGTGCAATCTTTTTCAGAAGATTTTCACTCCCTACATTTCGATTTTTGTCAAATAAAGTATACCACATTTTTCGAGTTTTGTCAATGAAGGAACAAAATCCACCCGAGACGGGTGGATTTAATCATTTATATATTCTACGTCTTTTACGAGCGGACGTATTTTCTTCAATAATCCGCTGTGCCTCCTCCACCAATTCCCGATCGGTGTAAACGGACTGGGGACGCAAGATAAAAATTGCCTGGCTAAACACCCTTCCGCCGCGGGGATTATGAATGACGACTGCGTTCTGAATAAGCCTCGAATCATATACGGTTCCTCTTTTCTGTGGTTCTTTTTCACAGTTTTACCGAAAAATGCAAGGCTTATTCAACAGGGATAAAAACGGTTAACCCAACCAGTCGATAAAGGAAGAAGTCTCCCGAAAACAGGGGTTTTTCAAGAAATCGTCGGACCAATTGGCAGAGCAAAGCATCGGATGACGGGAGACATAAGAGTTCTGAACGAAGTCATACCTTTGTGCTTCCTTCCCCCACAAAAACCAAATCGGATGGGAATTCTGCTCAATATAACGAATCAGGTCGTCCATAATCGGTTGCCAAAGCTCTGTGTGGGATCCGGGATATCCCGGCTTGCACGTCAATGCGGTATTCAACAGAAGTACGCCGTTCTCCGCCCAATAAGAGAAAAGACGGTCTGGTGGCAAAATAGAAAACTCACTGCGATCCATCGCCTGCAGAATGTCTCCGAATCGGGTTTGATAAGGATCCGCACCCGTATAAGATGCGTACAACAGGCGAACGATATTTTTCAAGGAAACCTGACGAAAGGGCTGCTTCCAGCTCGTCAAGCCGTTCACCTCAAAGGCAAGTCCCGTTGCGACACCTTGAGCAGGATAGGGATCCTGCCCCAAAATAACGACCTTAATCTCATCGACGGGCTGTGCGGCGCGGAAGATTTTTTCCGCAGAAGGGGTGCAATCATTTCCCACTTCCCGTAAGACGGCGTTCAAATCCGAACGATTTCTCAAAAAATTCAGCAAAAACTTCCATTCCCTTCTTGACAGTTTTCAATTTCTTTTATATAATAAGAGATATAGGATTCATTAATACCATTCTACCACATTTTTGGAAAAAAAGCAAGTGGTCATTCAGGAGAAATAAAATGTTTACGTTGGACACCCGATTAGCGGCGGAATTGGCAGAAAATCAAATACAGGAGCAATTCCGTGTCATTGAAAAGATTGCCGAAAAAAATACGCAAAAGGTTATGCAGGCCTTTTGGGAGCATCGCGTATCCCAGGCCACGCTTTACGGAACGACGGGCTATGGGCACGACGATAAGGCCAGAGACACGCTGGATGCCATTTGGGCACAGGTTTTGGGTGCC
>JAGAOB010000056.1 GCA_017623895.1 Clostridia bacterium
GATTTTTGCCCTTGATTTTGCCCTTATAATACTTTCGGACAAGGTTAAAACGAAATAATAAGTCATAACAAGTTGAAATGAGTTGTTTGCGAAAAACCCTTTATTTACAAGACTTTTGGATAGTTTTATTAACAGCTAACGATACGTGACAATAATTCACGAAATATTAGTTGTCAAATTCCAATTTGTCAAATAGAAAAAGAGCAGACGGTTTACCCGCCTGCTCTTTTGTTTTGCTTATTTGCGGTCGAAGGAGGGGTTATACATATAATAATTCTTGCAGTTCATCTTTTCCTGGGCGATGCGCATACCTTCGGCGAAGCGTTGGTAGTGGACGATTTCCCGCGCCCGCAAGAATTTGATGGGGTCGCGCACGTCGGGATCGTCAACCATACGCAGGATATTGTCGTAGGTCACCCGTGCCTTTTGCTCGGCACCGAGGGATTCGGACAGATCCGCCAAAAGGTCGCCCTTTACGTTCAGGGTGGCGGCGGTGAAGGCCTCTCCCGACGCGGCTTGGGGATACACGCCCGTGGTGTGCTCCACGAAATATTCGGAGAAGCCCTGCTTCATCAACTCTTCCTCGCTCAAGCCCTTGGTCAGCTGGTGAACGATGGTTCCCACGATTTCCAAGTGGGAAAGCTCCTCCGTGCCGATGTCGGTATAGACCGCCTTCAGCTCGGAATAAGGCATTGAGAAGCGTTGGGAAAGATACCGCATTGCGGCGCCCGCTTCTCCCGAAGGGCCTCCGTATTGTGCGATGATGAATTTCGCCATCGCCGCGTTGGGGGTTTTGATCTTTACGGGGTACTGCAGTTTCTTTTCATATACAAACATAGGTCGTTATCCTTTCCTTTCAATCGTTGTCCCAAGGCCAAGGATCGCAGACCCATTGCCACTTATTCCCCTCGTGGGGGCAACTGTGGGTGAGCATCCCGTAGGAGTCGTTGTATTTTGCCTTCAATTCCTTTGCGGCGGCCGTATATTCCCGTTGCGCCTTCAAGGCGTCTTGACAATTGGGGTGGGTATCAAGAAACAGTCCCGCTTCCCAAGCGGCAAACTGTTGCTCCGAAAGCTTGCGGAGCAGTTTTTCACGTTCGTTCATCGTTGTTTTCCTCCTCGGAACGGCAGGTCGAGTTCCTCGAATAACGTTCCTCTGCACAGGGCTTCTTCGGGAGAATAGAGCTTGCGGAATTTCTGCATAGGCGCATAGGTGGCACCTACGGGAAGGTCATCCACACAGCTTAAATCGCAGTTGCACTCCTCGGGCTTAGGAGGCTGCGGCTTTACGGGGAAGAAAATTCCCGCTTCGGCAACGTCGTCCGAGAAATCATCGGCACTTAAAAAATCCCGTATCATTATATCAGTTCCTTTCACGTGTTGGCAGGACCGAGGGCCGCGGCGCTTCGGTCCGCTTATTCTATAATATGAAAATTCTGTCGGAAAAGTGAAGGTCGGCGCGGAATCATCCGCGCCGATCTTCGTTTTCTTTTGTTGTTTGATACAGGCGAAGCTTGCCTCGATAGACGATCTGACCACCCCGTAGCTCCAAAAATTCAATTGGCTTGGGGAATTTACTGAAGATCTCCTCGTCGGTCAGATCAAACTGCTTCAGAAATTCTAACACGAAGGAGGAGCAATAGTAGGCATCCTCCCGTACGTAGCGAATCTTTCCCCACGCAAGCAACAGCCCCAACGTATCGTAACGGTATTTTTTGCGATTCTGATACATTTCTGCAAGTCGGGACTCGATCTTCCCTTTCACCTCCTTGGTGACGGGAAGGGAGAGCACCACCGCATCGGTTTCGGAGAATCGCTTAAACGTGCCGAAATGGGGAGATTCCATCACAAAACCGCCCCAGAAGGGATTGTAGGCGTTCTTTCGCCCGAAGGAATACATCGTATTCAGCGTAGGGTCCGTAGAAACGGATACGTGGTTGTAATCGGCGTGGGTAATGCGCTTCAAAAGACGGGAAAGCACCGTCCCTGTCTGGGTAACGACGATATAAATGCAGTCAGTCATAATAATCTCCTGATATGGGGCTGCTTGGGGATATAAATGCAGTCATAGCAATCTTCCGATACGGGGCTTACAGCGGGATTCCTTGGGATTCCTGAAGGAGAAGCAGTGCAGAATTCGAGAGGGTCAAACCCGCGTACACTCCACTGAAAATCCAGAAGCAAGGAGCCTTGACAACAGCCCTTGCAGAATCGGCGACGGAAAGCGAATGGGGGATTTCTTTTAAGGTAAACCGTTTTTTCACAATCAACCAAATTGCAGAGGCAACGCCGAACAGGAGGAACAGAAGATCCGCACCGTATCCCACGGCATTGGTGACCCATTCTTCCCCCCAGACCGAAAGATAGGTCATAAGGCAGGCAACGGCATTGTTAGCGAAATGCAGAAGAATGGGATAAAGCAAATTCCCCGTTTTTACGTACACAAAGCCCAAGACCACCCCCAAGACAAAGGCAAAGGGAATCTGCTGCACCGTAGCGTGCATCATAGCAAAGGCATAGGAAGAAAGGAGCACCGCCGTCCACGGATGTAAATGCTTCAAAACACCTGCCACCGAGGCGCGGCACAGAATTTCTTCGCAAACGGGAGGAAGGATGGCGAGCACCACGAAATAACAAATGGCTTGGGGCAGGGTTTGGGGATCGTAGGAGGAAAACGCATCAGGAATGGAGATCCCGATCCACTCCAACAATTCCATCAGAAAGGTCACCGTGTAATTCATCACCACCGTGACACCCAAGAAAAGGCCCAACCAAGGGATGAAATCCCAACGAAGAGGCTTGATGGTCACCACGGAAGAACGGGGGATTGAGATCAGCCGCAGCACGAAAAGTGCCAATACGCAGGTTCCCAGCGGGTACAAAAGCTGTACCAGAACAAACTCCGTATAATAAGAGGAAACCTCGATTCCCAACATTGAGAGAACGGTAAACACAACGATTGGAATCGAAACTACGGATTGGACCGCTAAGGTCAGCAGCATCATAAGAAACGAGGTGTTGACACGACGTTTCATCAGACTTTGAGGCGTCATACGTGTCCTTTCTCCCCCCTTGTTACGAAAGAAACGGGGAGTGTAAGAAAAAATACTTGACATTTTAAGAAATAATGGTATAATATATTTATCAATATCGTTTTCTATCCCAAACATCAAAAGGAGCTTGAACCGATGAAATTAAAGCACTACGGCATTGCCCTTGTTCCCGTCTGCCTTGCCGCCTTTCTTTTTCGGGCGGTGGAGCTGATTCTCGGAATTGATCCGCGGACAGGATATTTTGCCACCGACTCTCTGTTGCCCATCCTGTTCGACGGATTTTTGATTCTTGCGGCACTGTTTTTCTGCACGGTTCTGTTTACCGTAAAGAAGGAGCCGAAGCCCACGGCAGTTCGCCTGTATCGGGCATCGATTCTTGACACAATCTTCGGCATTGCAGGCTCGGTACTGCTGGTGACGGAAGCTCTGTACGGATTTTTCAGCGGAATTGCGGACGGTACGGTGGGATTCAACGTATCGCTTCTTCTGAATCCCGCGCTGTGGAAATTGGTCCTTTCTCTGCTTGCGGCAATCTTTTTAATCTTCTTCGTAACTTATCCGAAGCGGAGCGCCAAGCAAAACGGGTGGCGGATCATGTCGCTTTCAATCTCACTTTATTATCTGTTCCTTTTGATCGTGAATTTTCGAGATTCGGACGTGGTATTCTCCCGCGCCTTCGGAATCTATCTGATCTGCTTTTACGGCATTGCGGCAGCGGCGGGAATCAACTTCTCCAAGATCCTTGCCCGTCTGTTCGGACGCAAGGCCTTTACCTTGTTCACCTGCCTTATGACAGTCCTGAGCGCGGTTCGCCTGGCGGATGCGGTGCTGTATCTGATCCCGGGGAATCCCTACGCCATTCCGATGAATCTTTTCGGATTTTTGGCGGACGTCTGCATCACGGTGCTTCTGCTTTCCCAGATGAAAAAGGTGATGCTGAATCGAAAAAAGAGACTTATAGAAGAATCCACAGAGCAAGTCCAAACCGCGGAGAGCTCCGAAGAGCGCATCCAAGCCGCAGAGGAATCTGCGAAGGGCGCAGATGCTTCCGTCGTTAGCGAATAAAACAAGATCCGCGAATCCTCGGCTTTATGCCGAGGATTTTTTACGCCTTACAAACGTAGCAGACCCATTCCTTTTTCCGCTTGGTTTGGCACACGGTAAAGCCGTGGGATTCCAACGCGGCACGGACCTCGTCGGCGCGGGGAGATAAAATTCCCGAGGTGATAAAATATCCGCCGTCTTTCAAGTGTCGTCGAATTTGAGCAGACAAGGGAATGATTACGTCAGCCACGATATTGGCAACCACCAGATCGTAGGTCTGATCTGCCAAAAGCGTGCTCAAAACGGGGTCGGAATCCTCCTCCAGAATATTCCCCGCTACGGCATCAAAGCTTCCCGTAAGGGGATTGAGAGCAGCATTTTCCTTGGCGACCCGCGCGGCGGCAGGGTCGATGTCGATTCCGAGGGCCGATGAGGCACCGCACAAAAGGGCTGCAATGGATAAGATTCCGCTCCCGCACCCCACGTCGAGCACCCGATCCCCCGCCGAAACACATTCGCCCAAGGCTTCAATACAGCAGGCGGTGGTCTCGTGAGACCCCGTCCCGAAGGCAAGCCCGGGATCGATGATCAAAATTTTCTCGTCATCCTTCGCCTGATATTCCTTTACCTGCCACGCAGGGACGATGGTAATGGGCCCCACGGGCAAGGGATGATAATACTTTTTCCATCCGTTAAGCCAGTCGGTATCCTCCACCTTGGCATAGGAGACTTGATAGGAGATCCCCTCTGCACCCAGGCGGCCTTCGATATATTCCATCGCACCCGCAAGGTTCACGTCTTTTTCAAAGTAAATATGGACCAGGGCGGTGGAGGTATCCTTGTTCATCAGATCCTCATCCACCAGATTAATGGCCTTGACCAATTCGCAGTCCATCATATCGGAGTAATCCTCCAGATAAATTCCGCCCACGTCGGTCATTTCAATGATATCCACCGCGGTCTGCGCTGCGGAGGAGCAAACGGTAAGGGTTACTTCTATGTATTCCATCCTTCAACGGTCCTTCGTTACGTATTCTTTGCAAAGATCCTGCAAAAAGCATTCTTCACAGCGGGGCTTTCGGGCGTCGCAGCATTCTCTGCCGTGATGCACCAACGCGTGACAAAAGCGCATACTTTCTTGGGGAGGAACGATTTTGCGTAGCGCCATCTCCACCTTTAAGGGGTCCTTGGTATTTTTGACCAATCCAAGACGGTTGGAAAGGCGGATGCAATGGGTGTCGGCAACGATAACGCCGGGCGCGTCGTACAATTCTCCCATCAGAAGATTGGCAATCTTCCGCCCCACCCCGGGCAATTCCAAAAATCCCTCCAGCGTATCGGGGATCCCCCGTTGCTCCAACATTTTTGCCATAGCAACGATATCCTTGGATTTCATACGGTACAGCCCGCAGGGACGCACCACCGATTCTACATCGGACAGATTCGCTCGGGCCAACGCCTCGGGCGTGGGCCAACGACGAAACAATTCCTCACAAACGATATTGACCCGCTTGTCGGTACACTGCGCCGACAGACGAGACGCCACGAGAAGCTCGTAGGGATTGCGAAAATTCAGAGCGCATTTCAACTCGGGATAATGGGCAAACAGGCGGGAGGAGATCTCCTGATAATGGGGAAGAAAGCGGGAAGCCTCCTCTTGAGAATCGACAACCAAGCGGGAAGACCCCTCTTGAGAATCGGAAAACTGACGGGAAGAAGTTTCTTGATAATCGGGCTTCATTTTCCATCCCCCTTGATCAGATCCCAATATTTTTTCGCCGCCTGCTCGGTCTTATTCTCTCCGAAGGAATAATAGTGATCGTGCTTTAAGGCGTCGGGCAGATATTGTTGAGCGACATAACTGTTGGGGTATGCGTGGGGATACCGATATCCGATGCCGTGCTCCAATTTCTCGGCCCCGCCGTAATGGCTGTCCTGCAGATGGGATGGGATCTCCCCTGCTCCCGCAAGGCGGATCTTTTCCATCGCCTCGTCAACGGCAGAGACAGCGCTGTTGGATTTTGGAGCAGTTGCAAGAAGCAGAGTTGCCTCCGCCAGGGGGATCCGCGCCTCGGGGAATCCCAGCTGTAACGCCGCATCCACACAGGATTTGACCACGCAAATGGCTTGCGGGTATGCAAGCCCCACGTCCTCTGCGGCAATCACCAAAAGGCGGCGGCAGATGGACGGAAGATCCTCGGCGATAACCAGCCTGGCCAGATAATGCACCGATGCGTCGGGGTCGGAGCCTCGGATGGATTTTTGAAAGGCAGATAAGATATCGTAATGGGAATCTCCGTCACGGTCGTAACGCATACTGCTTTTTTTGGAGACCTCCCGCGCCGCCTCCAGCGTGACCGAGACCTCTTTTTGTCCCGCCTTGCGACTGCACAACACCTCTACGGTGTTCAGCGCCTTGCGAACGTCTCCGCCGCAGGTCGCAGCAATATGGGAGACCACGCCGTCCTCTACCGCAAGGGAAATTGCAGGATCCTCCATCGCGGAAAATCCCCGTTGAACGGCAATCTCCAGATCCGCCTTTTCCAAGGGACGGAACTCAAAAACGGTACAGCGGGAAATAATTGCTCCGTAAATATAAAAATACGGATTTTCCGACGTAGACGCGATCAACGTGATCGATCCGTTTTCGATGAACTCCAGCAGAATCTGCTGTTGCTTTTTGGTAAAATACTGCATCTCGTCCAGATACAGAATAATGCCACGATCGTTGCCCAAGGCGTCAATCTGTTGGATGACCTCTTTGATATTATCGGTATTTGCAGTGGTGGCATTGAGTTTGTACAGCGTTTTATCGGTCTGCTTGGCGATGATCTGTGCAAGGGTGGTCTTCCCGATCCCCGCAGGACCGTAAAAGATCATATTGGGGATATTCCCGCTTTCGATAATATTGCGCAGCGGCTTTCCCTGTCCCAAAAGATGCTTCTGCCCCAACATATCGTCCAGAGCCTCGGGACGCAAGCGGGCAGGCAACGGTGTATACACCCTCATTCACCTCACAAAAGAAATCTACTTTATATTATACCACGTTTTTCCCCGTTTGTAAAGTGGTTTCCGAAAAAAGACTTGACAAGAGCCTCCCTGCGTGGTAAAATAAAAGGAAGAACGAGGGGAGGATCTTCCGATGCTTTTTTCCGAAAAAATGGCCCAAGTTCCTCAGCCCCGTCGGGCGGATCTGTGGAGCCAATACCGAATTCTCTGCAATGCCCTTGCGCTAAACGTAAGGTTAAAGAAGGAGAATCGCTCCCCCGCGGAAGCGGAGCTTATGCCCCTCAAGACCGCCGCAAAAACAGCAAACGATATCCTTTCGCAGTTCGGAATGGAGCCGTCCTTTTTCCCCGAAAGCGAAGCTTTTTTTGATCTGCTGATTCAAGAGCTGTCCGAGATCCGAAGTGCCCCTGCAAAGGGAGATTGATTTCAAAAAAGACCGTTACGAGATGGCTTCCAATAAGAAAGTATAAGAACATTGCTTGTATAGAATAACTTCCGTACAGGAAAGAGATAATTATGAAAAATATTTTTCATCCTAAAGAAAATACTGTGAGTAACGCAGTCTTTTTGATTTTTTTAGGTTGGCTTGTTTATACCATATCTTATCTTGGGAAAGTGAATTATTCTGCTAATATAACGCAGGTTATTGATTTTTACGGAATAACTAAGGCACAAGCCGGAATTGTACCAACCTTTTTCTTTTTTGCATATGGAGTCGGACAGGTTATTAACGGTTTGCTTTGTAAAAAATACAATATGAAATGGATGGTTTTTTTAAGCCTATTCGTATCAGGAATCGTTAACCTTATTTTGGCTGTAAGTACAAATTTTTCAATCGTAAAGTGGTTATGGCTTATAAACGGAATTTCGCTTTCCGTGTTGTGGCCAACGATTGTAAGACAACTTTCTGAGGCATTGCCCAAAAAGGCTCTTGGTGTTTCGAGTGTAGTTATGGGAACAACCGTTGCAATCGGAACATTGATCATTTATGGGCTCAGTTCAGTATTTGCAGCAATCCATAAGTTCAAACTGTCTTTTTACACCGCGGCTATTGCGATTTTTGTTGTTGCTTTCATCTGGATCATTTTTTATAATAAGGCGCTATCATCAGCAAAAAAAGAAAGAGATCAAGAAGAGTCTATAGAAATAACCCAAAGCGATAAGCCTATTGAGAAAACACAAAAAAAAGGGGAAAGAACGCTTCTTTTTACATCAATATACGTATTATGCTTCTTTGCGATCGGAGTTAATCTTATTAAAGACGGATTGACAACTTGGGTTCCTTCCATTCTTAAAGAAGAATTTTTTATGAGTGACTCCCTTTCTATCCTGCTGACCTTGCTTTTGCCTGTTCTGGCAGTATTCGGGAATGCCTGTGCCCTAAAGATGCACAAAATTTTCCCTGATTATGTAAATCTGTGTGCCGTAGCTTTCGGTATTATCGGCGTTTTTATCGGTATTATTATTGGAAGCTTGTCCTTTAGAATCGTTTCGCTTATGCTTGTTGGATTGCTTGTAGTAAACTTCTTTGCATCAACCCTAAATAGCCTGATTACCGGGATATTCCCCCTATTTATGAGGGAAAAGGTGAATTCAGGATTGTTTGCCGGCGTATTAAATGGATTTTGTTATCTTGGAAGCACAATCAGTTCGTATGGACTTGGTGCAATCGCAGATAATTTTGGTTGGACAGCGGTATTCATAACCTTAATTGGTTTTACAATAATATCCATTATCGTTTGGAGTGTATATTTTTGTCTCAAGAGGTTTTTAATAAAAGACGTCCATCGAAATTAAAATACATCTAAATCTTAATTCGGGGAATGCGGCAGATTCAAAGCGCGACAAATAATCGACTTGACACTTTGGAAAAGCGCAAAAAAAAATGAAACGCTCGTGTAACGTAGAGCAAGCTTCTGCCATAAGACAAGGTTTTGCTTACTGCGCATTTTGACCTCGCGGAATTTATTGAGCAGTACCTTCCCCAAGCTCTGCTATTATAAAAGCGGGAAGCAGCATAATTTCGGTTATGCTGCTTCCGTGTTTGTTGTATTTTTCCATTGAGCCGTTCTTTGAACGACGATCTTTTTCTTCAGGATTCTTTGCTTATGGCATCCAGCAGAATTTGCTTTGCATAGCTGACCGCCTCGGCAACGCTTCCTTCTTCGAAGGGAACCCGAAGATTTGCAACCTTGAGAAGTCCAAGGTAGCTCTTGCTTCCCCCCGCATTGCACAGAGCCAGGTAATCTGCCCACGCTTGCTTCGGATCCTCGGCGTAGCGCTTCTTGAACTCCATTGCTCCCATCGTAGTCAGGGTGTAGTTGATATAGTAGAACGGGTACAGGAAAATATGAAGCTTGTGATACCAATATCCGCCCCGATCCATAAAGGGATCGTCGGAGTATTTTCTCCAAGGCATATATTTTTCTTCCAGCTTATGCCACTCGTAGGTCCGCTCCTTGGGAGTCAGGTTGGGATTTTCATAGAGGATGTGCTGGAATTCGTCCACCGCAACCCCAAACGGAACGAAGGTGATCGCCTCCTGCAGATGAGCAAAGCGGTATTTTTCCGCATCTTCTCCGAAGAATTGCTCCGCATAAGGATAGCAGAACTGCTCCATCGACATCGAGTGGATCTCTGCAATATCGGTGCTGACGCCGTAATAGCTTTCCACCGGCTGACTGCGCATTGCCCGATATCCCGCAAAGGCGTGCCCTAATTCGTGGGACATAACCTGCATATCGAAAATGGTGTGATTAAAGCAGCTGAATACAAAGGGTGCCTTGTATTTTACCAGCGACGTCATATATCCCGTGGAGGCCTTGTTGGGCTTGTTTTCCAGATCCATCAGATGATGGTCGATCATAAAGTCGATAAACTCAGCGGTTTCGGGGGAAAGATCCCGATACATCTTCCGAGCCTGCTCCACCATAAATTCCGCATCTCCCTTGGGCTCTGCGTTGCCGTCGGGGAAAATAAATTTTTCATCGTAGGCCATAATCTGATCAACGCCGATCCGCTTGGCCTGGGCTTGGTAGAGTTTTTCGCAGAAGGGAACGATCTCGGTGAGAACCTGCTGACGGAAGGCGGCGACCTCATTGGGACCGTAATCGCTCCGTCCTTGATTCAGATATCCCAGCGGCGTAAAGGTATCGAAACCTACCGCCTTCCCCATTTCGGTACGGATCTTCACCAATTCGTCGAAGATTTCCTCCATCCGCGCCTCGTTGGATGCATAAAATTCCGAGTACTTGGCAAAAGCCTTACGACGGATCTCCCGATCGGGATGCTCGAAATATTTCTGAATCCCGTAAAGATTCAAGGTCTGACCGTCAAATTCAATCTGTGCGGTGGCCATCAGCTTCTGATATTCGGTGGTCAGCATCGCCTGCTTCTGCATATAGGGGACCAGTTTTTCGTCGAACCCCGCAAGATCTCTGCGCACGGAGGTCAAAAACTCCGTCCCCAGATCGGCATCGATCTGCGCGGCAAAGGGAGATTCCAGCAATGCCTGCTCAAAGGCAACAAAGGTCATTTGCGCCACGGGAAGCGTCTGCTGAATCCACGCCATTTCCTCTTCGTAGAATTTGTCGGTGGTGTTCAAGGTGTTGCGGATATGAGCCACCGTGATCATCGTTTGCATATGCTCCATTGCCTTTTCGGAGCGAAGAATGATCTGTTTCACCCGGGAATAGCTTTCGGCTTTTTTCAGTTCTTCGATCAGTTTTTTGATTTCCGCCTCTACTGCGGCAACGTCGGGACGGACGTACTCGATCCCTTCAAAGGTAAAATTTTCCATAAAAACTCCTTTTATCGGTTCTGTAATGCCCAATTTTCGATTCCTGCATAAAACTCCGTGACCGAGCCGCCGAAGGTACCCGTTACGGCTACGTTTACGGCAAGGGCGTCCAAGGAATAGTACAAGGGAATCAAGGGCATCGCATTCTGGAAGCTGCTGACGAAGGCAGGAACGCTCTCCGTGTCGGTCAACACCTGTACAGCCTGGCTGCGCAGGGCTTCATAGACGCCTGCACCCTCTCCCGTATTGCAGACTGCCGTGGAAAACAGAGCGGACAGATCCAAATTGTTGGGAAGATTCACCTCGCCCAAATACAGATCAAAATTCAGAGTGGTCAGCGCCCTTTGGTATTCGTCCCACGTAGTTTGCACCACTTCTACGGAAAATCCCGCAGCCCGAAGGGATTCTCCGATCTGCTCTGCGGCCTTCACACGGGAGGCATTCTCCCGATTGACCAGGATCCGCAGGGTTACCGGCTTGCCTTGATACTCCCGCACGTCACCATCCAATACGAATCCGGCCTCCGCAAAGGCGTTGCCTGCCGAAACCGTGGAAAAGATATCGGGATTCAGCTTTGCCTGCTTGGTTGCCGTCCACGCGGGATTAAGGGGATACCACACGGGCGTGGCAAATCCGTTGAGAGATTGGGACACCAACTCCCCTCGGTCGATCAAATAGGTCAGGCCTTTGGAGAAATTCACGTCCGCCAATTCTTTTCGGGACTTATTCACCACCAAAAAAGTGAAGCGGTTGGTGGGGATTGTAATGATCTCGCTGTCGGAACGAAATTCCTTGGCACCTAACGACAGGTCGGCGTAAATTGCGTGCAAGCGCCCGTAATTGAAGTTGTAAATCATTGCCTCCCTGTCCGCAATTTCCAACAGAGGGATGCGGTCCAAGGAATAATCCCCCGCAATGCAGTGGCAATCCGCCTTTACCAGCTCGAGGCCCGAGGTGTTGTCCAAGCGATACCGTCCGCACCCCACGGGATAACCCGCGGCGTCGATGGAGCCGATTTTCACGATGGGGATATTGAGAAGATTTAACTGGGTAGGGGAAGAAGAACGAAAGACGATCTGAAAGGTCTTTTCGTCCACGGCCTTATAGGAACGGATATAGGCAAAGGCATTTGCCCAAACGGAATCCTTCTTCTTTGCCCGATCGTAGGACTGTCGGCAATCCTCGGCGGATACCGTCGTTCCGTCGGAGAACAAAAGATCGGAGCGAAGCGTCACCGTAACGGTATTCCCCTCCACCTCGTAGGATTCGGCCATCACGGGAAGGGCGTTGTACTCCCCATCCACCGTGAACAGGCCGCTGTAACAAAGCCGCAACAATTCCGAATTGGTGCGGCTCAAGGAAGTATAGGGGTCCAGGTCCTCGCCCGTATAATAGGACAAGGTAAACCGATCCTCCCGCGGAGCAGGATCGGTGTTCTCATCGGCGGGGTCGGTGGCTCCCAAAATTTCGGAAAGATCCTCCCCATCATAAAAGAAGCTGCAACCGCAAAGCCCGCATAAAAGTGTAGCCGCAAGCAAAACTGCCAGCGGCCCACGAATCCTTTGAAAAATATCAGTCATTGTGATTTAACGATTGTTTTGCCTGCTCCAAAGCGTTCATCGAGGCGGCAAGGGAACGGGAAGATTCCTCCAACGCGCCCTCTACGTAGTTGAGAGTAACGGTACGCATCTTGATGGCGTCGTTTCGTGCTTGCTCCAGAATCGCTTCGGCACGCTCCTGCGCAACCCGAAGGACTTCCTGCTGACTTACCAGAATTTCCACCTGTGCCTTGGCGCGTTCCATCAGGTTTTCCGCATTGGCACGAGCGTTTGCCGTAATGAGCTCGGAGTTCTTCTTGGCACGTTCCAGCATATGCTTTGCTTCGTCCTGTGCGGTCTGAATCATACTGTCCTTGTTCTGGATCAGTTCCTTGGCGCGCTTCATTTCGCCGGGGAGACGAAGACGCAGTTCGCCGACACACTTGTGGATCTTGGAGCCGTCCACGATCATCTTGTTCTTCACGAAGGGGACGTTCCACGCCTCATCAAGAAGATCTTCAAGTTCTTGCAAGCCTTTTTCGAAATCGTTATCCATATCCTACATCCTTTCGGTCATTTTCTGATATCGTCAAGAATCCTTTCGGGCAAAACGGCGGAGCAATCCCTGCCGCTTGCGATGAAGGCTCTTGCATACGTGGAAGAGATCGCCGCCAATTCGGGGCGAGCGGGGAGGTACACGGTCTCCAATTCGGGGACCACGATGCGGTTAATGTCCGCCAGATGATTTTCATATTCCAGGTCGGAAAGGTCACGTACTCCCTTCACCAAAACCTGCGCGCCGAGGGCCTTTGCATATTCCGCAACGATTCCGTCACAGCAATCCACCGTTACGTTATCCAGATCCTCAAAGGTCTTTTCGCAAAGCTTTCGACGAAATTCTTCGGGATAAAAGTAGGTTTTGTCGGGATTGCGTCCGATCAGAACCACCACGTGGTCAAACAGCCTTGCGGCTCTGCGGATGATGTCCTCGTGGCCCTTGGTGATGGGATCAAAGCTTCCGCAGCAAACGGCTTTCATCAATCATCCCTGTCCTTTCGTACGTAGATCAACACCGAGACCGTGCCGTAATCGTACCGACGGCGAAGCACCAAATTTCCCTCTGCCTCCGCCTTGGTCTCCTCGCGGGCACACTCCAAGACGACGACCCCGTCCTTGGCAAGCACGGGCAATTGACCGATCTGCTTCAGCGCCCGATCGGAAAGCCCCACGTTGTAGGGAGGGTCGACGAAGATCACGTCGTATTCCCCATCTGCCTCGTACTTCAAAAATCGTTTATAATCACAAAGAAGAATCCTTGCCTTATCCTCGAACCCCGTCTTCTTCACGTTTTTTTTCACGATGTCCAAGGATTCCTTTGCGTTATCGCAAAACACGGCGTGGGAGGCTCCGCGGCTGAGACATTCAATCCCCAACTGCCCCGTCCCCGAAAACAGATCCAAAACCCGATCCATCGATTCAAACTGAATGATATTGAACATCGATTCCTTGACTCGATCCAAGGTGGGACGAACCTCTTCCCGTTCGAAGCCGATCAGCTGTGTGCCACGCTTACTACCACCGACAACGCGCATCCGATCCCTCCGAAATGAATAATGTTACTGCATTACTATTCTATATACTTGCATTGTACCATAAATCGGGAGAAATTGCAATAGTTTTCCGTTTTTTTTCCCACATTTGTAAAATTTAAGCCCAATTTGGTATATTTTCCCCCAAACGCCGAAAAATACGCCATAAAAAAGGAATCCTTCTTCCCCCGCGCTGATTCCCTGAAAAAAATCGATTCCGACCGAGAAAATCCAACCAAGCTTTCCTTTGAAAACAACGAAAAAGAGCGAAGGCTTAAAAACCTTCGCCCCTAATTTTTTCGACTGAATTACATCAATTTTGCGCCGTTGATCTTGATTCCGGGGCCCATAGTGGAAGCAACGACAACGCTCTTCAGGTACTGACCTTTCGCAGCGGAGGGCTTCGCCTTAATGATGGCGCCCAACAGGGTGTTGAAGTTTTCTTCCAGCTTTTCAGCACCGAAGGAAACCTTGCCGATGGGGCAGTGAATGATGTTGGTCTTATCAAGGCGATATTCAATCTTACCGGCCTTGATTTCCTTAACGGCCTGGCCGATATTCATAGAAACGGTACCTGCCTTGGGGTTCGGCATCAAGCCCTTGGGACCCAAGACCTTACCGAGACGGCCGACCAGACCCATCATATCGGGGCTGGCAACGACGACATCGAAATCGAACCAGTTTTCGTGCTGAATCTTAGCGACCAATTCTTCGCCGCCTACGTATTCAGCACCGGCTTCTTCCGCTTCCTTGATCTTGTCGCCCTTGGCGAAAACCAAAACGCGGACGGATTTCCCCGTACCGTGGGGAAGAACGATAGCACCGCGGACCTGCTGATCTGCGTGGCGGGAGTCAACGCCGAGACGGACGTGGACTTCGACGGTTTCATCGAACTTCGCCTTGGAAGTTTCGATGGCCAGCTTCAGGGCTTCGTCGGTATCGTAAAGTTTGCTCTTGTCGATGAGCTTTGCGCTCTCAATATATTTCTTACCTTTTTTCATTACTTAATTCCTCCTGAGTGGTTGTATTGGATAAATCCTCCCACAATTTGCGGCGATATCAGTCGGCCACAACGACGCCCATACTACGGGCAGTGCCTGCGATCATACTCATAGCAGCTTCGATGCTGTTGGCATTGAGGTCGGGCATTTTGGTTTCGGCGATCTGACGGATCTGATCTTTGGTGATGGTAGCGACCTTGTTCTTGTTGGGAACACCGGACGCAGTTTCAATTCCGCACGCCTTCTTAATAAGAACGGCAGCCGGAGGAGTCTTGGTGATGAAAGAGAAAGAACGATCCGCATAAACGGTGATAACAACGGGAATGATCATTCCGGGTTGATCCTTGGTTCTTTCGTTAAATTCCTTGGTGAACGCCATAATGTTGACGCCGCTCTGACCAAGGGCAGGTCCGACAGGGGGAGCGGGAGTTGCCTTGCCTGCGGGAATCTGAAGCTTGATATAACCGATAATTTTCTGGGCCATTTTTTATGCCTCCATTAGTATTCTAATAATTCAACCTGTGCGAGATCCAATTCCACGGGGGTTTCTCTGCCGAACATCGACGCAATTACGCGTATCTTGCCCGCAGCCACGTCGACGGTCTCCACCGTGCCGATAAAATCTTTGAACGCACCGTCGATGATTTTGACGTTGTCGCCCTGCTGATAAGGAAGCTCCACTTCCTGACGGGCAATGCCCATCGACGCCATTTCCGCGTCGGTCAGGGGGGTGGGTTCCCCTTCGGGTCCGACAAAGCCGGTCACACCGCGGATTCCTCGGATGAGGATCCAGGTATCATCGTTGACCACCATGTTGATAAGAACGTATCCGGGGAACAGCTTCCGTTCGACCTGGACTTCTTCCCCGTTCTTGATCTCGGTCACGGTCTCCATAGGGATTCGGACCTCACAGATCAAGTCCTGAAGGGAACGCAAACCAACGATCGTCTGAATGCTGTTTGCAACCTTGTTCTCGTATCCGGAATAGGTATGAAGAACATACCATTTCGCGGCACTGTTTGTTTCAGCCATAATAACCTCCGGATGATCTCCTTACTTGTTACGGATTTGTATCCCGTCCGATCAGACCAAAAGGCCCATCAAGGTTTTGAAGAGCAGGTCGACCAAACCGATGAACACGCCGGAACCTACCACGACCACGATAACCACCAGAGTGTTGTTGACAACCTGACGGAAGGTAGGCCAAGTGACTTTTTTCAGTTCGCTGCGGATTCCTTTGATAAACGCCCAAATCCGTTTGAAAACGCCGGGTTTCTTCGCTGCGGGCTTTTTGTCTTTCTTCTCGACAACGGCCTCTGCTGCAGTATTCTTTTCAGCCATAGCGTTTCTCCTTACTTCGTTTCTCTGTGTTGTGTGTGCTTCCGGCAGAACTTACAATACTTCTTCATTTCAAGTCTGTCGGGATCGTTCTTCTTGTTTTTGGTTGTGTTGTAATTTCTCTGTTTGCACTCGGTGCAAGCCAAAACAACCTTATCTTTTCCCATTTGCGGCACCTCCTTGATTATTTCGGGCTTGTTTGCCCGTTGATTGCCTCCCTTGTATAAGAAGAAACAGATGCTCCCGTCCCGATTTTCGGGCAACAAAAAAAAGCACCTTTGTACAAGGTGCATCTATTATACCATATTTTTTTTCAAATTGCAAGTGTTTTTTTTCGTTTAATTGTAACATTTTCGTTTCATTTTTCGATTTTGGAGCATTATTCCACGGAAAAGCGGATGTACATCCCCGTTTTTGTAACCCTTGCGGACTGCATCTTATAATTGGAAGACAAGTATTTTGTCAGCTGCTCGTTCAAAAGGTCTTCCACAGCAGAAAGAACACGGGACTGACTCAAAAAGGGAGTGAGGATCTCGTTTCCGGCAGAAACCTTTTCCACCGTCACGGTCAACCGTCCGTCCTTGACCACGGGAACGCAATACAACGTGCAGGGCACCGATTCGGGTAAAAAGACCACCAACGCCGCGGGGATCTCCATCTGCTCGGTCAAGAGCGAAACCGAAACGTCTCCCGACAGAATCACCGTTCCGTCGGAAAAGGACGCGGTTACATTCTTCAAAGAGGATCCCTTGGAATACTTTTTCAAAAGGGCGGAAAAGTATTCGGGTGTCAGCGCAAATTCATAAAATTTTTCGTGGAAGGTTCCCGACGCATCTTCCCCCTCCTGGGTATCGGTAACGGGGATCTCGGACAGTGACGACGGATCAAAGGCGTCGGTGATGGGATCCCCCCAATCCACGTCAGCGTCATCGTCGAACAATACATCCTCGTCAGAATCGGTGGAGACAAAATGGTTTTCGATTCCGAAGAAGCGGGCGGAATCGGAAAGAAAATCCTTAAAAACACCCGTCAGCACCGCCCAAACGAATAAAGCGGTCAACGCCGCCAAAAATAACCTCGATACGATTCTGCTTCCTCGCATAATTTGCCCCCTGTCATAATTCTTGTAATAGTATTTCCGAAAACGGGCGAAAAAGTTTCATCCATTTTTTTCCGAAGATACAAACCGTCTCCTCGCCCGTGTTTCTTATGCCATTTTTGAACAGTTTGTAAACTCTATTGACTTTCCTATAAAATATGGTATAATATACGAGTGTGTAAAGCAGTTTTACTTTACAGGAGTGGCGAAAATGGACGAAAAGCGCTTTGATACCGCTTCGGAATCCTCCCGAGCGGAGATTACCCTGCTTTTGGATTTTTACGGAAACGCCTTGACCGAACGGCAACGTCGCACGGCGGAGCTGTATTTTCAAGAGGATCTTTCCCTGGGCGAAATCGGGGAAATGACGGGCATTACCCGTCAGGGCGTTCGGGACGGATTGAAAAAAGCGGAAAAGGCGCTGTTCGAATGGGAGGATCGGCTTGGAATCGCCCAACGCTTCCTCCGTCAACGCAAGGCATTGCAGGAAGCAAGGCAGGCAGCGGAGCAGCTCCCCGAAAGCAACGAAAAATCGGTGCTTCTCAATCGCATTGACGCCGCAATGGACGAAGCGTAATTTTCTTCATTTTCAGATTTCACCGAAAGGAGCAGTAACGGATGGCATTCGAAAGTCTTTCCGAGAAATTAGGCAACGTATTCCGTAAGCTGAAAAGCCGCGGCAAGCTGACCGAAGCCGACGTAAAATCCGTTATGCGGGAGATCCGTCTGGCACTCCTTGCAGCAGACGTCAACTACGGCGTTGCAAAAGATTTCACCGCCAAGGTGGGAGAACGGGCATTGGGGGCTGACGTACTGGAAAGCCTGACCCCCGCCCAACAGGTCATCAAGATCGTCAACGAGGAATTGACGACCCTGATGGGAGAGAAAAACGACCGCATCAAATTCGCAAGCAAGGGCCCCACGGTGGTTATGCTCTGCGGACTTCAAGGTGCGGGGAAAACCACCCACTGCACCAAGCTTGCACTGTTTTTCAAGAATATGGGGAAACGCCCCCTTTTGGTGGCTTGCGATATTTACCGCCCCGCAGCCATTCTGCAGCTGCAGGTAATGGGAGAAAAGGCAGGAATCCCCGTTTTCACGATGCCTCAGGGAACGCCCCCACCCGAAATCGCAAAAGCAGCCCTTGCCCACGCAAAGGAGCACGGAAACGATATGGTGTTCCTGGATACCGCAGGGCGGCTCCACATTGACGAAGCGTTAATGGCGGAATTGCAGGAGATCAAGCGGGTGGCAGAGCCCCACGAAATTCTTTTGACCATCGACGCAATGACGGGTCAAGATGCGGTAAACGTAGCAAAATCCTTTGACGAGCAGCTACAGATCGACGGCACAATCCTCACAAAAACCGACGGGGATACCCGAGGCGGTGCAGCCCTTTCGGTCAAGTACGTTACGGGCAAGCCCATCAAATTTATGGGCACGGGAGAAAAAATCGGCGATCTGGAGCCCTTCCACCCCGAGCGGATGGCATCCCGCATTTTGGGAATGGGCGACGTGCTGACCCTGATTGAAAAGGCAGAAAAAGCCTTCGATGAGAAAAAGGCGGCGGAGCTGGAGGAAAAATTCCGAGAAAACCGCTTCGATTTTAACGACTTCCTTGATTCTCTGGACCAAATGAAGAATATGGGACCGATGGAGGATCTGGTCAAGATGATTCCGGGGATGAATCTCCCCAAGAACGCGGATCTGCGGGTCGATGAAAAGCAAATTGCCCGCACCGAGGCACTGATCCTGTCAATGACGACCAAGGAACGGGAAAATCCCGATCTGATCAATCCCTCCCGAAAGCGACGCATCGCCGCAGGGGCAGGAATGAAGGTCGAGGACGTCAACCGTCTTTTGAACAGCTTCACCCAAATGAAGCAAATGATGAAAAAATTCGGCGGAGGCCACAAAAATCCCGCCCGTCGCAAAAAGCGGCGCAAGTAAAAAAATCCGATATTTCGGGGATTATAAAACAATCCCCCGACAATCCGGAACGTTAAAACCACTTCCCGCAGCTTCGGAAACCTACAAAACAAGATCCCCCGATCTTTCGGGGATCCCATAAAAAAGAACTTTATCTCTTGAAAGGAGTGATTTTCAATGGTTAAGATCAGATTGAGAAGAATGGGTGCGAAGAAGAATCCTTATTACCGCATCGTCGTTGCCGATTCCCGTTACCCCCGTGACGGCCGTTCCATCGACGAAATCGGAACCTACAATCCCATGGCAGAGCCCTCCGTCGTTACCATCGACGCCGACAAAGCCGCTACCTGGCTGAAGAACGGCGCTCAACCCACCGATACCGTGAAGGCCTTGTTCAAAAAGAACGGCATTCTGTAATCGTGAGGTAACGAAATGGAAGATTTGATCCTTTACATCGTCAAAGCGCTGGTCAAGAATCCCGACGCCGTCGCCGTCACCGAGGGTGAAGAACAGGACGGAGTTACCACCTATCATTTGACCGTCGCGGAAGAAGACAAGGGATACGTCATCGGCAAGCAGGGCAAGGTGGCAAAAGCCATTCGTGCCATTGTGAAGACCGCGGCCATCAAGGAAAACAAAAAGGTTCGCGTCTATATTCTTTGACAATCCGAGGCGGCAGGTGTTTCCATCTGCCGCCGATTCTTTCATAAGGAGTTTTCTATGGAGCTTATCGAAACGGGAAAAATCGTCAACACCCACGGAGTCAAGGGAGAATTAAAGGTTGTCCCCTGGGCAGACGATCCGTCGGTTTTTCAGAATTTCAAAACCGTTACCATCGACAACACCTCCTACTCCGTCCGTTCCGTCCGCTATCAGGGGCAAAATGTGCTTCTGAAATTGGAAGGGATCCTCGATATGACCGCGGCGGAGAGGTTGAAAAATAAAATTATTTATGCCAAGCGCAGTGACTTTAGTCTGCCGGAAGGAACCTACTTTATCGCCGACCTGATCGGGCTTACGGTGGTGGAGGACGAAACGAATCGGGAGCTCGGCACCATTTCCGAGGTCTTTTCCACAGGATCCAACGACGTGTACGAGATTACCTGTCCCGACGGAAAAAAACGCTATTTCCCCGCCATTAAGGATTGCATTCGCACCACCGATATGGAAACGAAAACGATGCGGATTCACGTGATGGAAGGATTGTTTGACGAATGAGATTCGATATTATGACCCTATTCGATCGGGAAGTAACCGATTTTCTCCACACGTCCATCCTCGGACGGGCCATCAAAAACGGGCTGTTCGAGGTCCATTGCCACAACATTCGGGACTACACCGAGGATAAGCAAAAGCGAGTGGACGACGCCCCCTACGGAGGCGGGATGGGAATGGTAATGCAGGCGGCCCCGATCCGAAATTGCTTTGATCATATTCTGTCCGAAATTCCCAACCAAAAGCCTCACGTCATTTATATGACCCCGAAGGGGAAGCGCTTCACCCAATCTCGGGCGAAAAAGCTGCTGAAGCACGAGAATATCGTCATCCTCTGCGGTCATTACGAAGGGGTAGATCAGCGGATCTTGGACGCTATCGTCGACGAGGAGATCTCCGTGGGAGATTACGTGCTTACGGGAGGAGAACTGCCCGCGATGATCGTAGTGGACGCCGTGGGCCGTATGGTCGAGGGAGTGTTGAGAGATCCCTCCTGCTACGAGGACGAAAGCATTTACAGCGGACTTTTGGAATATCCCCACTATTCCCGTCCCGAAGTCTTTGAAGGCGTAAAAGTACCGGAAATCCTTCTTTCGGGACACCACGCCAATATCGAAGCCTGGCGCAGGGAGCAATCCCTGCAGATCACCAAGCAACGGCGCCCCGATCTTTACCGCGCCTTCGTAAAAAAAGAAGCACGAAAAGCGGAAAAAATCCGAAAAGAGAAGCTGCGCATCGAAAAAGAAAAATACTTAATGCGCAAAGCCAAGCGGGATGCATTAAAAAAGGAGCAAGCCACGCCCGAAGCCAAGCAAGATGCCTAAAGGATGGAAAAAAGAATAGAACGACTTCTTCCCTCTCCCCCGAAAATTTCGGGGGGAGGTTTTTATTTTTGCTATTGAAATATTTTCGGAAATATGATATACTATAAGGTATAAAACAACAGGGAGGCTCTCGGAATGAAGATTTTGCAAGGCATCGCCCCGCAACGGGTCTTGCATTATTTTGAACAGATCTGCGCCATTCCTCACGGATCGGGAGACTGCGACCTCATCAGCGAATACTGTGTTAAGGTCGCTCAAGATTTGGGATTGGACGTTTCCCGCGACGGGTTAAACAACGTAATCATCAAAAAGCCAGCGTCGGCGGGCTATGAAGACCACCCCGCAGTCCTTTTACAGGGGCATCTGGATATGGTCTGCGAAAAGGATCCCGACTGCGACCTTGATTTCTCGGTCGACGGCTTGCGCTTGGCGGTGGACGGAGATTGGATCTACGCAAAAGGCACAACCTTGGGCGGAGACGATGGCATTGCCATTGCTATGGCGTTGGCGGTGTTGGAAGACGACACCCTCCCTCATCCCCCCATCGAGGCAGTCTTTACCACCGACGAGGAAACGGGAATGTACGGCGCCGAGGGGCTGGACGCCTCCCAATTAAAGGGAAAAATCTTATTAAATATCGACTCGGAATGTGAGGGTGTGTTGACCGTCTCCTGTGCAGGAGGCGCACGGGCACAGATCGATCTGCCCCTCTCCCAAGAAAGAAACGATCTGCCCTGTCAAAGGGTGGTATTTCGAGGGCTTCAAGGCGGACACAGCGGCGTGGAGATCGACAAGGGACGAATCAACGCGGATATTTTGATGGGCCACTTTCTCAAAGCTCTGCCCGACTCCTGCCGCGTGGTATCAATCTTTGGGGGAACCAAGGACAACGCCATTCCCAATCGGGGAGAATGCGTCCTTGCCACCAAGACCGATCTGACTGACCTTGCCCAAGCCTTTGCAGCGCAAAACCGCCCCGATACCGACAGTGGGCTGATCGTGGAGGTTTCCGATACGACGGCCCAGACCCGCTACGACAAAGAATCCACCCGACGCATCGCGGACTTTCTGACCACCGTTCCCAACGGAATCCAAGCAATGAGTCCCCACATTGACGGCTTGGTACAGACGTCGTTGAATTTGGGACAGCTGAACTGTGACGAGCAACGGCTTTCCGCCACCTTTTCGGTGCGAAGCTCCTTGGGGGCGGAAAAGCGGGAATTGCTTCAAGCCCTTTCCAAAATTGCCACCGCCCTTGGAGGCGTCTTTGATTCTCACGGAGATTACCCCGCGTGGGAATATCGGGAACAATCCCGTCTGCGCGACACGATGATTCGAATTTACCAAGAGCAGTACGGAGTCCTTCCCGTAGTAGAAGCAATCCACGCAGGATTGGAGTGCGGATTTTTCTGTCAGAAGATCCCCGACCTGGACGCCGTCTCCTTTGGTCCCGATATGCGGGACATTCACACCCCGAGGGAGCGCTTGAGCATCTCCTCCGTTGCCCGCACCTATGAATATCTGTGCCGCATTCTGAAAGAACTGTGAGGAATGATTTATGACCGTAATCGACCGTTTTTTGAAGTACGTTTCCTTTGATACTACCTCCGACGAGGAAAGCACCACCATCCCCTCCACCGAACACCAACGGGTTTTGGGGGCGTATTTGGTGGAGGAGCTGAAATCTGCAGGTTGTACCGACGCATATATGGATGCCTTCGGCTACGTCTACGGAACGCTTCCCCCAAGCACGGGCTGTGAGGCTCAGCCCGCATTGGGACTGATCGCCCATATGGACACGGCACCCGCCGTCAGCGGAACGAACGTAAAAGCGAAGATCGTGACCTACGAAGGAAGGGATTTGAATTTGGGGAAAGCGATCCTTTCAGAGAGAGATTTTCCCTATCTTTCCCATTATCGGGGACAGGATTTGATCGTCACGGACGGAACCACCCTTTTGGGGGCGGACGATAAGGCGGGGATTGCGGAGATCGTTCAAGCCTGCGCCGAAATGACCGCCCACCCCGAAACGCCCCACCGTGCCGTCGCCGTCTGCTTTACTCCCGATGAGGAGATCGGGCGGGGAGCGGACAAGTTTGATTTCTCGGCCTTTCCCGCCAAGGTTGCCTACACGGTAGACGGAGGAGAATTGGGAGAGATCGAATACGAAAATTTCAACGCCGCGTCGGCAAAGATCGAGGTGTTTGGAGTCAACATTCACCCCGGCGCCGCAAAAAATAAAATGAAAAACGCATCCCTGCTGGCGGCGGAATTTATTCACCGCCTCCCCCCCGCGGAGACCCCTGCCCACACCGAGGGTTACGAGGGCTTCTACCACCTGTGCGATATGCGGGGAAACGAAAGCTACGCAAGGCTGAATTATATCATTCGGGATCACGACCGTACCCGCTTTGAGGACCGCAAAAAATTCATTGAGAATCTGACGGCATACCTCAATTCGGTCTACGGAGAGGGGACCTTCGTCGCCACCGTCACCGACAGCTATTACAATATGAAGGAACAGCTGAAGGATCATATGGATCTGATCGAAAACGCGAAGGCTGCAATGGAGGCGGCAGGCGTGGAGCCAAGAATCCTTCCCATTCGCGGAGGAACCGACGGTGCACGGCTTTCCTACGAGGGACTTCCCTGCCCCAACCTCTCCACGGGAGGGCTGAATTTCCACGGAGTCCACGAATTTATTCCCGTCCCATCGATGGAAAAAATGGTTCAGGTCCTGTTGCATCTGACCAAGGCATAAGGAGAATATGGATGAAGCCCCTTTGTTTTTCCGAAAATCTCAAGCATCTTCGCCAGAGTCTCCCCTCGACCCAACGGGAGCTTGCCCGAGTCCTGCAGGTCTCTCCCACCACGGTCTGCGATTGGGAGCAGGGAAAGCGCCTTCCCTCGGTTGAGCAGGCGCTGAAGCTGGCGGAGCAGCTGGGCGTTTCCGTAGAAACCTTGTTTTACGGAGAAGAAGAATCCCCCACGACACCGTCGGGGATGCCGTCGTTGACCGAGCTTTACAAAATCGGCTCGGGCCCCTCGTCGTCTCATACGATGGGCCCGGAAAAGGCCTGTCAGATCTTTCAGCAGAGAAATCCCTCTGCCGACCGCTTTGCCGTCACGCTGTACGGCTCGTTGGCAAAAACGGGAACGGGACACGGAACCGACCGCGTCATTCTGAAAACCCTCGCGCCAACGCCCTGCACCATCACCTTTGACCCCCTCACCGTCGACCTTCCTCATCCGAACACAATGGAGATCTTCGCCTATCGGGGCAAGGACGAGCTTGCTCGGGCGCGGGTATTCAGCGTCGGCGGCGGTGCCATTCGTTTTGAGGGAGAGGCGGAGGCAGAAAGCAAAACCGTTTACCCCCATTCCACCTACAACGAAATCTCGGCCTATTGCAAGGAGGAGGGCCTGCGCCTTTGGGAATACGTCTATCAAATGGAGGGAGACGGATTTGAGGATTATCTGATGACCGTCTGGCGCGCGATGCGCCATTCCATTGCCGCGGGATTAGAGGATGACGGAATCCTGCCGGGAGGATTGAACGTACACAAAAAAGCAAAGCATTTGTATCATCTGCAGCACGTGGACGAAACGGCGGAGACCCGCACGAACCGTCTCATTTCCGCCTACGCCTTTGCGGTGGGAGAGCAAAATGCTTGCGGATGCCCCATCGTCACCGCGCCCACCTGCGGAGCGGCAGGGGTTCTGCCTGCCGTGCTGTATTTTCAGCAAAAAAAGGGTGGATACACCGATAGAGAAATCTGCCGCGCCCTGGCAACGGGCGGGCTGATCGGGAATCTGATCAAAACCAACGCCTCCATTTCGGGCGCGGAATGCGGATGTCAGGCGGAGGTCGGCTCTGCCTGTGCAATGGCGGCAGCGGCGTGGGCGGAATTGCTGGAGCTGTCCCCGGACAAGATCGAATATTCCGCGGAAATTGCCATAGAACATCATCTGGGGCTGACCTGTGATCCCATCTGCGGATTGGTTCAGATCCCCTGCATTGAACGCAACGCCGTGGCGGCAATGCGTGCCATCAACGCCGTCAATCTCTCCTCGTTTTTGAGCGATACCCGAAAGATCTCCTTGGACAAGGTTATCATCACGATGCGGGACACCGGAAAGGATCTGCATCATCGCTATCGGGAAACCTCCGAAGGAGGCCTTGCAAGAATACATTTACACGAATAAAAAGGAAGTCCTCCCTCGGGGGAGGACTTCCTTTTATTATTTACTCTTACTCTAATCCCGTGGCGAAACACCGTAGGAATGTGCGGATTTGGCGCTTGCGGAAGAAAAATCAAGACGTGCGCACTCCGCTGAAAGCTTTAAGGAATACACTTCTCCGCTTACAATTTGAAAAACGCCCCTCGAGGGCGTTTTTTCAACACACGTTAACATCCAAATCCAATCGCAGTACCCCGAATCGCTTCATCGTTTACACGATCAGCCCGCCGTTGGGGGCAATAATCTGACCCGTAAGATACGCGGATTGATCGGTAGTAAGCCAATAGATGACGTCAGCAACCTCCGTCGCCGTACCCAACCGTCCGAGGGGAATCTCCTGCGTCAGATCCTCCAAAGCCCGGGGAGACAGCATACGGTTCATATCGGTGTCGATCACACCGGGGGCGACGCAGTTGACCCGAATCCCCGAAGGCGCCACTTCCTTTGCCAGCGCCTTGGTCAACCCGATCACCCCTGCCTTGGCGGCGGAATAATGCACCTCACAAGAGGCACCCACCTGCCCCCACATCGAGGCAACGTTGACGATACACCCGCTTTTTTTGGAGATCATACAAGGCAAAACCGCCTTGGAGCAACGGAAGGTTCCTCCGAGATGGGTCTGAATCATCCGATCCCACCCCTCCTCGGAGATGTCCTGAAACAAAGAAAACTCCGCAAAGCCCGAGTTGTTGACAAGCACGTCACATTCGGGCAGGGATGCAAACGCCTTTTGAACGGCAGCAGGATCCGACACGTCGCATTTTACCGCAACGGCGCCGGTCCGCGCAGAAAGAGCTTGGGCGGAAGCATCGTCGGAACGGTAGAAAAAATACACCTGATCCCCTGCGGAAGCAAATATTTCCACACAGGCGGCACCGATCCCACGGCTTGCTCCCGTAATCAACACGGTTTTCATATCAAATCACCCTCTCCAATTCGGTCACGTCCGAAATTTCAACGTCGATGCGAAGTCCCTCGGGACGGGGTTGGCCGTTACGATTGACCCAGCAGGTCATAATCTCGGCGTTGTTTCCCCCGAGAATATCTCCCGAAAGGGAATCCCCCACGATCATCGTTTCCTTCCGCTTCAGGTCGGGATGATCGGCAAAGATCTTATCGAAAAATTCGGGAGAGGGCTTGGCGAAGCCCACATCCTCGGAAATATAGATTCCCTTGACAAGGTTGGGAATCTCGGTCTTCGCCATACGGGCGGCCTGCACGTGCTTCAGCCCGTTGGTCACGATGTACAAATCGTACCGCTTGCCCAGCCGACGGCAGGTCTGCTCTGCCCCCGCAAAGGGAAAGGCGTGCTTGCTTAAATTCCCCTCGTAGGTTTTGGTGGCAAGGACAAGATCTCCGTCGATTCCCAGCTCCTCAAAGGTCCTGCGGAAGCGTTGAACCTTTAACTCCTCTCGGGTGATCTCCCCTCGCTCCAGGGCCTTCCAACAAGCGTCGTTGTTCTTGTGATAGACGTCGTAAGCACGGGAATCAAAGGGGAAGCAAAGCGCCTCAAAGGTTTCCCGAAGCGCGGCCTGCTCGGAACGGTCAAAATCCAAAAGGGTGCCGTCGGCGTCCAGAAGCAACGTCTTGATTTTCGGCGAATTTCCCGCGGATTTCAGCGACAGGATCACACCCGCAAAAAACGTAAGGACCAGCGCAACGATCGAAACAACGTAATACCAGGCCATAAAATCCTTCTTTCCTTTTTTGAAAAGGGGAGCATAACGCTCCCCTTGAGATCAAATTTTTTCCAACGTCTCCGACGCGCGGTCCAAGGAATCGCCCTCAAACAATTCCACCAATCCGCTGTCGCACTGACGAGCGAAGTCGGGATCCAGAGGAATCTTGGCAAGAACGGGCAGAGAGTACTGCTCACTGACCTTGTCGATGTGGCTTTCCCCGAACAGCTCAATGCGCTTTCCGCAATCGGGGCATTTCAGATAACTGTAGTTTTCAATCATACCGAGGATGGGAATATTCATCTTGTTTGCCATATTCACAGCCTTGGCAACGATCATAGAAACCAGATCCTGAGGAGAGGTAACGATCACAATCCCGTCCACGGGCAGAGATTGGAATACGGTCAGAGGAACGTCCCCCGTTCCGGGAGGCATATCCACGAACATATAGTCCACGTCGCCCCAAATGGCATCGGTCCAGAATTGGGTGACGGTGCCTGCAATGACAGCGCCCCGCCAGATGACGGGCATCGTTTCATCGGGAAGCAACAGATTGGTCGAAACCACGGAGATCCCCGTCTTGGTACGGGCAGGATACATTCCCATTTCATCCCCCTGCAGAGGTCCTTTCAAACCAAACAGCTTGGGGATGGAGGGGCCTGTAATATCTGCGTCGAGAATGGCGGTCTTATATCCCTTGCGGTTCATCAGCACCGCAAGCATCGCGCTGACGGACGATTTTCCTACTCCGCCCTTTCCGCTGACAAC
>JAGAOB010000005.1 GCA_017623895.1 Clostridia bacterium
CTGAAGAGAATAGTCGGTGTCTATGACGAAGAGGTTCCACCCGTTCCCATTCCGAACACGGTAGTTAAGCTCTTAGGTGCTGAAAATACTTGGCTGGCGACGGCCCGGGAAAATAGGGCGATGCCGACATTCTCTTTTTTTGTACCAAAATAGAGACGATCGTAAGATCGTCTCTATTTTCTTAACAATATTCATTATTACAGGTTTATTCTAAATTCCTTTTATTTCTATTCCCGATAGCTGCCAAAATCGGCTGGACAATGGCATTAACAATGCCGCCAAGTATCAATGCCGCAAAATCGTCTACCGGACCTATCATAAAATCAGGGCAAACGGCATACCCTACTGCCATAATGAGTGTTAAAGAAAGAACTACTGCGCCACTTTTTTTCATATGCTTCTCCTTAATATTGTTATTTTATTGTATTGCAGAGACATGTTCTGTATGCGCCTTGTCCGACGTCTCTTTGAATGGCTTAAGAATTGATAAAAGCTTCCAGATCGTTATTGTAAAGATTGATGATTCCGTAAAGGAGCATTTGTTGAAGTAAAGTTTTCTCGTCTTTTATGTGTATACCGATGAGAGATCCTGCCGTTCCGATGGGGCCTAAAAGCAACGTTGCCGCGACGGTGGCTAAAGTTTTCGTTTTACCCTCCATTTTTTTAGCGTTTTTCGCGTTTTCAGGGAGCGGGAGAGACCTTAGATCTTGAATAAATTTTTCATAGTAATTCTTGTCTTTGAGTGCTTTTGTGTCTGCATTAATTATTGCTCTGTTCCCACTCCAAGCGTAGAAAACGCCGAACTTTTCAAACCTTTTGTCTGTTTCGGAAATTAAATTTTCCGTGCCTTCCGAAGTTCCGATAAAGAGAATTTTTGCTTTCTCCAAGCGCCTATCTCTGCGATTGTTTTTCCAGGTTTCCTTCGTCCAGGGAACAATTTTGATCGTGTTGTCCTCCGTTCCCACGATTTCGTCCTCGGTGTCGTCGTTTGTTTCGACTAATTCGTGGATTCGATTCAGTAAAACCTCGTCCTCGTAGACAACGACGAGTAGTTTTTGGTTTGCGGTCGTTTCGAATTGTTCTTTCAGTATAAGAAGTTCTTTCATCCTTTTTTCTCGCGCACGGTTCAACTGATCCTTTGCAACCACATTCAAAATATGCTCGGGGGCGAGGAGTCCGGCAAACTCAACGACTTTTCCGGCAACGTTATCCGGAATCTTTTGAGCAACAATTCCTACAGGACCATAGAATATCCCAACGAGGGATCCAATTTTTCGTGCCATTTTCCCCATTATTTCCGGGTGATTTTTTGCCAATTCGTGGGTGTCGATCATATCTAAAATGTCTGTGATCTTTTTCCACCCCTTTGCGACGTCTTTATCTACGCCGAGTTCCTCGATTAATGCGTTTCTCACCTCGTTGGATACGTCTTGATCTCCGTGCTCTTTCCGAAGAATGTCTATCGTTTCCACCATTGATTGTAAGGTTTCTTCTGTAGACAGTGGTTCAATGATTTCAATATTCTCGTCTTGCTTTTCTTGAGAGAGTACGTTGTTCTTTTCCATAATTATCTCCTTCTTTATTGTTTATATAGCATTTGAAATTTTCGCGATGTTATATAATAAAAAAGTGCGGCAACCGAAGTCGCCGCACCGAAAAGCGCAACCCCGATTGTCGCCAAACAAAGCCCAAACAGAAAAGGAAAACCTTATTACCATCCGAGTGGAGTTGCGTTTTTACCAAGCCCATATCGGATGATAACCAAAAAGGAGTATAATATCCCCTTGTTATGAAGCTTTCCTTATTCTACTTTGTTTGGCATCACATATTATACCACGAAAATTATGATTTGTCAACATACGTTAAAGCGTGTCCTTTGGGGGAAAGGGACTTCCCGTGGAATCCTTCGGCAGTTGCACTTGCTGAATAGGCTCTCGACTAAAAAAACGTGCGCGTGCGTGATGAATAAAAAGAAAAGGTGTCTCGGACAAATAATTTGAGAGAATTTTTCGTATACTGATACTAATGGAGGTTGAGGTATGCAAAATTCTGTGAAGCGATTGATCTGGGGATTTTTGTTTGTGGGCGTGTTGGGAACGCTATTTCATTTTGCTTACGAATGGTTGGGAGAGACGGCGATTGCGGGGCTGTTTTTTCCGATTAACGAGAGTATTTGGGAGCATTTGAAGCTGTTGTACTTTTCCGTGGCGTTGTGGTGGATCGTGGAAGGCTTTTTGGGGGTAAAGGAGCCTCGATTTTTTGCGTCGCGTGTATGGGCGCTGAGCTTGGCATTGTTATTTATTCCCGTGGCACATTACACCTATAGCGGGATTGTGGGGCAACGGTTTGCGTGGGTGGATATCGGGATCTACTTCGTAGCGGCGGCGGTGTATTTTTTACTGCAGCGGCGGTTTTCCGCGAGGGAAAAGGAGGAGAGTGAGGGGGAAAACATTCTTGCCGCGGTGGTGTTTTTGGTTTGGATGTTTTCTTTTTTCGCCTTTACCTTTCTTCCTCCCAATTTGGCAATTTTTCAAGCTCCGTGACGGGCGATGGATTGGTGTGCAAAAAGAAAAGCTTCCCCAAGGCTCGGGGAAGCTTTTTTGCGTTTTGTGATTACAGATATTTTGCGGCGAAAGACGCGTAGCGCTCTTTGAATTCGGTGCTGTCGGCTTTCATCGCGCGGATGGATTCGTGGAGGTTCAGGTTCTTTGCTTCGGCGTCGATGACGCAGCCTGCGATATTGGAGCAATGGTCGGAGGCGCGCTTTAAATTGGTCAGAATATCCGACCAGATAAAGCCTGTTTCGAAGCTGCAATCTCCTTGCTGCATCCGCAAAATGTGATTGTTCCGCATACAGTCCTTCAGCTTGTCGATGATTTGTTCCAAGGGCTCTACCGACGTTGCCGCTACCATATCGTTGTCCACGAATGCAATGAGCGAAAAGTCAAGAATTTCTTCCATCGCCTTGGAAGCGTTGGAAAGCTCATTGATGGCGGAGGGGGAGAAGGAAAGATTTTTTGTCTTGAGCTCTTCTGCGGAATCCAATAGGTTGACCGCGTGATCGCTTAAGCGTTCCAGATCTCCGATGATCTTGAGCAGCTTTGCCGCTTCCGCGCCGTCGCGGTCGCTGATTTGGCTGGAACTCAATTTGATCAGATAGGTCCCGATAATATCCTCGTAGTGGTCTGCCTTTTCTTCCGCGTCCCGAATATCACGGGCAGCTTCGGGGGAAAGATCGGTCAGGCAATAGATCGCGTTTTTCAAGGATTGGATGGAGGTTCGTGCCATTTCATAGGTCAGCTCGTGGCATTGCACCAGCGCCGCCGCAGGGGTTGCCAAAAGGCGTTCGTCCAATTCTGCTACGGTATCGGGCTTCTTGGTTTCGGGAACTAATTTATAGGCCAATTTTTCCAGCAGGGAGGACATAGGAAGAAGCAGCAGGGTACACAAAACGTTGAAGGTGGAGTGGGCTACGGCGATACCCGAAAGGGAAGCCGCTTCGTCAAATAGAGCGGGATGGAAGATGGCGTTGACAATGCTGAACACCGTCAGCCAAACCACGGTTCCGATGACGTTAAAGGAAAGATGTACCAATGCCGCCCGCTTCGCATTTCGGTTGGTTCCGAAGGAAGAAAGAAGGGCGGTGATACAGGTTCCGATGTTTTGTCTCATAATGATGGGAATGGCGGCGCCGTAGGATACCTGCCCCGTGATGGCCAGCGCCTGCAAAATCCCTACCGAGGCGGAGCTGGATTGGATCGCCGCCGTCAAAAGAGCTCCTGCCAAAACGCCCAAGATAGGATTCTTAAACATCAAAAACAAATTTTGAAAGGCAGGAACGTCTGCCAATCCCGAAACGGCGTCGGTCATCGTTTCCATTCCGAACATCAGCACGGCAAAGCCCAAAAGAATGGTTCCCGTATCCTTTTTCTTGTCCTGCTTACAGAACATATAAAGCACGATTCCGATCAAGGCCAAAAGGGGGGTGAAGGAGGAGGGATTGAGCAGGCGGACGAAGACGTTATCGCTTTGAATTCCTCCCAAGCTCAGGATCCACGCCGTGATGGTGGTCCCGACGTTTGCTCCCATAATGACGTTGATGGCCTGCTTTAAGGTCATCAGCCCCGAGTTGACGAAGCCCACGACCATTACGGTGGTCGCCGAGGAGCTTTGGATTACCGAAGTGACCCCAATCCCCGTAAAAATGCCTGCAATTTTGTTCGTGGTCAGCTTTCCCAAAAGGGATTGCAGCTTCCCGCCCGCACGGCGTTCTAACGCCATTCCCATCAGACTCATTCCAAACAAAAACAGACACAGTCCGCCGATGAGAGTCAAAACACTGAATACATCCATAGGTTATTTCTCCTTAATGAGGGGATTCCACTTTTTGAGGTTAATCCGTAACCTTGATTTCGGTTCCGGCAGCCACGGAAAAGGCAAAGCCGTAATATCCGTTTTCATCCACGTAGACGTGATATTCGGGGGAAAAGGGTTCCCCGTTTGCAGTCATCTTCGGAAGGACGTAGCGATCAAATCCTTCCATACACATCACCACCGAGTCTTCCATTCCCGTGGCAATGACGGTTCCGTCGGTTCGGTGGGAGGCTTGAATCAAGCGGAAATTTCCGCTGTTGCGCAAATTCTTCAAAGTGGCTTGGTCTGTTTCTCCCTCCAAGCAAATGATACGGGCGGTGAGGGTGTCTCCCGTGACAAAGGAGGTTTTGTCTTGGTCAAAGGAAAGATAAAGCTTATTGGGGGAATCTTGCGAAACCTCCTCGTATCGCAAGCACATTATGGCGGTGGACGGAACTCCCGTCGTAGTCAGATGCCCCTCCGTGATCAGCCAACCCGCCGAGGCCTCGTCGGCAGACAATCCCACGTAGGGCATTGCTCCGAGGTATGCGAATTTCTCGTTTCCTGCTACGGCGGAGACGGGTTGACCCTCGCCATTCAAATAGAAGTATTCGTCAAATCCGTAATCTAATTCAAAAGAAAATGCAGGGAACGATTCCCGCAGGCTTTCCACGCGGACAGGCTTGCGGAAGGCGTATTCCACGTCGTAGACCGTGGCAGTGCCGCCGTTGAGGCGGGTGGCGGTCAGCGTGAGGGAATAACTTCCGTCAAGGGCAAGATATTCTACGGTATTTTGGGCACAAAGTCCGTGAAGAACCGTGGCAGAGTGGGATTGCTTCAAGAGTCCCAAGGAATCAAAAAATGGGGGAATTTCCACGTCCTGCGTGGAGGGCTTGGAATTCAATTGAACCGTCAGCTTTTTCTCCGTTGCACAGAGAGGGAAGGTTGTCCCCGCAAAGAAGGGCAGGAGATTTCCTTTCCGATCACAAAGGCTCCACGCAAAGCCTTCCGCAGGCTCCAGATACACGTAGACGGTACGGTCGTTCTTTTTCACCGAAACCGTTACCTGATCCTCCGTTCGTTTCAGTCGGTAGATTCCGCCTTTAGGATCATATCCCTGAAATTCCGCACCTTGTAAGGTAAAATACTCCGCGGGGAGGGGATTTCGCTCCTCCGATGCGATACGGTCCAATTCCTCCGTGGTGTCGGTATAGTTCAAATAGATCCGCAGCGTTACCTCGGGCTGCTCGACGGAAAGATCCCACGTCAGAATCACGCGGACCTCCGAGTCCGTCCGTTCGACCCTCAGCGTTCCGCCGTTACGGGGACGGACAAAGCCCAGCACCGACCCGTCGATCAGCTTCAGCCCGATGGAGTCTTCGGTTTCGATCACATCCGTACATTTCCCGCCGTGGATCGAAAAAACCGTGGTAGCCTCTTGGTAGGATCCTTGGGTAAGGGCTTGGGTGAAATAGATGCGGTCGGAATAGACCGTCCACAAGGCGCTTGCAATCCCCTCGTCTACGGGGTCGTTTGCCGTCAGAACCGCGATGCGGGAGATCTCTACCGTCCCCGATTCTCCCTCGGGAAGGCGGAACAGAAGAGTCTGCAAAGCTCCCGTCCAAAGCTCGTTTTCGATCTCCGCCGTCAGGGTCACGAAGGCTTCGCCCTGGGCAGTAGACAGGTCCAACGTGCCCAATAGCGTGTCCTCGGTTAAGGGGGCCTTGTCGGTGGAGAAATAACATTTCAATCCCGAAACGTCGGTAGCTTTCAGGGTTACGGAAAGATAAAACCGTTGATCAGCCCCAAGATCAAGACCCAAATAGCGGGCTCCGAATTGGGAACGGCTTTTCCCCGGGGAGGTAATCTTCAATCCTTCGGGGGTCCCTTCGGGGGTAACGTCGTTTTTCAGGATCGAAAAGGCTTCTTGGGCCTCCGTTTTGGAGAGATCATACTCCTTTAAGACTTCGGCTTGGTCTACACCGCTCCGAAAACGCACGTCGGAATCGGTTCGGTAGTGGCTGACGCCGTAATTCCCCCGTGCAGTCGTTTCGGTTCCGCCGAAAATCTGCCCCACGGTCCCGTCAGGCTTCGTCAGATAGGTGACGGCAGTATTCTGCAAAATGCTTTCCCCCGTTTGCAGGGAGATCATCGACTGCAACCCTGCCGCATCTTCTGTAAATTCCATTTGAGCCGTGAGATTTTTCAGCGTGTGTTTTCCGTCGGATTCGGTCATCCCAACGCCTCCCCACGCACGGTTTGCATAGGCGATAGTTTCGGTATATTCGGTTTTTCTTCCGCGCAGCAGGGCTTGGGAGGAAGTCCCGCCCGTGCACGCGGAGAGGGAAAGACAGAGGGCGAGAATCAGTCCCGCCGCCGTAAGACGACCTTTCATAGAGAATCCTTTCGTTTCGTGCAGATGTCCTTGTATCGATTTTTTTCGTTTCGCCGCAGACGACCTTGCATCGAAAATTCTTTCGCTTCCGTTGTGTGTTCTACCTTATTATAACATAAAACAGCAATGCCGTCAATCTCCAAAGACAGACAAAAGTATGACTTCTTTTTACGGGAATAAACGAACTTTTTGTGAACAATTAAAAAAAATGAAACTTCTGCTTGCAATTCCTCTGTATTTATGGTATAATAACTGTTGCTTGATTCGGACGGTCCTCTGCCCTCAGCACGAACGTCTTACTTATCTTGACTAAATCAGGAGGTACTGAGAGATGAACAACGTGATTCTTGACAACTTCACCAAGGATCAGCTTCGGGAAGAGCCCTTCAAGTTTGAAATCGGTTCTACCGTTCGCGTCCACGTGAAGATCAAAGAAGGCTCCAGAGAGCGTATCCAGGTTTTTGAAGGCACCGTAATTGCGAAAAAGCACGGCGGTGTTTCCGAAACCGTCACCGTTCGCCGTGTTTCCTACGGCGTCGGCGTGGAGAGAACGTTCCCCGTCAACTCCCCCAACCTTGCAAAGGTTGAAGTAGTTCGTCGTGGTAAGGTTCGTCGTGCGAAGCTTTACTATCTGCGTAACAGAACCGGTAAAGCCGCTAAGGTTAAGGAACTTCTGTAAGTTTCTTCCTTTTTCATCGAACAGGAGAGAAACAGTTCGTAGGAAAGAAGTTTTCTATGAACTGTTTTTTCTTACCCATTATATTGCAGGAAAGGAGAGCTGCTTATGCGCGAAGAAAACCTGTCTCTCACCCCGAATCGTGACGAAGAATCTTCCCTTGCATCGGAGCGTGAGGAGGACCTCAACATTTCTTCCGAGGAGGCCGAGGGCCAAATCCCTTTATGGGAATCGGAAATTTCCCTTTCGGTTGCCCCCGCGGATCCGGAGAATGGGGAGCTGAGCAGTATCTCGGATTCCTTTCGGATCTCTGCACAGAGTTCCGATCCGAATCAGGGCGACGAGGAAGTGCAAGCCGACGCTTTTTCCGTTTCTTCCGTAGAGGGTGAGCCTCTTTTTGAATCCTCCGAAGCTGATCAAGTGTCGACGGGGACAACCCGTTGCGAGGCTCCGTCTTCGGGAAGAAAGGGCGGCAGCGCCGTTTCTCCCATCGTGGAGTTTATGGAGATCATCGTCGGGGCGTTGGTTGCCGCGATTTTGGTTTTGACTCTCATTTGCCGTACGGGGGTGGTGGACGGAACCTCTATGGTTCCCACGATGCACCACGCAGACCGTTACGTTATTTCCGATTTGTTCTATACTCCCGATCAAGGGGATATCGTAGTATTTCGTCCCGAAATGAAAGGCGAAGACGAGCTTTGGATCAAACGGATCATCGCCTTGGAGGGGCAGACGGTTTATATCGATCCCAATACCTATCAGGTGTTTGTGGACGGTCAGCTCTTGGACGAGCCTTATTTGGAGGGGATGGGAACCATCCCTAAAACCACGGAAAACCCCATCACCGTCCCCGAGGGGTGTGTTTTCGTTATGGGGGATAACCGTGCCATTTCCCTCGACAGCCGCTACAAGGAGGTTGGCTGTGTGAAGATCAGTCAGCTGGCAGGACGGGTAATTCTGCGGTTCTGGCCCTTAAGTGATTTTGGATTTTGTGAATAACGAGGAGTGTTTTTATGGATATTAACTGGTACCCCGGGCATATGGCGAAGACCCGCCGTATCATTCTTGATACCATAAAAAACGTGGACATCGTCATTGAGTTGGTGGATGCGCGGATTCCTACCGCGTCCAAAAACCCCGACATTGCCGAGCTGATCGGCAACAAAGCGAAAATTTTGATTCTCAATAAAAGCGATCTTGCAGACCCCGTCCAAAATAAAAAATGGGCGGAGTATTACCGTGGCTTGGGATACACCGTGCTTCTCGGAAACAGCCGAGACAAAAACGATCGCAAGCCCGTGCTCAACGCCATTCGGGAAGCCTACCGAGAAAAGGCGGAGCGGGATAAGAAACGGGGAATTGTTGCCCGTACGGCACGGGTGATGATTCTGGGAATCCCCAACGTGGGGAAATCCACCTTTATTAACAACCTTTGCGGTGCCCGTCGTGCCGAGGCTCAAGACCGCCCCGGCGTTACCCAGAAAAAGCAATGGGTTCCCCTTGCAGAGGGAATCGATCTTTTGGATACCCCCGGTATTTTGTGGCCTAAGCTGGAAAACCAGTCCGATGCGGCACTGCTTGCCATCACGGGTGCCATCAAGGATACCATCCTCGATCTGGAGGGGCTTTCGTTGATTCTGCTTGCGATGCTGGCAAAGTATTATCCCGAGCAACTAAAAGCCCGCTATAAGCTGACCGAATTGGAGCCGAAGGCCTACGATTTGTTTTTGCAGATCGGACGGAAGCGGGGATTCGCGGTCAGCGGCGGAGAGGTCAACGAGGAACGCACCGCCATTACGCTGTTGGATGAATTCCGCGGCGCAAAGATCGGGCGTATCACCCTGGAACGCCCCGAGCAAAAAACCGAAGAAGGTGTCGCCGACGTGCCGAACGCCGAGGAGATCATCGAATGATTTGGGATGAAGAATTGCCTTATCGGGAGGAATTTCCCGATCTTTGCGGTATTGACGAGGCGGGACGGGGCCCCTTGTGCGGTCCCGTAGTGGCAGGAGCCGTGATTCTTCCCGACGGCTTTGACGTTTCTCGGCTCAACGATTCCAAAAAGCTGTCCGAGGCAAAGCGGGAGGCCCTATACGAGGAAATTATCCGCACCTGTTCTTGGGGAGTTGGGATCGCAACGCCGGAAGAAATCGATGCCTATAATATTCTCAACGCCACCTACCTTGCAATGTGCCGCGCCGTCGCGGCGTTGGATAAGACGCCCCGCTTTGCGTTGGTGGACGGAAACCGAATCCCAAAGGGATTGGAAATTCCTGCCCGTGCCGTTGTCAAGGGGGATGCAAAATGTCCTTCAATCTCTGCGGCATCGGTGATCGCCAAGGTGACACGAGACCGTATGATGCGTCAGCTGGCGTTGGAATATCCTCAATACGAATTGGAAAAGCATAAGGGATATCCTACCAAGGAGCATTATCGAAAGCTTCTGGAATACGGCGTTGCCCCCATTTATCGTAAATCGTTTTTGAAAAATCTCGACCAGCATCGGGAGGACTGATATGAAATCCTTCGGAGAACGCATTTTCGAAGCCCGTATGAAAAAGGGATGGTCCTTGCGGGAGGCTTCTGCTCGGATCGGAATTTCCCATACCTATTTGTCCTCCATTGAAAAGGAATATGATCCCCGCACGGGAAACCCCGTCACCCCCTCCCCCGACAGCCTTTTGAAAATCTGCAACGCCTATAACCTTCCGTATCGGGATACCGAGCAGATCTTTAAGTCGGTCAATGAGGGAGATCTGGTCAAGTTTATGATTCACCAGCTGCGGATCCTGCGTAAAACCGATCGCAAGGCCTACAAGACGGTTCTTGCCGAGGCGGAAAAGGACGGTTAAAAAAAGAGCGGTTCAAGAAAAGGGATTGGTTGAAACGAATCCGAGGCGAAAAAGGATAAAAAAATTACGCTCCGACAGAACACTCTGTCGGAGCGATTTTTTTGTTGCAGGGATGGATCAGGATTTCTTCCGCTTCAGGAAGAGAACCGTTACGGCGGTAAGGATCACGCCCATTAAAAGTGCGGTGGGCAAGATTGCGATGTTCCGATCTGCGGTAGAGGGATTCTGGACCTGCGTAGAGCCTTGAGCGCCTCCTTGGGTGGCGTTGCCCGAAGCCCCGCCCGAGGCAGAACCGTTGGTGACGTTCGAGGATCCGCCCGTGACGGAATCGGTGGTATCGTCCGTGGTGGAATCGGTAGTGTCGCTTGAGGACCCGCCCGTGATGGAGTCGGTAGATCCGTTTCCGGAATTCGTATCGTCTCCCGCCTTTTCTGCCAAGGTGTAGATGCTGAAGTGGTCTGTAACGAAGATCGCCCATCTCTCGTCATCGGAGTAGGTAACCGGGTAATCGGTGACTTGGTTGTTTTCGTCTACGTAGTAAACGATCAGATCCTTTCCTTCCCACTCTTGGGGAATGGGAATTGCAACCTCGAATTTTCCGTTGTCCAAGGTGGTGATGTACTGATCCAGCGATTGGGAATGAAGCTTGATGTCAAAGGTTTCGTGAACGTCTACGTCCAAAACGTCCAGGACGTTTTCGTATTCCGTTCCCTCGGTGAGCTTTTCAATTTGAATCATCGTATCGAGGGGCAGGGTAGGGTTGTTGGAGGAAATGGTGACGTTGGTCACTGCGTCTGCGGTTTTGCAGACGGGGGAGACCATATTGCTGCTGTCGGGCAGAATAAACAGGTAGTGCGTCACTCCGTTGATGACTACTTGGAAGCAATCATCGGTGGTCGTCAGCCCTTGAATCCCCGAGCAGAGCTGGAGTTCCCCATCGTCCACCGCGGGAACATAGGCGGATTGCCGCCATTCGTCATAGGTGGCGTTGGGCAAATATTGCTCCCATTCCCAAGAGAAATACTTAAAATACCAACGGTAATAACATTCTTGAGCGGTATCTGCGTAAGAAACCGTGATGCCGCTGTTTTCTCCCAGATATTCATCGATCCGCTGTTGTGCGGCGGCAATAAGTGCCTGACGGTTTTCGGGGGTGTTATCGGGAACGTAAAGAATGTGCTGAGCCTTTGCACCAATTTCAATCATTCCGTAGACCGTGCCGTCGTGCATAAAGTTCCCCGGTCCGAAATATTCGGTATAGAAGGGAGTATCCCATCCCATTCTGGGGTCAAGGGAGAAGTTGCGATAATTTACAAGCTCGCGGAATTCTCCCGAATATTGCATCAGGCTGCCCGTGTATTCCCGCTCTTCATCCATCGACATCCAATAATTGATCAGTTCCATATCCTTCACGGTGAAATAGTAGCCGTTGGGATCCTCGGGAATGAGCTCAATGATGTCCTTGACCATTTCCCGAATGGCGGGATCACATCGGAACACGAAGTGAACCAAGTGGGTCTCCAAAATTTCTCCGCTTTCTCGGTTGTAAAGGGAGACGTAGATCGTGGAATTGGTTTCATCCAAGGTGCTCAAATAGAACGTCAGGGGCTCCTCGGACATCGAAAGGGTATCAAACAAGGGGTCTAAAGGCTCGCCCTCTTCTGGTTGATAATATTTGATAACAAAGTTTCCGTCTTCGTCCAAATATTTTTGAAATGCTTCGCTGTATTCCGTTGCAATGGGACGAACGTAATAATTGTCCCATTCCCGAAGTGCGGCGTAATTTTCCAATAAATACGCGGAGGGGTCCGTTCCAAACTCACCGCCCTTGACGGTAAGGGCTTCGGTTTTGCCCGCCACCACAGGCCCAAGCCAAGAAGTCTCACCATTCTGGCAGAAAAATCTTCCGCCGTTGATGGTTACGGTAGGAACGGTGGCGTTCCCCTCTGCCAAAATTTCAAAATTGCCTGCGGGGAAGAGAGGATTCTGAAAATCCCCGCCTTGTCTTGCGTAGACTTGAGCATAGTTTACGGTGACCGAGGTTTCTTTTCCTTCGGCACCTACGACGCGAAAGACGCTTCCGTCGCCGTTGTACCCCAAAAAGGAGTTGCTTCCCTCAATCCCGTTAACGGTCAGGGAGGCTCCGCATACGGTGAACAGGGATTTTGATCCGCTCGTCGTCAATTCCAAGGGGAATCCGTTCAGATCCAAAACCGTATCCTTTTCCACAACGATCGGTGCGATGGTCCCGACTCCGAAATCTCCGATCAGGATGCCGCTTGTCAGCTTAATTTCTCCACCGTTGGCAACGGCCGCACGCAGCTCGGCCTCGGTCGAGACCTCCGTGACGACAGGCTGGGCAAAAGAGAAAATCCCGGCAACGGCTATCACCGTTAAGAGTGCAACCGTGGCCAGACACAGCTTTAGCGTGAATTTTTTCTTCACAAAATCATCTCCCGTTGTAGTGTTTACTACATATATTATAGCATAGATAGGAAATTGTGTGTTCTATTTTTTTGAAAAATATGTGAATTTTCAACGAACTTTGAAAAAAGCGCGGACGGAATTTTTCCGTCCGTGCTTTTTCAGATTGAAAACAGATCGGTGGATAAATAGCGGTCGCCTCCGTCGGGGAGAAGGACCACAATGGTTTTTCCCATATTTTCGGAGCGCTTTGCCGCTTCGATGGCGGCGTGAAGGGCGGCACCCGAAGAGATCCCCACCAAAACCCCCTCCGCTTTTCCCAAAAGACGGGTTGCGGCGTAAGCCTCGTCGGTGGTGACGCGGGAGATTTCATCGTAAATTGCAGTGTTCAGCACCTTGGGAACAAACCCTGCTCCGATGCCCTGCAGTCTGTGTGCGCCTGCTTTTTCTCCCGACAATACGGCGGAATCGCGAGGCTCCACGGCGATGATTCGAAGATCGGGGTTTTGGGACTTGAGATATTCTCCCGTTCCGCTGATTGTTCCCCCCGTGCCCACGCCTGCGACAAAAATGTCGACGCTTCCGTCGGTATCCTGCCAGATTTCGGGACCGGTCGTCCGCAAATGGGCTTTGGGATTGGAGGGGTTGTCAAACTGTCCTGCGATCCATCCGTTAGGGGTGGATGCTGCAAGCTCCTTTGCCTTTGCAATGGCTCCCGCCATCCCCAAGGCACCGTCGGTGAGTACCAATTCCGCACCGTAGGCGGTCATCAGCTTCCGCCGTTCCACCGACATTGTGTCGGGCATAACGATGATACAACGGTATCCTCGGCTTGCCGCCACCGCCGCAAGTCCGATCCCCGTATTTCCCGAGGTTGGCTCGATAATGACGGAATCGGGCGTCAGCATTCCCGACTGCTCTCCGTCCTCGATCATCTGCCTTGCCACACGGTCCTTGACAGACCCTGCAGGATTGAAATATTCCAACTTCGCAAGAAGCCTTGCCTTTAATCCCAACTGCTTTTCCAATTGGGTCAGCTCTATCAACGGGGTTTTCCCGATGAGCTGGTCAACGGAGGTATAAATCATAAAAAATCCTCTTTCCCGAAAGGAATGGAACAACGAAAATCAAGCTTTATCTTTTTCCCGAAAGGAATGGAACAACGAAAATCAAGCTTTATCTTTTTCCCGAAAGGAACGGCGCAACGAAAAAGCCATCGGCTTTTTCCGAAAGGAATGGTGCAACGAAAAAGTCATCGGCTTTTTCCGAAAGGAATGGTGCAACAAAAAAGCCATTGGCTTTTCCCCGAAAAGGAAGGGCGCAAGCGTGGGACGGAATGACAATGGAACGGGGCGCCCGCCATTTTTTTGATTAGTTGTCCCAGTTGTGCCAAACGTCGGTGACGTCGTCATTATCGTCCAGCATATCCAACAGTTTTTGCATTTTTTCGCCGTCTTCGTCGGACAGGGCGGTGTAATTGTTGGGGACTTGTGCTACTTCTGCAGAGAGGACGGTATAGTTTTTGGAGAGAACCAAATCGTTGGTGTCGGACATTGCTTCCGCGTCGGTGTAGACGGTAAATCCTCCCTCCTCCGCCACGATGTCAAGGATGTCCGCTTCCAGAAGATCCTCCATCAGCTGATCCTCGTCTACGTCTTCGCCGTCAATGACGATGACGCCCTTTTTCTCAAACATCCAGTTGACCGATCCTGTTTGTCCCAAATTTCCGCCGCACTTGTCAAAATAGTGGCGAAGATCGCCTGCGGTGCGGTTGCGGTTGTCGGTTACGCAGCGCAGATAAACGGCGACGCCGCAGGGACCGTAGCCCTCGTAGGTCAGAACCTCGTAGTTGGCTCCGTCGTTTCCTCCTGCAGCCTTTTTGATGACCCGTTCGATATTATCGTTGGGGACGTTGTTGGATTTTGCTTTCGCAATCAAATCCTTCAATGCGGCATTGGAAACGGGATCGGGACCGCCCTCACGAACTGCAAGGGAGATTTCTCTTCCGATCTTGGTGAAGATCTTCGCTCTTTGGGCGTCGGTCTTCTCCTTTTTGTGCATAATATTCTTCCATTTGGAATGTCCGGACATAGTGATGATTCCTCCTTCGGAAATCTATAAAATGTTATGGAAATCTATAAATTGTTTTATTGATTCTTAAACAGAGACACCGCCACAACGGGAAGCGCCCAAATCAGATGAAAGGCAAAGGGCCATACCCAGGACATCTGTCCCGGTGCGATAAGCAGGCCTGCCAGGGTGAGCAATAGTCCTCCTAAGATCGACAGCTGTTGGATGGCAATGCAGAGCTGGACGGTTTTGTACAGCTGCTTGCCGCGACGGATGGATTCCAGAATCCCCAACGCGTTTTGGGTGGAGATCATCACGGGCGGGGATTGATCGTCCTCTAATTCCTCTCGGGTTTCTACCACGGATTCCGCTTCATCGGGGTCGGGAACCGAGATCTTTGTATGAGAAAGATCGTATTTGCGTTGAATCATACTCTCGGAGATATTGCAATCCTTGGTGTCCACCAAAAGATGGAAATCGCCCCCCAGAAGCTCTGCCGACTTTTTCAGCTCGGGATCCTCGTTGTAGCGGCAGATGATGGTTGCGGCAATCTTTCCGTTGATGGTCAGATACATCAGCTGGACGCCCGCGGCGGTGAGCATTGCTTCCTTTTCGGGGCTCCACGGCTGAATGTTATGGGACAAAAGCAGGTTGCGATTTCCAAAAAGCACGTTGTCGATGCTGATGGAAGCGACGATTCCGTAGTTTTTGATGACCCTCCATTGCAATACCGTGGGCAGGCGCAGGGGAAGATCTTGGAATTTTTGCTGAAAGGCTTGCTCCAGGGGAGATTCGGAGAGCTTGAGCAACGCCGCCGTGTACGAGACGGCTTCCTTTGCCATCGCCTTGTTCCGAATATTGAAACTCAGAATTTCGTTGTTCTCGGGAGGGAACAGATCGGAATCCTTCACCAAAAGAGTGTCCGCCTCCTTGAGATGCTCAATGGAGTAATTCCCCATCAAGATGCTTCCCAATTTGCGGAGCCGCATCTGCATCGTGATATAGGGGAGCACAAAGGACATTTCTGCCGAGAAGCAGGCACAAATGCACAACAGCGCCAGCAGGGAAGGAAAGAAGGTTCCCTTGTGGATCACCGCCACGAGGATCGAAAGACCGATAACGGCCAGGGTGACCAAGGGGACGAACTGACGGTTTTTCTTTTCCGTGGGATCTCCGTCGTAGGATGTGCGTATTACGTTGGGAAAGTCTACGACGGGGTTTACGGAGCAGACCTGACGGATGTATTTTTTGGAAAGGGAAAGGTCCGTCACCTGCAGGGCGTAGGTTTTTTTGTCTCGGATCAGGTCGAAATTTTTGACGATCTGTACCACGTATAAATATTTCATCCCCATCGAAATGGCGATGGACAGATACAGCACCGCGCTGATAAAATGAGGGTCTGCGGGGGAGGGCGTTGCCATCATATAGACGGCGTGGGCCGCCGATGCGATCAGCGCCAGGGCGTGGAAGCTGTCGGTGGAGGGGCGCAGCTTGAGAAAAGAGCGAATCCCGTGGGTGATCTCCTTGCTACAGGCCGCCCAGATCAACCCTGTAAACAGCAGCTGAAGGATCGCCAGGGCGAGTTTCGGCAGGTTCAAGACGGTCAAAAGTCCGAAGACGGCGGCAATGCCCAGGCAGATTCCCGTTTTCAGCAGAATCTTGTCCCGCGCCGCTACGGCGGTATTATACTGTTCTTCAAAAAAAGCGATTTCTTGCTTATTCATTTGGCGTTCTCCTTTTGTCGGAGGGATTCGTAGAGAATAACCGCACCTGCCACCGATACGTTCAAAGAGTCCAGGGGACCCTTCATCGGAATTTTGATGAGAAAGTCGCAATGCTCCCGAACCAAGCGGGAGATGCCTCTTCCCTCATCCCCCAAAACGAAGGCGCAGGGCCCCGTGAGGTCGGTATGATAAATGTCGGAGGAAGCATTTCCGGCAGTTCCGTAGATCCAAATATTGTGTTTTTTCAGCAACTCCACCGTATCGGTGATGTTGGTCACGCGGGCAACCTTCATATATTCCGTTGCCCCTGCGGCGGATTTGATGAGGGTGGGGGTCATTCCGCAGGAATTGTGCTTGGGCAGAATGACGCCGTGGGCACCGCAGCAGCAAGCCGTCCGCAAAATGGCGCCTGCGTTGTGAGGGTCGGTCACACCGTCGAGAATGACGATACACGTAGGCTCTCCCCGTTCTTCGGCAACCTCCAAAATATCTTCCACCGTGGAATACTCAAAGGGAGTAACGAAGGCAAGAACGCCCTGATGGCCTGCCGTTCCCGACAGCGCCTCGATACGGGTACGCTCCGCGTCCTGAACGGGGATTCCTTTTTTCCGTGCCATCGCAACGATTTTCAGGATCGAGCCCTCTCGTTCTCCCTTTGCCACGAGGATCTTGTCGACTGTCCGTCCCCCGCGCAACACCTCCATTACGGGGTTGCGCCCCGTGACGATGTTTTCGGGCACTTCTTCTCTTTTGAAATTGGGTTTGCGGTGTTTTTGATCGTTCATATTCTTCTCCGTTGTGTGTCTTATTCTTCTGGTACGGGGTACGCAAAGGTGTTCAGATTCGGTTCGGGGACGTCATCGGTTTTGATGCAAAGCAGGGTCAGGGCACAGGTTCCGTCGGTCATAATCTCTCCGTTCCGATAATGGAGGATCTTCCCGTTTGCCCCATCCGAGGGGACGATGGATCGGACCAGAGTGGCGGCGTTCAGATCGGAAAATACGATGAGATAATCTCCTGCGGGCAGGGTTCGGAATTGCCACAATACCTTTTCGGTTAACGGGGAAAAGGATTCCTTCCGAACGGGCTTCCCCGAAAGGGTGGTGTCGTAATCCTTTTCCGCCTTATAAATCGATACGGTCCCTGAGGGGGATTCTCCCGTGATGGAAAAAATGATCTCCATTCCACCCAGAGGCGCGTTGGGGGACAAGGCAACCGCTACGTGCTGTGCGGGGATCGTCGCGTCGGTTTCAGCGTCGCGGCGGGCAAGTTCTACCGTTCCCCAATCCGTCCCATCGGAAGCACATCCGACCAACAGAAGCACGGTCATCAACAAGGAAAAGAAACAGATGATCTTTTTCATAGGTGGTTCCTTTCTGAATAAAATCCGAAAAGGGGGGTGAGAATGAAAGTGAAAAACGATAGGGGGAATCTACGTGAAACAAAATCAAATTTGGGGAAGCGGGCTTTCGCCCTTCTTTGTCCCTGAGGATTTTTTGCCCTCCCATCCGTCGGTGAAAGAGGATCTGGAGACGGAAATTTTGGTGATCGGCGGAGGGTTGAGCGGGCTTTTGTGTGCCTATGAGCTGTTAAAAGCCCAAAAAAAGGTTACGGTGGTCACCGCAAATACTATCGGGGACGGGGCGTGTCGGTTTTCTTCGGGGATAATGAGTGCCGACGGAGGACCCGATCTGCTTCGTCTGCGGGAGCTGATCGGACAGGAGCACGCCGTAGGCTGGTACCGACTTGCTGCGGCTGCGGTGGAGCAGATGGAAAAAATCGTAGAGGATACGGGAAGCAAATGTGATTTTCGCCGTCGGGATCAGTTTTATTATACCGCATCCCCGCGGGAGGCTTCCGTTTTGCGGGAGGAGTATTATCTGCGTCGCCACATCGGCTTGGACTGTGAATGGCTGAACGAAGCCGAAGGTCGAGAATTATTTTCCTTTCCCTGTGGGGGCGGGATGATGATGAAGAACGGTGGCGGCGAGTTGAATGCGGTGAAGCTGTGCCGCGATTTGGGAGATTGGATTACCTTGCACGGTGGGTCTCTTTACGAGGGGAGTCGGGTGGACGTGATCGAATCCTGCGGCCCCGACGGCTTTTTGTGCCGCTGTTCAGGCAAAAAGATCCGAGCCAAAAGGGTGGTGGATGCCCGCGGGGGCGAGGTTCTTCTGAAGCGGCCTCAGTTGGGACAGAGGGTGACGGTCTTTGTCGTGGTGACGCAGCCCGTTGCAGTGTTTCGCGGGTGGAAGGACGGATGTCTGATCAAAAATCACGACGAATTGTCTTATCTGCGGACCACGCCCGACGGCCGCATCCTTTTTGCAGGGCATCCAACCTCGGTGCTGACTCCTGAGGGTCGGTGGGGGAAGCTGGACGCGAACGCGTTGTGTCGGGTAAAATACAAAAATTTAGGAGCGGAATTGGAGGAAATGTTCATCGGACTTCCGCGGGCAAAGGTGGAATACGGCTTCACCCAGGGGTTGGTGCTTCCAAAAAAAGGGTTGCCTTACGTAGGAAAGGATGCCCAATGGAAAGACCTTTATTACCTTTACGCCTTTGGAGAAAGCGGCCTTGCGGGGGCCGTGTTGGGCGCGTCTTGGATCCGCCGTATGGTATGCGGCGAAGGGGGGAACGTTCCCGAGTACCTGGCTCTGTAGCTCAGTCTGCCTCCACCAGATCCGTAATGATCTGATGCAGCGCTTCCACGCCCGTTCCGTTGAGCTGACTCTGCAGCTCAGTCTGCCTCTACCAGGTCCGTAATGATCTGATGCAGCGCTTCCACGCCCGTTCCGTTGAGCGAAGAAAAGGGAATGACATTGATTCCGAATCGTTCGGATAGCGCGTCGGCGTTTTTCTTCGCCTCGGTCTTGTTCAGCTTGTCCGCCTTGGTGGCGACCACGGTGAACAGCGTTTCCGATTCCATCAGCCAATCAAACATAATCTCGTCGTCCTTGGAGGGAGGATGCCGCAGGTCGACCAACAGCAGGATCAGGCGAATGTCTCTGCCTGCGTTGAAGTACCCCTCGGTCAGCTTCCCCCAGGCGGCTTGCTCGGATTTGGGACGCTTTGCAAAGCCGTAGCCCGGCAGGTCCACCAGATCGAACTTGCCGTCTACGTCGTAATAGTTCACGGAAATGGTCTTGCCCGGAGTTGAGGAAACGCGGGCGAGACTTTTTCGATTGAGAATTCTATTGATCAAGGAGGATTTTCCCACGTTCGATCGCCCCACCAAAACGATTTCGGGCTTTTGGGGGCGGTCGATCTTTTTTCCGTCAAAGTAGCTTGTGACGAATTGGGCGTTATTGAAATGGATCGCCATTGCGTTATTCCTCCGTCAGGGCGGATTTCAGCACGGTTTCAATGTGTTGGGCGGGGATAAATTCAATGGTTTCCTTTACCACGGGGTCGATCTCGTCCAGGTCGGGGAGGTTGGCTGCGGGCAGAACGACCTTTTTGATGCCTGCCTTGTATGCCGCCATCGTTTTTTCCTTCAAGCCGCCGATGGGCAGGACCCGCCCGCGGAGGGTGATTTCGCCCGTCATTGCCACGGTGTGATCTACCTTTTTCCCCGTAAGCTCGCTGACCAGTGCCGTGGTGATGGTAACCCCTGCGGAGGGACCGTCCTTGGGTACTGCGCCTTCGGGAACGTGGATGTGAATATCCTTGTTTTTATAGAAATTGCCGTCAATGCCCAGCTGCTTTGCCTTGGATCGGATATAGCTGATGGCGGCGTTTGCCGATTCTTTCATTACGTCGCCCAGAGAACCCGTCAGCTGGATCTTTCCCGTGCCGTCCATAACGGAGGCTTCCACGGGCATTACCTCGCCGCCCACGGCGGTGTAAGCAAGTCCTGTGACGATTCCCACCTGATCCTTTTGGGACAGAGGATCGTCCCGATACTTACGGGGCCCCAAAAAGGCTTCCAAATTGGCGGGTTTGAATGTAATCTTCGTCTCTTCGGGATGCTCCGCCAGGTACTTCAGCGCCTTACGGCAGAGAGACGCGATGGTACGCTCCAATACGCGCACGCCCGCCTCGCGGGTGTAGCTGCGGATCAGATCATTCAAGCCTGCGTCGGTGAATTTGCATTCCTTTGCCGTCAGTCCGTGCTTTTTCAACTGCTTGGGGATCAGATGCTCCTTGGCAATGTGAATTTTTTCCTCCTGGGTATAGGAGGAAAGCTCGATGACCTCCGTGCGGTCCAGCAGGGGACGGGGCATCGTGTCTTCGGTGTTTGCGGTCAGAATAAACAGCACGTTGGATAAATCAAAGGGAAGATCAAGGAAATGATCCTTGAAGGTTTTATTCTGTTCGGGGTCCAAAACCTCCAGTAGCGCCGAGGCGGGATCTCCCTTGTAATCGTTGCCGATCTTGTCCACCTCGTCCAACAGAATGACGGGATTGACCGATCCTGCGTCCCGAATCGCCTCGATGATCTTTCCGGGCATCGACGCTACGTAGGTGCGCCGATGTCCCCGAATTTCCGCTTCGTCGTGAACGCCGCCCAAGGATACCCGAGCAAAGTTCCGACCCGTGGCGCGGGCAATGGATTGGGCAACGGAGGTTTTTCCCGTCCCCGGAGGGCCGACCAGACAAAGGATCTGGCCGTTGTATTGAGGCATCTTTTTCAAGACTACCAAGGTCTCCAGGATTCGTTCCTTCACCTTAGAAAGTCCGTAATGATCCTGCTCCAGGATCCGACGGGCCTCGGAAATTTCCACTTCTTCCTTCGTAAATTTTCCCCAAGGCAGGTCAAGGCATGTGTCCAGATAAATACGGGAGACGCCCGCTTCTTGTGCGCCGATGGGCATTTTCGCCAGCCGCTCCACTTCCTTGAGAAGCTTTTTCTTGACCTCGTCGGGGGCGGTGGATTTATTGATTTTGTCGGTGTATACGGCGATTTCGTCGTCGGGGTCGTATTCTCCCAATTCCTCTTCCAAGGCGTGAATTTGTTCACGGATATAAAAATCCCGCTGATTCTTTGCAATGCGCTCCTTGGTGCGCTCTGCGATCTGACTTTCCAGATCGGCAATCTCCACCTCTCGCTCCAGAAGACCGAGCAGCTCGTGCATCCGTTCTTCGGGATCCAAACGCTCCAGCACTCGTTGCTTGTCTTGATACTTCAAGAAGAGATTTTGGGTGATATAGTCGGCTAAAAATCCCAAATCGTCAATGGAGAGAACCTCCATAATCTGCTTTTGGGAGATGCTTTCCACGTATTGAGATAATTCCCCGTAGAGGCTTTGGGCCTGGCGTGCCAGCGCTTCCCGTTCCAGGGAGGCACCGATGGGGGCCAAGCATTCGGGAATCAGAGAAACGGTGACGTTAAAATAACCGTTTTCCTTGTAGGGCAGGGAGATGGCCTGAGCGCGGCAAAGAACCTCCAGCATAATGCGAAGATCCCCGTTTTGAGTCTTCATCATTTGCTTGACCTTTGCCACGGTGCCGTAGGAAAAAATTGCCTCGGCACGGGGCTCGTCCTCCGTCACGTCCATCTGGGCGGCAAGGAATATGTAGCGGTCCGACGCCAGCGCGGCGCTGACGGCAGAGGAAGAAATTTTACGGCCCACGTCGAGATGAACGGTTTGCTTGGGCAGGGCAATCAAATTCCGCAAGGGAAGCAGGGGCAGAGTTCGGATCTTTTGTTCAAAGACCGTGGAAATGTCGGGCATAATGGTTTTTTCCTTCATTTTTTCGTGATTTCGTGTGTATTTTTCTTTCGAGAAAAAAGGGCAACGGCTCGAACCGCAAATTTGCGGTCCGAGTCGGTAAAATCATTGTTCGGTTTGCTTGTGGGTGATTTTCGGCTCTCCCGTTCCGCGGATGCAGTTTTTATCCACGGTAATGGAGGCGATGGTCTTGTCGGAGGGGGTGAGATACATAATTTTGGTCATCACCTTTTCCGCGATGGCCCGCAGTCCGCGGGCTCCTGTCTTGTGCTCCAACGCAAGGTCTGCAATAGCGTCAATGGCACCGTCGGTGAATTTCAAATCCACGCCGTCGAGGCGGAACAACTCCCGATACTGCTTGGTCAGGCAGTTTTTCGGCTCGGTCATAATCCGCACGAGGGCCTCCTTGTTCAGGGGCTCTACGTTCACGATGACGGGAAGCCGCCCCACCAATTCGGGAATCAGACCGAACTTGACCAGGTCGTGAGCTTCGCATTGCTTCAGAAGCTTGCCTACGTCGTCGTCTCTCTTGCTTGTGACGTCGGAATTGAATCCGATGGCGGTGGTTTGGGTGCGCTTGCGGATCACGTCCTCCAGACCTGCGAAGGCGCCGCCGCAAATAAAGAGAATGTTTTTCGTATCAATGGGGATAAACTGCTGATTGGGGTGCTTGCGGCCCCCGTTGGGAGGAACGTTGGAGACGGTTCCCTCCAGGATCTTCAGCAACGCCTGTTGAACCCCTTCTCCCGAAACGTCACGGGTGATGGAGGGATTCTCGGATCGACGGGAGATCTTGTCGATTTCGTCGATATAAATGATCCCTCGTTCTGCGGACTTTACGTCGAAATCCGCCGCCTGGATGAGGCGAAGCAGAATGTTTTCCACATCCTCGCCCACATATCCCGCCTCGGTGAGGGTGGTCGCGTCGGCGATGGCGAAGGGAACGTTCAGGGTTTTTGCCAACACCTGTGCAAGCAAGGTCTTTCCCGACCCCGTGGGACCGAGCAGTAAAACGTTGCTTTTTGCAAGCTCTACGTCTGCCTTGCTGTCCTGATTCAGGATGCGCTTGTAGTGATTATACACGGCAACGGAGAGGGCGATCTTTGCATCGTCCTGACCGATGACGTATTCGTCCAGCGCGGCCTTGATCTCTGCGGGAGTCTTCATCGTCAGCCGAAGCTTGTCGTCCTTCTTTTTCTGCTTCTTTTCGGTCAATGCCTGCAGATATTCCACGCAGGCGTCCACGCAATCGTTGCAGATATAGGCGTTGGGCTCGATTCCCGCGATAAACATTTTATCTCCCGTGCAGGGTTGCCCACAAAAGGAGCAGGTGCGCGGGTCGTTGTGTTGATTAGCCATTTGGGTTCCTTTCGGATGAAAGCGTTTTCAAGAATTACCGATGGGCGATGACCTGATCGATCAATCCGTATTCCTTCGCCTGTTGGGCGGTCATAAAGTTATCCCGTTCGGTGTCTGCCTTGATGACGTCCAAGGGCTTTCCGGTGTTTTCTGCCAGAATCTGATTCAATTTATCTTTGATGTCCAGAATCCGTTCTGCGTGAATCTTAATGTCCGTTGCCTGACCCTGGAATCCGCCGAGAGGCTGATGGATCATCACCTCGCTGTTGGGCAGAGCGTAACGCTTGCCCTTGGCACCTGCGGACAGAAGGAAGGCTCCCATACTTGCCGCCATTCCCACGCAGATGGTAGAAACGTCGCATTTGATATAATTCATCGTGTCGTAGATGGCCATTCCTGCGGTGATGGATCCCCCGGGGCTGTTGATGTAAAGGCTGATATCCTTGTCGGGATCAACCGATTCCAAAAACAGCAATTGCGCAACCACCAGATTTGCGGTCACGTCGTTGACCTCATCCGCGAGAAAAACGATGCGGTCGTTGAGCAGACGGGAGTAAATATCGTAGGCCCGCTCTCCACGGGAGGTTTGTTCCACGACGGTGGGGACTAATGCGTTATTCGGCAACATAGCAATCTCTCCTTTGTGATATGTATGCAAAACTCAACGTTTTGCAGGTGTTTTTTGATAATTCGGGGACCCTCCTCTTCGGGAGGAAGGTCCCCGATCCGTTCTGTTTCAGTATCGCCGAAAATCTAAGGGATTATTCAGCGTCTTTCTTCGCAGCGGGCTTCTTTGCGGCAGGCTTTTTTGTCGCCGCGGATTTGGTTGCGGCAGACTTCGCCGCAGCAGCCTTGGTTGCGGTGGATTTGGCTGCAGTGGAAGCGGTCTTCTTAGCCGCAGGCTTCTTTTCGGGTGCGGCTTCTTCTCCAGCCTCCGCTTTCTTTGCGGGAGTCTTCTTTGCCGCAGGCTTCTTCGCTGCGGTGGAAGCAGTCTTCTTTGCGGTGGGCTTCTTTTCGGGTGCGGTTTCTTCCGCAGTCTCCGCTTTCTTTGCAGGGGCCTTCTTTGCTGCGGGTTTCTTCGCCGTTTTCTTGGCGCCCTCGGCGACCATTTCGGCGTGAGCCTTTACACATTCAAAGGCCTTGGCGGTTGCCAATTCCTTGATAATGTTTTCGGTGACGGAATCGCTCTTGATGCGTTCTACGGGAACCTGCATTTCCTTGGAGAATTTTTCGTATTCTGCGTTCACGTCCTCATCGGAGATGACGACGCCCTCCAATTCAGCGATCTTTTCCAGAGCCAAACGGAGCTTTACGTCCACTTGAGCACGGGCGGCAAACATATTGCGAAGATCTTCCATTTTCGCACCCGTGATCTGCATGTACTGTTCCATATTCATACCCTGAGAAGCCATTCTCTGAGCAAAATCGTTTACGGAAGCGTTGATTTCGTTTTCAAACATACAATCGGGGATGTCAGCCTCTACCAGATCCGCAACGGCCTCCGCCAGCTTGTCGGAAACGACGCGGTCGGCTTCTGCCTCTTTGCGTTCTGCAATCTTCTTGGACAGGTCTGCCTTGAATTCGTCGAGGGTGTCGAAATCGCTGATGTCCTTAACGAATTCGTCGTCCACTTCGGGAAGCTCTTCCTTCTGAATCTTGTGGATGCAGCATTTGAATTCTGCGGGCTGACCCTTCAGCTCGTCGGCGTGATATTCCTCGGGGAAGGTGACGTTGACGGTGAATTCCTCGTCGATCTTCTTCCCGACCATCTGATCCTCAAAGCCGGGGATGAACTGACCCGATCCCAGCTTCAGGGTGTAGTCGGAGGCTTTTCCGCCCTCAAAGGGCTTGCCGTCGGTGAATCCTTCGAAATCGAAGGTGACGGTGTCGTCCAGCTCTGCGGCGCGGTCGTCCACGTCGATCATACGGGAATTGCGGCGCTGATAGCCTGCGATTTCATTGGCGATATCCTCGTCGGTCACTTCGGTGGAGGGCTTTTCCACCTTCAGACCCTTGTACTCCTTGACGTTGACTTCGGGCTTAACGGTGACCTTTGCCTTGAACGTAAAGCCTTTGTCGGCGGCAATTTCGGTGATTTCAACGTTGGCGCGGTCTACGGGGGTGATGCCTGCTTCCTTTACGGCAGCTTCGTAAGCATCGGGATAAAGAGCGTCAACGGCGTCGTTCCAGAAGAAGCCTTCGCCGTACATTTTTTCTACGATCTTGCGGGGGGCCTTGCCTCTACGGAAGCCGGGGACGTTGACCTTGCCCACGTTTTTGCGGTAGGAAGCCTGAACGGCAGCCTCAAACTCATCCGCAGGGACGGAAATTTCGAGCTCGACGACGTTCTTTTCGACTTCGGTTTTGTTTACTAATTTCATAATCAGTACTCCTTGATATTATTATGAATTATCTTTCGTAAGGGATATTATAACATATATTTCATTATATTTCCATAGTTTGGCGCGAAAGTTTGAAATCTTGTCGCAGAAATGCCTTAAAATCGGCATAAAATCCGCTCAATCACGAATTTTCAGAGGGGTGAAATCCAGATAGTCTGCAGAGATGAGACGGAAGTCGATCCCGTCCACCGTTCCCTGCACCGCCGATTGGACGGCGCCTATGCCGTGGAGATGCCCGTAATAGCATTCTTTTACGCCGTATTCCTTGAGAACTTCCAGGATGGGTTCGCACCGCAGATTCCCGAATACGGGCGGATAGTGGAGAAAGACCACGGGCTGTTTTTTTGCCGCCTGCAAGGAGGCCTTCAGCCGTCCCACCTCGCGATTCAGCACCTTTTCGTCCTCGTTGGTCTGCTCCAGGGTCCATCCCCGCGTTCCGCAAACGCTCACGTCTCCCACCTCGTAGGAATTGTTGTGCAGAAAGCAGACCGACGGATAATCCGCCGCAAATTTGTTGAGCTTCGACATCGTTTCCCACCAATAATCGTGGTTCCCCTTGGACAGGATCTTTTTCCCCGGAAGGGCGTGAAGGAACTCCATATCCGCCGTCAATTCCTTGAAATCGATGGCCCAGGAAAAATCTCCTGCAAGCACTACGGTATCTTCCTCCGTCAGGCACCAGCGTTGGGCGATTTTTTCGGGATGGTCCTTCCATCGGTCTCCGAAGACGTCCATCGGCTTTTGGGTAGAAAAGGAGAGATGCAGATCTGCGATGGTGTAAAGTGCCATAAAAAGGCTCCTTTGCAAAAATTATGAGAAAAAGCGTTCCGCATTTCGGTAAAAAATATTATCCGCAATGCAATTCCCGAAGCCCGAGCAAAAACGGTCGTAAAGCACTTGCAGAGAAGAAAAATCTGTCATCCCGTCGGGAAGTCGGTCGACGCCGTCCAGATCGCACCCCAACGCAAGCCCCGCGTCCCCTCCCAAGGTGAGAAAATGCTCTGCGTGGCGCAGGACGTCGTCGAGGGTTGCCGTGGGTCTGTCGGTGAGAAACGCAGGGTAAAGATTCAACCCCACAAGTCCGCCGCGGCGAAATAGCTCTGCGGCAACGGTGTCGGAAAGATTTCGCAGGTGATCACAGACCGCCTTCGCGTTGGAATGGGAGGCAACCACCGGTGCGTTGGTCAACTCCAGAATTTCTTCGGTGGCGGCGGCGGAGAGGTGGGACACGTCTACGGAGATTCCCCGCGAGGTCAGGTCTCTTACAGCGGATCTGCCCAAGGGAGACAGTCGCGCTCTGTCGTCTGTGACGGCGCCCGTCGCCAAGGGATTTTTTCCGTTCCACGAAAGCCCTGCCATACGGCATCCCGCGGCGTGGATCTTCTCAATCCAACGGGGATCGTGGGCCAGAGCCCCTGCTCCCTCCACCGTCAGAATCGGTGTTACACCTCCGTTCCGAAGCTGGGGGAAAACCTTTTCGGTTACGGCGTGAAACACGTTCATTGCATCGGAATTTTGCTTGGTATCGTTGAAAAATACCGCAAAGCATTGCGTCACTCGATGTCCCTTGACGCTGAAGGCGTTGACGTGGGTCTCGCGGTTATCGAAGGGAAGATTTCTGCGATACAGCTCGGTTGCCGTATCGCAGTGCAGATCAAATACGTTCACGTTTCGGCTCCAGATAGGAAATGTAATGGTCAGCGGCGCTGGGGACTCCGTTGGAATCAAAGGTAAGGGCGACCACGTCGTACCGAATCTTCAATTCGTCGGTGTCGACTCCCGTCTGTCGCAGCTGTTGCAGATAATCGGCAGACGCTAACGCCAAGGATTGCCTCTTTTTTTGGTCGATGGCCCGCAACGGAGCATAGACCGACGTTCTTCTTCGTGCCTTGACCTCAAGAAAGACCAGCGTTTCTTTGTCTTTTGCCACGATGTCGATCTCCCGACGCTTGCGGGCGACGTAATTTCGGTCGAGAACGTGGTATCCCCGTTCGGTCAGCCAGCGGCAGACAAAATCCTCGTAATACAGCCCTCGTTCGTAGGGCGGCAGGTTATGAATCGGATACTTTCCCCTCCGTATCCTCCGAAAGGTCTGTCGACGGAGGAGGGTCCTGAACGTGGATTTTAAGAGCATAAGTCAAATCTCCGTACCAATCTCGCGTGGTGCTCATATTCCAGTGGGCGGTCAGCTCGTAGACGTAGTCCCCCGCTTCAGTGGGAAAAAACAATTCCTGCGTCGTTACCTTCGTTTGGGACAGGAAATTCGTCCCGTTTCGCTTCACTGTCAAGGACCAGGCGTCGGGCTCCTCGGAGGCTTCGGCAACGGGAGCGGGCGGCGCGTCAAGGGAAGATACCTCCAGCGTATGGGAAGCTTCCTCTTGGGGAAGCGTCTCTTTTTCAAAGGTTCCTTGAGGCGTATAAAGAAAAACCGTTCCGAAGCTTGCCGCATTGCAGGTGGTAGAGCCCACCGTCACCGTCGGCTCTGCAAAGCCGTCGCGGGCGATGCCCTTAAAAACGGCGTGGCTCAAAAGTGCCTCGAAATCCTGAACCGAGATCCGATAAAACGATCCCGTGGTCAGATCCTGCAGCAAGGCGTTTCGGTCTATCATACGGATCACGTGCAAGGAATATGCTCCCACGAAGGCTCCCCCCGCGGTTCGGGTTTGTAACGTATAGCAGGGCGTTGCGTCGGGAATGGTCGGGGCCTCCGGAAGAAGAGTTGCATTGCTTATCGCACGCTTCAGCAGTCTTGTCAGTCCCTCCGTGGCCTGCTCGGATTGATCTGCCGTCAACGGGTCTTTGGGAGAAAACACCGTTTGATCCGCTTGCTTCAGATACCCCGAAACCGAAAGAACGGACAGGATCACCGCAATCAGTGCCACCGCCGAAAGCACGATGATATAATTCCGCAAAAGCTTCATATTTGCTCCTTAATAAACGAAATCAAATTCAAAGCCGTAGATATCTACGGTGTCACCCTCCTTGACGCCCGCCTTGGTCAGCTCCTTGATGACGCCCGTGTTTTGCAAAATACGTTGAAAATACTGCAGCTGCTCGTATTCTCCGAAGTTGATGCCTCGCATAATACGTAAAAGCCATTCTCCCTCCACCGACCAATAATTGCCGTCGAGGCGGGAAATATGCACGGAACGGTCTTTCGGATCGAAGGTGTCTGCGGGCTCCACGTATTCCGTTTCGTATACCTTGACGGGGGGCAGGGTTTTGACCTGATTCCAGATTGCCATCACCAGCTCCCGCGTGCCGATATGGGCGGCGGCGGAAATTGCGTAGAAGGGATATCCTCGCTCTTCCACGTATCGCTTCAGCTCGTCGATCTGTTCCTCAATGGAGGCGTCGATCTTGTTTGCCACTACGATCTGGGGTCGCTTTGCCAATTCGGGAGAAAACTGCGCCAATTCCTTGTTGATGATTTCAAAATCTGTGATGGGATCCCGTCCTTCTTCTCCCGAAACGTCCACCAAATGGACCAAAAGACGGCACCGCTCGATGTGTCGCAAAAAGTCGTGTCCCAAGCCTGCGCCGTCGCTGGCGCCCTCGATGACACCCGGGATGTCCGCCATAACGAAGGACTGCTCTTCTCCCACGGGGACCACCCCTAAATTGGGGATCAGGGTGGTGAAATGGTAATTCGCAATCTTGGGACGGGCGGCGGAAACCACCGACAGCAGGGTGGATTTGCCCACGTTGGGAAAGCCGATCAACCCTACGTCGGCAATCAGCTTCAGCTCCAAAATAATTTCTTTTTCTTCTCCGGGGATTCCGGGACGGGCGAAGCGGGGACATTGACGGGTGGTTGTGGCAAAATGACGATTTCCCCAGCCGCCGCGGCCGCCCTTACAGAGAATGAAGGGTTCTCCGTCGCTGAGATCCTTGATGACCTGACCCGATGCGGCATCCTTGATCAGCGTTCCCATAGGCACCTTGATCACCAGATCGTCGGCGGATTTCCCATACATCTTTTCCCCTTTGCCGTCCTCGCCGTTGCGGGCTGACATATGATGGGTGTAACGCAGATGCTCCAGGGTGTTCAGGTTTTTATCTACCTGAAAGACCACGTCGCCGCCCTTGCCTCCGTCGCCTCCCACGGGGCCTCCGGCCGCCACGTATTTTTCTCGATGGAATGCAACGCAGCCGTTGCCTCCGTTTCCTGCTTTCAGATAAAGCTTTGTGCTGTCAATAAACATAATCAATCTCCGTTTGATTGCATACTATTCTAATTTATAGTATACCACAAAATTCCACAAAAATCAACCCCCTTTTGCGTCGGCAAAACAAAAAGAGCGAGGGAAAATCCCTTCTCGTCGACAAGCAAAAAAAAGACGAAAAAATCCCTTCTCGTCGACAAGCAAAAAAAGACGAAAAAGTCCCTTTCTTCCGACAAGCAAAAAGAGCGATAGAAAGTTTCTCTTTCGTCGACAAGCAAAAAAGCGGTGGGGTATGAATTCCCTATCGGCAAACAAAAAGCGACGGGTGCGTTCCCGTCGCTTTTTTTCGATTATTGTTGAAGCTGTTCTTTGTGGGTCTTTACGTGGATAAAATTCAAAATGATAAAAATCAAGGCGATATTGTTGAATAACGCTCCCATAACGATGAGCCACACGCTGCCGCTCCGTTCTACAGCGGGGTTTGGGTTCGTTTCCAATTCGTTTAAGTATCCCGTGATTTTACTTGACATCACAAGACCGATGATTGCTATGGGCAAAATTAGAATTCCATATAGGAAAAACACGGGAAAAACCGCGGCAAGCGCGGCGGTCTTGAGCCCGACTGCCAAGACGAGATAAAGCAGGGAAAAAGCAAAGAAAAAAATGGAAAATCCCAGGTACACTCCCCCGAAAATGCTCCAACATTTCCGTTCGTGACGCAGATTTCTGCGGAAGATGTAAAGGGCTTTTTCCCGTTCGTCGCTTTGAACGGAGGCGGTGGTCTGTACCTGTTCCCGTTCGTCGCTTTGGGCGGGGGCGGCGGTCTGTTGCGTTTCTTGCTTTTGTCCGCAATGGGGACAGAAGATGTCAGACTCCTCTATAGATTGATTGCAAAAAGGACAGGTTTTCATAATAGATCTCCTTTCATTGGGTCTGTTTTAATTATAGCACAAAATTTCCCAAAAATCAAGAGGAAAAACAAAAGGACTCTGAACCGAAATTCAGAGCCCCAGATTGCTTATTGTTCGATTTCGAAGATGCTGACGCGGGTCTTGTTCTTCTGGAATTTTTCGAATTTGACCTTGCCGTCTTTCAGAGCAAACAGGGTGTCGTCGGAGCCTTTGCCCACGTTAACACCGGGATGGATCTTGGTGCCTCTCTGGCGAACGAGAATGTTACCGGCGAGAACGAACTGACCGTCAGCACGCTTTACGCCAAGTCGTTTGGATTCGGAGTCACGACCGTTTTTAGTCGAGCCTACACCTTTCTTATGAGCCATTCTTACTGCACCTCCTGTTTACGCGTTGACGGCGGTGATGACGACCTTGGAGTAAGGTTGTCTGTGACCGATGCGTCTGCGATAAGTTTTCTTTGCCTTATACTTGAAGATACGGATCTTCTTGCCCTTGCCGTTCTTTTCCAATTTGGCTTCGACGACGGCACCGTCGACGTAAGGAGTTCCGGCCTTGATCTCGCCGTTGTCAGACACCAGCAGGACCTTGTCGAACTTTACGGTTTCACCGGCTTCAACGTTCAATTTTTCCACGAACAACACGTCGCCCACGGAAGCCTTGTACTGTTTTCCGCCTGTTTCAAACACTGCGTACATTTTCAGACCTCATTTTAATTAAGACTCGCTATGAAGGCAGGGAAGACCCTTTCGAAAGCCTTTTCTATGCGGCATTGGCTATTATAACATAAATCGGTAGTGATGTCAAGGGCAGTCGACGAAAAAAAATGATTTGTCGGTTTTTTTTCACAATTGCAAAAAGCTTACTCCTTTAACCCTGCAATTCCTCGCAAAATCGACGGCCAAAAAAGCCTCAAAATTCCCCAAAAACGGGGAAATATGGGATATTTTGACATCAAATTTCGACACAATGGAAAGAAATTGTTGGAATTTTTTGGAAGAACCGCGAGGGGTGTCTATCGCTTTTTGGGAGTCTTCGACAGAAATCCCCTTGCCGTTTTTCTTGCTTTTTGCTATAATCTGCTCGAAAACACACAACACAAGGAGAAAACACTATGGAAACTGAAAACAAAATCAAGATTCTGATCCTGGACAGTCAGCCCGATGCCCGCTTGCAATGTCAAAGCGTGCTGAAAACCTTTGGATTCCGTATCGTGGGAAGCGTGGGAGACGTAGATGCCGCGCTGGAAATTATGGCGATGCAGTCGCCCCACGTGGTTCTGTTTGACGTGATGCTGGAGCAATCTGACGGTTTGTCTTTCTTGCGCAGAGCCTCCCAGATCGAGCTTCCCCACAAGGTTCATTACATATCCCTGTCGGCTCTGTCTACCGTTTCGGTGATTCGAAATCTGGTGGCGTCCGGTGCGGATTACTGTATGGTCAAGCCCGTGGATTACGAGATTCTCAAGGAGCGGATTCTTCAGCTTTATACCGAACAGCACACCCAAGGCAACGGAGAGTCTGCAGGCAAGGTGTTTAATCTCCCCGTCAGTGCCGCTGATCTGGAAAAGCAGGTCACCTCTATTATATTAGAGGTAGGAATCCCTGCTCACGTAAAGGGGTATCAGTACGTCCGCAGAGCGATTTTAATGGCGATCACCGACCCCGAGGTTATCAACGGTGTGACCAAGATCATTTATCCTACCATTGCAAAGGAGTTCAAAACCACGCCGTCCCGTGTGGAGCGTGCCATCCGTCACGCCATTGA
>JAGAOB010000057.1 GCA_017623895.1 Clostridia bacterium
CCCCGAGGAATTGCTTTGGCCCTCCATTTACGAAAACGATGAGGAGGCCTACCACATCTGGAAGGATGTCATCGGCGTTCCCGAGGAGCGCATCGTCCGTCTTGGCAAGGCTGACAACTTCTGGGAGCACGGCTCCGGTCCCTGCGGCCCCTGCTCCGAGATTTATTTTGACCGCGGCGAAAAATACGGTTGCGGCTCTCCCGATTGCAAGCCCGGATGCGAATGTGACCGTTATATGGAGATCTGGAATAACGTTTTCTCCCAATTCAACAACGACGGCAACGGAAACTACACCGAGCTCGTTCAGAAGAATATCGATACGGGAATGGGATTGGAGCGTCTTGCCTGTGTAATGCAGGGCGTGGACAATATGTTCGAGGTCGATACCATCCGCAACATTCTTAACACTGTCTGCAAGCTGTCCGGAAAATCTTACGGCAACGAGGAGGACGACGACGTCTCCATCCGCATCATCACCGATCACGTCCGCAGTGCGTCCTTTATGATCTGCGACGGCGTTCTTCCCTCCAACGAGGGGCGCGGATACGTTCTTCGCCGTATCATCCGCAGAGCTGCCCGCCACGGAAGACTTTTGGGCATTGACGGCGGATTTTTGGACGGCGAATTGTGTGATGTGGTAATCCGCGACAACCAAGGTGCATATCCTGAATTAAAGGACAAGGCCGCCTATATCAAAAAAGTACTTTCTTTGGAAGAGGAACGCTTCGACGCCACCATCGATCAAGGCCTTTCCATCCTCTCCGAAATGGTGGAAAACGCCGTGAAGGCAGGGGAGAAGACCCTTTCTGGCGCCGACGTGTTCAAGCTGTACGACACCTACGGATTTCCAATGGATTTGACCCGCGAAATTGCCGAGGAAAAGGGACTTGCGGTAGATGAACAGGGCTTTGACGTTCTTATGCAGGAGCAAAAAACCCGTGCCCGTGCCGCCCGTGCCAATATCAGCGGCTGGTCTGACGCCACCAAATCCGCTATTACTGCCCTGCAGAAGACTGATTTTGCAGGCTATACTGCCGATACCTGCCAAGGCAAGGTCCTTGCAATCTTCGTTGACGACGAATCGGTTCAATCGGTCAGTGAGGGTGATTGCACGCTGGTCGTTGACCGCACCGTCTTTTACGGCGAGGGCGGCGGACAGGTGGGAGATACGGGAACCATCCGCTCCCAAGGTGCTTTGCTGAACGTCACCGACACGAAAAAGACCGAGGGTGTATATCTCCATCTCTGCACCCTTTCCGAGGGATCTCTTTCCGTGGGTGACAGTGTCACTCTCACCGTCGATTCCCTCCGCCGTGCGGCCATTCGCAGAGATCACTCCTCTGCCCACCTTCTCCAATCCGCGTTGCGCACCGTTCTCGGAGATCACGTGGCGCAAGCAGGCTCTTATGTGGATGAATCCCGTATGCGTTTCGACTTTACCCACTTTGCCGCAATGACCGCAGAGGAGATCAAAAAGGTCGAAGCCATCGTCAACGAGTATATTTTTGCCGCACTCCCCGTAAATGCCACCGTTATGCCCGTGGAAGAAGCTCAGAAATCGGGCGCCATCGCCCTGTTCGGCGAAAAATACGGCAAAGAAGTCCGCGTCGTTAAAATGGGCGACGTTTCCACCGAGTTTTGCGCGGGAACCCACGTGGAAAACACCTCCAATATCGGTGTGTTCCACATTCTTTCCGAATCGGGAATCTCCGCAGGCGTCCGCCGTATTGAGGCTGCTACGGGGTTGAACGTTTTGGTACTTCTGGAGGAAAAGGAATCGGTCATTCACCGTGCTGCCGCCGCCCTGAAGGGGAACGCCTCCGATCTGGAGGGCCGTTGTGAAGCGGTAATGAACGATTTGAAATCCGCACAAAAACAAATTTCCGAATTGAACGAAAAGCAAGCCGCTTCCTTCGCTCAATCCCTTTTCGCAAAAGCCGAAGCCGTGAACGGTACTCCCTTTATCTGTTGCACCGTGGACGGTGACGCCGCATTCCTGCGCTCGGTTGCCGATCGGGTACGGGAGATCAATCCCGACGCCGTGGTTCTTCTTTCCGCCGTCGCGGACGGAAAGGTCACCTTCGCCTCTGCTTGCGGTGTCAACGCCGTGAAAAAGGGCAATCACGCAGGAAACCTCGTCAAGCAGGCTGCAATGCTCTGCGGTGGCGGCGGTGGCGGAAGACCCGATTGTGCCGCTGCAGGCGGTCGGGATGCCTCCAAGCTTTCGGAGGTTTACGACGCTGTGGTTTCGCTTGTGAAATAAGGAGCTTTTTATGTGTGTATTTTGTAAAATCGTCGCAGGAGAGATCCCCTCGAAAAAAGCCTACGAGGACGATGAAGTTCTCGCAATCTACGATATCAACCCTCAGGCACCCGTTCATATCGTCTTTCTGCCCAAAGCCCACGTTCTTACCTGTGCCGACGAGGTAACCGAAGAAAATGCCGAGATTATCGGCAAAATCTTCGTTGCCATCTCCAAGGTTGCCAAGGATTTGGGCCTTTCCGACGGCTACCGCATCATCAATAATTGCGGTGCCGCCGCAGGTCAGACGATTTCCCATATCCACTTTCACCTGCTTGCAGGAAAAGAAGGTATGAGCGAACGGATGATCTGATTTCGTAATTCCCCGTTTTCCCCA
>JAGAOB010000058.1 GCA_017623895.1 Clostridia bacterium
ACCGCTAATTTTGCACGCCTCACGGTCTCCCCTTTGTTTTTTGTTACAAGCGTTTTTACACGTCCAACGAAAGCACGTCCTCGGGGGTTTCCCGACGAACGGCAACGGAGGCGGTCTTCCCTCCATCAGAGAGCATCACCACGGCAGGACGGGGGATGCGGTTGTAATTGGACGCCATCGAGTAGTTGTAGGCACCGGTGGTGCACACGGCGATAACGTCCCCTCTGCAGGTAGAAGCGGGCAATTTCACCTTTTCCTGAAGGATGTCGCCGCTTTCACAGCAACGACCGACAACGGAGCATTCCAAGTCAGTTTTTTCGTTAAGCTTTCCTGCATTCAGGACGGTATACGCCGATCCGTAAAGCGCGAATCGGGGATTATCGGTCATTCCGCCGTCCACGGAAACGTAGTTTTTATATCCCGTGATTTTTTTCACCGTACCTGCCGTATACAGCGTCAATCCCGCGTCGGCAACGATGCTGCGTCCAGGCTCCATACGAATGGCAGGCAGAGGCAACGATAGGGATTGACATTTTTCCTTTACGGACTTGGAAACCTGTGCAATATTGGCAGGAATATCAAGGACAGGGTCGGAATCCACATACCGAACGCCGTAGCCCCCTCCCAAATCAAGCATAGGTGCCGTATATCCGAAACGGTCCCGCATTTCGGCGATAAACTCCAGCATAATGTCGGACGCCCTTAAAAACACGTCGGAATCGAAGACCTGCGACCCTACGTGGCAATGGAACCCTGCCAACTCGACGTGCGCCCTGGATAGGGCAAATTCGGTAATTTGAGCGGCCTGTCCCGTCTCAATGGCGGAGCCGAATTTGGAATCCACCTTTCCCGTAGCAACGGCGGCATAGGTGTGGGGATCGATCCCCGGCGTCAGCCGAAGAAGGATCTTTTGCTTGATTCCCCGACCCCCCGCAATACGGTCAACGGCATCGACCTCTTCCTTATTATCCGCAACAAAGTATCCCACGCCGCGGTCCATCGCGTAGGCGATATCTCCATCGGTTTTGTTATTGCTGTGGAAATAGGCGTTTTCCATAGGGAATCCTGCCTTAACGGCAGTGGCGATCTCTCCGCAGGAGACGACGTCCAGGCCCAGCCCCTCCTCCTTAATGATACGGATCAGCGCCGTAAAGGAGCAGGCCTTCCCCGCATACAGAGGCAGGGAGTTTTCTCCGAAAGACTCCTTCATCGCAACACGGTACGTACGACAATTGGCACGGATACGGTCTTCGTCCATCACGTAAAGAGGCGTTCCGAATTCTTGGGCAAGGGATAGAGTATTTCTTCCATTGAAATACAAAACACCGTTGTGGGAGGAAAGGTTATCACAAATCATAAAATCACTTCACAAATTCTTTATAGATCGCATCTAACGCAGCTTCATAATCCGCGGCGTTGATGCCGACGATGATGTTCAATTCGCTGGAGCCCTGATCGATCATACGGACGTTGACGTCGACGCGTGCAAGAGCCTTGAAAACCCGATACGCGGTACCGTGAGCGCTGACCATTCCGCGACCTACCACGGCAATCATTGCAAGATCGTCGAACACATCGATCTTATCGGGAGCAACGGACTTTTGCAATGCGGCAAGAACGGCGTCCTTCTCCGACTCCAGCTCTGCGGTATTGACCACCACAGACATCGTATCAATTCCGGAGGGCAGGTGCTCAAAATTGATTCCGTGCTCCTCCAAAATCTGCAACACGCGGCGGCCGAAGCCCTTTTGTCCGTTCATCATCGATTTTTCCACGTAAATGGCGGAAAAGCCCTTCTTCCCCGCAATTCCCGTAACGTGGTGGGGAGGCTTGGTTGCCATCTCGTCGGAAGAAACGATCATCGTGCCCGGAGCTTCGGGACAATTTGTATTGCGGATATTGATGGGTATGCCCGCTTCACGGACGGGAAAAATCGCATCCTCGTGCATTACGCTGGCTCCCATATAAGACAATTCCCGCAGCTCACGATAGGTAATGCAGGGAATGGGCTCGGGATCCTTGACGATGCGGGGATCTGCCATCAACATTCCCGAAACGTCGGTCCAGTTTTCGTACAGATCCGCCTCTGCAGCTCTGGCGACGATGGAACCCGTAATATCGGATCCCCCGCGAGAAAAGGTACGGACCGTACCGTTGGGCATCGAGCCGTAAAAGCCGGGAATTACCGCCCGATCTGCCTCGGAGAGAAGAACCTTGAGGGATTCGTCGGTCCGTTCCATATCCAAAATTCCCTCATCGGTGAAGTAGATCGCATCTTCGGCATCCAAAAAGGAATATCCCAGGTATTCCGCAAGGATCATAGAGTTTAAGTATTCCCCGCGGGACGCCACGTAATCGCGGCTGGCACGGTTTTTGATCACCAAGCGAATGGTAGCAAATTCCGATTCCAAGGACAGGGTCATCCCCAGATCGGCAATGATCTGACGGAAACGGGTTTCGATCTTCTCAAAGGGCTCGTCGATGGGCTCCTTTTTACGAGCAAGACGATAACATTCCAACAAAAGGTCAGTGACCTTGACGTCCTCTGCAAATCGCTTCCCGGGGGCAGAAGCCACCACGTAGCGGTTCGCGGGATCGGATTTTACAATGGCGGCAACCTTGCGGAACTGCTCCGCATCTGCCAGGGACGAACCGCCGAATTTCAATACCTTCAACATAACGACACTAATCTCCTTTATTCGGACAACATAGAATTCATATCATAAATCCCCGCGGGCTTTCCCATTAAAAACCGGGCTGCGGCGATCGCACCCTCAGCAAACAGCGCACGGCTGTGAGCCTCGTGCTTCAAAGTGACGGTCTGATTTTCCGTAGCGACGATCACCTCGTGGATTCCCACGACGTTCCCCATTCGCAGGGAATGGATTCCGATTTCCTCTTTCGTACGTTGCTTCTGTCCGTGACGACCGAATACAAATTCAGCCTTTTGACGAACCTGACGCAGGGCTTGCGCGATCAGCAATGCAGTTCCGCTGGGAGCGTCCAGCTTGCGGTCGTGATGGGATTCTACGATCTCGATTTCCCCGTCGGGGAAAGCCGCGGCAGTCTTTTTTTGCAAGCTCCACCAAAAGAGCGACGCCCACAGACATATTGGCGGAAAGAAACACGGGAATCTTCGATGCGGCAGTTTGAATGATCTGCTTTTCTTCCTCCGTGTGTCCCGTCGTACAAAGAACCACGGGAAGCCCCTTACGCACCGCGTAATCCAACAGGGGCGCGGTTGCGGAATGATGGGAAAAATCGATAATACAATCGCATTTCTCGGTAACTTCATTCAGGGAGGCGTGACAAACGGCGTTCCCGTCGTACCCATTCACGTCAACTCCGCAGGCAAGGGAAACACCCCGATACCCGCCGAGGGCAAGGGCAGCAACCTCGCGGCCCATATGTCCTCCCATACCGTAAACTAAAACTTCACAGGACATACCCGATCTCCTCTCAAACCTTTAAGCCCTGCTCCCGCATAAGAGCGAGAAGGGTGGCTTCGTTTTGGGATTCCATCGGTGTCAACGGCAGGCGAAGATAATTCTCACCGAATCCCAGAGCGGCCATTGCGGCTTTCACGGGAATGGGGTTGACCTCACAGAACAAGGCGTTGACCAAAGGTAACAGATCCAATTGAAGATCACGGCTCTTTGCAAGATCTCCTGCAAAGAAAGCATCGCACATCTCAACGGTCTTGCGAGGCAGGACGTTGGAAAGGACGGAAATTACACCCTTCCCACCAAGGGACAAAACGGGGACGATCTGATCGTCATTTCCCGAATAAATGTCCATTTTCCCACGAACGAGAGATGCCAATTCCGCAATCTGAGAGATATTTCCGCTGGCCTCTTTAATGGCAACGATGTTGGGATGATCCGCAAGCTCCGCACAGGTCTTGGGCAGAAGATTGCATCCCGTACGGGAGGGTACGTTATAAAGGATCAAGGGCTTGGTAGACGCATCCGCAATATCGGAGAAGGAGCGAATCAACCCTTTCTGAGTGGCTTTGTTATAATAAGGAGTTACGACCAGCATTGCATCACAGCCGACCTTGCAGGCGTATTCCGTCAAATCCACGGCGTAAGCGATGTCGTTGGAGCCCGTCCCCGCA
>JAGAOB010000059.1 GCA_017623895.1 Clostridia bacterium
ACACCGTTTCTCTGACCGTGCTTCGGGACGGGCAAGAGGTGATCCTGCAGAACGTAACCTTTCCTACGGAGGAAGTGGACGACGGATTGCATTATCCCGCCATTGATTTTTTGGTCTACCGTGCAAAAAAGACGCCTGCCGTGGTGATCCGACAGATCTTCCTGCAGACGGGGTCGTATATCACGAGCATCGTCAACGGGCTTGGGGATATGATCTCCGGTCGCATCTCGCTGAAATACGTTTCGGGACCCGTTGGAATTTCGTCGGTCATTTCCGAGGCGGCATCGTACGGATTTATATCGTTGCTCTCCGTGGCAGCGTTGATCTCGGTGAATTTATCGGTGATGAATATGCTACCGTTGCCCGCCTTGGACGGAGGACGGTTTTTGTGCTTGATCATAGAGGCGATCGTACGCCGTCCCATCCCTGCAAGGGTGGAGGGAGTCATTCACGGAATCGGGCTGGTATTACTTTTGGGGCTGATGGTTTTGGTCGCGTTTAAGGACCTGTTTTTCCCCATTTATTAAGGAGGATCGTATGGCGTCAGCAAAGAAGATCGTTACCCGCGGAGTCCCCGTGGGGGGCGGGGCGGAGATCGCCATTCAATCAATGTGCTCCATCCCCTTTACCCGCTTTGACGACTTGGCAAAGCAAGCGTTGGAGCTGCAGGATGCGGGATGCGATATTCTGCGGGTCGCGCTGCCTGACGAGGCGTCGGCGGAGCCGTTTTCACGACTTCGGAATATGTTACACATCCCCTTGGTGGCGGACATCCATTACGATTATCGTTTGGCGCTGCGCGCCTTGGAGGCAGGGGCGGATAAAATCCGCATCAACCCCGGAAACACGGACAAGACCCACCTGAAATTGGTGACCGACGCAGCGAAAGAACGAAACGTACCCATTCGGGTAGGAGTAAACGCGGGATCCCTGGAAAAGGATTTGTTGGAAAAGTACGGGAAGCCCACGGCAGAAGCTCTGGCGGAAAGCGCGCAGAGAAACGTGGAGCTTCTGGAGCAGTTGGACTTTGACGATATCGTAGTATCAATGAAGGCTTCGGACGTGAAAATGATGGTAAATGCCTATCGCATTTTCGCAAAAACCTCGCCTTACCCGCTCCACTTGGGGGTAACCGAGGCCGGGACCCTTCGATCAGGAACGGTAAAATCCTCGGTGGGCATCGGAGCACTTTTATTGGACGGCATCGGGGATACTATTCGAGTCTCCCTGACGGCAGACCCCGCAGAAGAAGTGGAGACTGCAAAGATCCTGTTGCGCTCTCTGGACCTGTATAACCGCGGCATTGAAGTCATTTCCTGCCCCACCTGCGGTCGGACGACGGTGAATTCCATCGAGCTTGCAAACACCGTAGAACAGGAATTTCGGGACATCCGTGCCCACGTAAAGGTTGCCGTAATGGGCTGCGTGGTCAACGGACCGGGAGAAGCCCGCCAAGCAGACGTGGGCGTTACGGGTGCGAACGGAGAATACGTGCTGTTCCGCGGCGACAAGATCGTCCGTCACATCTCCCCCGACGCAATCCTGCCCCTGCTTCGCAAGGAAGTGGAAGAAATCGCAAAAACGAAGGAATAAAAAT
>JAGAOB010000060.1 GCA_017623895.1 Clostridia bacterium
GTGGAGATCCCTTCGGCAAGCAGGTCTACGACTTTTTCTTCCACGGTCATAACAGGTCCTCTTTCGTTTTTTTCTTTATTGTACCACAGCCCCTCAAAAAAGTCAAGAGAAAAGACCGTATTCCCCACAGGAAATACGGTCTTTTCGTCGTTTTTGCTTACCGATCCAAAGCGTCGGTAACTTCGTTCCGCATAGGACGAAACAGCAGAGAGATCGCCCAAACGCCTGCAATACCCACCAAGGTGAAAACGATACGGGTCAAGAGAGAATCGGACCCGCCCAGAAGCCAGGAAACGAAATCAAAGCCGAACAGCCCGATACTTCCCCAGTTCAGTGCCCCCACGGTGACGAGAAGGATGGCAATCTTATCGAGAAACGACATACTGAAATTCCTCCGTCCGTTGAATAGAAAATAGAAAAGAAGTCTCTTTTCGTCAACAGTTTTCCCTTGAAAATCAATTTTATACGGCATTGTCGAAAATTTTCCGTTGACAAAGCAACAAAAATGCGGTATAATAAGAATATAATTCGGGAAGGAGGACGTTTTTCATGCGTCAAGCGTTTTGTTTTTTGATTTCCACCCTCTTGGCTTTGTCCCTCACGGGCTGCTCGCTGTTGCCCATAGAAGGACCCGTGGACACGGACACCGCTTCTCAAACCGTCCAGTCCTCCCAATCCGTCCGTCCGTCGGACGACGAGACCTCGGACAAGCCGTCCGATTCCGATTCCGACGTGAATTCCTCCGACAAAACGGAGCCTAACGATATCCTCAAAACGCCGCTGGCGCAGCTGACGGCAGAAGAACAGGAGCAACTGGCGAATTATCTGTTTGAAAAATACATTCCCTGCTCCTACGGTATTTTTTCCGATGCAAAGACCCTGTCCTCTGCTTCGGTCTGGTCCTCGGTGGAGGCGTTGAACCGCGCCGTGGACGGCGACGAGTCGGAAGAATCGCGAAAGCTGGAAAACGTGTTAAAAAAGGTGGCGATCTATTACCCCGACACGGCGTTTGACCCCGCAAAGGTTCGGGTCTACGACCCTTCAACAAAAACCTTCGCCCCCTCCCCCGCCGATACGTGGGAATACGTCCTGCTTTCCTATGCGGTGACGGAAGATGAAATCACGATCGTTTACGAGAACAAGCCCGACACCAACGATCCCGACGGCAACACCCAGCAATATGCAACCACTCTGAAAAACAGCGCGACGGCAGGTTATTTCACCTTTGTTTCCACGGTGAAGACCGGCGCGGTCGGTTAAAAGAGGTAATACGATGAATTCCATTGAATTTGCACGAAACCTGTTCCTGCTGCGGCGGGAGCACCGTATGACCATTGAAGATCTGGCCTCGGCGATGGAGGTATCGGTGGAGCTCGTTTGCCAATGGGAATGCGCAAAGACCTCCCCCACTCTGGATCAGATGAATCGGCTGGCGAAGGTCTACGGGATCCCCTTGGCAGAGGTCATTCGCAGTCCCAAGCCCGCAGACACCGTCCCTGCCCCCGCACCCATTCCCGAAGAATCCGCGGAGGCAAATTCCGCAGAAGCAAATCCCACGGAAGCCAATCCCGCAGAAATCGAGGACACGGCAGAAGTAGAGGATCTTACCGAAGGGGAGGCTGCGAAGAAGTCCTCCGAATCGAAGAAAAAGCGTGCCGCCTGGTGGGAGATCTTCGTTATCGTGCTGTTGCTTGTCATCATCACCGTTGCCGTCATCTTTTTGATTAAGCCCGAATGGTTCCCCCTTCAAAACGTCCTCGCCGTAGGGAGCGCCCTTCGGATTCCCAAAATCCTTTGACCCTTCTTCCGAGAGACGGAGACCCTTCTCCGCTCTCGGAAAATTTTGAAATTTATTCACATACACCGCTTGCATTTTCGAAAAAAATGTGCTATACTATTATAGCAATTAAAAAACGGGGACATAGCTCAGCCGGTTAGAGCGCTCGCTTCACATGCGAGAGGTCATGGGTTCGAGTCCCTTTGTCCCCACCAAATAAGCAACGAGCGGCATTTGTCGCTCGTTGCTTATTTATTCATAAAGCGAGATTAGAATTTAACTTCATTCGGCTTGCCGCAGCTTCACATTTCGTTATCTGTCACCTTGACTTGTTTACGAAAGTGTAATATAATACAAGCCGATCAATAAGAATTTGACGGCAATACGACAAATACATCGAAAGGCAGCTTGACTATGGAAAAGAAATTATACAAATCGAATAAGGACAAGATGATTGACGGCGTTTGTGCTGGCATTGCGGAATACTTTCACATTGATCCTACCCTTGTGCGCTTGGGTGCCGTTATCTTGACCTGCGCCGGAGGAAGCGGCATTCTTGCCTATATCGTCTGTGCAATCATTATCCCCCGCGATCCAAACTGAACCGATGAAATTCTGCGGAGGCAATTATGGCGTCGAGTAAGGAGTATTTAGCGTTCATATTAGAACAGCTCTCCGAATTGGAAGGCATCACGTACAGAGCAATGATGGGCGAATACATTCTCTACTACCGAGGGAAGATCGTCGGCGGGATCTATGATGACAGATTCCTTGTAAAGCCTGTCAAATCTGCAATTTCTCTGATGCCAAATGCAAGCTGTGAATTGCCTTATGCGGGAGCAAAGGAGCTGCTGTTGGTCGATCAGGTTGACAGTAAAGAGTTTCTGATCAAGCTGCTTGATGCAATGTATGAGCAACTCCCCTCACCAAAGAAAAAGAAGTAACCGCTTCTCCTTTTTCACAGATATACAGGGAAAAGGCGATTCCTTTTAGGCGCAACTCTCCCTTTGCGCGAAAACGCAGAGGCGCGGCGGGCGACATTTAGAAGACAGATTCGCTTTGACTACAGCGCCGCAGAGCCGTTGAGCCGCAGGCCCGTAGAGCCGCAGAGCCATTGAGCCGCAGGACCGTAGCGCCGCAGGGCCGTAGGGCGCGGCGGACGAATTTTGGTCGTAATTTCCCATTAGTTAAATACCGTTTCATCCGAAAGATCTGAAGAAACGACCGGCGGAAGGCAGGTTGTCATAAGGATGTCTTAATAAATCCAATGAAATCAGCCGATTGACGAGTGCTTACGAGAAAACCGCTTATGAGTTTTTGAAATTCATAAGCGGTTTTTCGTATTTAGTTTAAGATAGACGGCGGCAGGGA
>JAGAOB010000006.1 GCA_017623895.1 Clostridia bacterium
TTGGCGTACCCGAAAGGATTCGAACCTTCGACCTTCAGAGTCGGAGTCTGACACTCTATCCAGCTGAGCTACGGGTACAGATCTTAAATTGTGATAAGGGGATTTTTCCTCAAAACAGTATATCACATTTTCCCCGTAAATGCAAGCGTTTTTCGAGAATGTAATATTTTATTCACAAATCTGACGGTAAAGACTCCGTCCTCGATGCGGGATCTTCCAAATTCTCCCAAACCCTGCCGTTGCAAGCGTTTGTGTGGTAAAAATATTGACAAAACGAGCGAAAAAATTTATCTATTTGACATTTTTTTGTCATACATAGATGGTACACTTTCCTTGCTTACTTATAAATATAGTTGGAAGAGCCATACTGAGGTCATCAAAGTCAACTCTTGGAAACGCAGCCAAAGGGTATGAATCCAAAATTCAAAACTGCGGCGAAGAAAGGATTGAAAGAAGCAAAATTCTAATCTTGGAGTGGTGAACATGGAAAAAGAAAATGTCATCATTGAGTTGGTAGGGGTTACAAAATCGTACAACGAGACGACTGCGGTGGACAATTTTAACTTCTACGTCAACAAAGGCGAATTTGTTTCGTTTCTTGGTCCGTCGGGGTGCGGAAAAACTACGACTCTGCGTATGATTGCGGGGTTTGAACATCCCACGTCGGGAAAGATCCTTCTCAACGGAGAGGACATTTCCGACCTGCCTCCTTATGAGCGACCCGTAAATACAGTCTTTCAGAAGTACGCGCTCTTCCCCCATCTTGACGTATACGATAACGTGGCGTTCGGGCTGAAGCTGAAGCGAATTCCTTACGAGGTTACCGATCGCAACGGAAACAAGGTGACCAAATATCGAAAGCTGACCAAGGCCGAGATCTCCAAAAAGGTGACGGAAGCCTTGAAGATCGTAGATCTGGAAGAATTTGAGTGGCGGGATATTTCCACCCTTTCGGGGGGACAGCAGCAACGGATTGCCATTGCCCGCGCCATCGTCAACGAGCCCCAGATTTTGCTTCTGGATGAGCCCTTGGGAGCATTGGATCTGAAGATGCGCAAGGAAATGCAGCTGGAGCTGAAGGAGATGCACCGCAAGCTGGGTATTACCTTCATTTACGTTACCCACGATCAGGAAGAGGCCTTGACGATGTCCGACACCATTGTGGTGATGAAGGACGGCTGTATTCAACAGATCGGAACCCCCGAGGACATTTACAACGAGCCGAAAAACGCCTTCGTCGCCGACTTTATCGGCGAAAGCAACCTCTACGAGGGGACGTATATGGGCAACCGTAAGGTTCGTTTTCTGAATCATATTTTCGATTGCGTGGACGATTTCCCCGCAAACGAAAAGGTCAACGTGGTCGTCCGCCCCGAGGACGTGAAGTTTGCGGAGGCGGGTAGCGGGATGATCGACGGGATCCTCACCGAAAAGGTCTTTAAGGGCATCCACTACGAATACACGATGATGGTGGGCCGCAATGAAGTGACGGTACAATCCACCGAGAATATGGAAACGGGGATTCCCGTTTCCGTCAACATCGCTCCCGACCTGATCCACATTATGAAGAAGGATATCCTGTCCAACGTTTACGACGACGCGTATATCGACAACGACAACCGTGTTATCATCGCAGGAGGCGTGTTCGATTGCGACGTGACCCAGCTGATTGCGGGCTCCCATCTGGACGAGGAGGGATATGTCATCGCTCCCGACGGAAAGAAATACGATTTCAAGGATGCGGACGTATTGGCCGACGTTGCCTTCTCCGATATTGAAATTATCGACAACGAGGACGGCGGCGTGGTCTGCGGAAAGATTGTTTCGATGATCTACTTGGGCAACCATTATCAGGTCATTATCCGCACCGAGGACGACGAGGATTTCGTTGTGGACACGGAATATACCTGGAACGAGTTCGACCGCGTTTCGGTGCGTATCCCTGCGGAAAAGATCCGACTCAAGCTGCGTGGGGAGGCGTCGAAGTATGTCAAAAATTAAATTCACCCGCAAATGGCTTTCCCTGCCCTACGCCGTATTTATGATTCTGTTCGTGGTCATTCCCTTGGTGCTGATCCTGGGGTATGCCTTTACCGATGCGGAGGGGAATTTTACCTTCCGGAATCTTGCCTCACTCTTTGGAAGTGCATCCAACGTGAATACGATCCTTGTTTCGTTTATTATCGGGGCTGCAAATACGGTCATTTGTCTGCTGATCGGGTATCCCGTGGCGTATTTTCTTGCCCATCGGGAGATCAAAATGCCCACGGCCATCGTATTGCTGTTCGTTATGCCGATGTGGATCAATTTCGTTCTGCGCACCGCCGCTACCCGCGATCTGTTGTATTGGATCGGTTTGAACGGCGGAGAGCATCCTTACCTTTGTACGATGATCGGTATGGTCTATAACTATCTTCCCTTCGTTATTTTGCCGTTGTATACCACGATGACGAAATTGGATTACAGTCAGATCGAGGCGTCCTCCGATCTGGGAGCCCGCCCCCTGCAGACCTTCGTTCAAGTGATCCTCCCAATGACGGCTCCCGGCATCGTTTCCGCGGCAACGATGGTGTTTATGCCCACGATGTCGTCTTACGTGATCAGCGACGTTATGGGAGAACGGAAGCTGTCGCTGATCGGCAACAGCATCCAGCTTTATTTTGATCAAGGCTTGTGGCATATGGGAAGCATTGTTGCCGTAGTTATGCTTCTCCTGATTGCCGTGGGTATGTTCGCGACCAAGAACGTACAGAAAGAAGACGATGTCAGAGGTACGATGCTGTGAAAAAGTCAACCCGTATTCTCGCCCGCTTCTACGTGGGAATAATGCTGCTTCTGATGTACGCTCCCATTTTGGTTCTGATGATCTTTTCCTTCACCGAGGCAAAGGTCATCGGCTCTTGGACGGGATTTTCTTGGGATCTTTATCCCGACCTGTTTAAGAACAAGGAAATCGTCACCGCCGTGATCAATACGGTTGTCGTCGCCCTTTCCTCTGCCGCCGTTTCAACCATTCTCGGTACGGCAGGTGCCATCGGCATCCATTACAGCGGAAAAAGAATGAAGTCCGCCTTGGAGGGGGTCTCCCAGATCCCCATTATGAATGCGGAGATCGTCACGGCCCTGTCGCTGACCATTCTCTTCGTTTATTTCGGGGTCCAGTTCAATTTCATTACCCTGCTGATCGGTCACGTGGTTCTGACCCTGCCCTTCGTGGTTTTGAGCATCAATCCGAAGCTGCAGCAGATGGATCCCAACGTTTACGAGGCCGCCCTGGATCTGGGATCAAAGCCCTCCCAAGCGTTGCGCAAGATCGTTCTGCCCGAAATTATGCCCGGGATTTTCAGCGGATTTCTTCTGTCCGTCACCCTGTCGTTGGACGATTATATAATTACCGCCTTTACGCGGGATACGTCCTTTACCACATTGTCCACCTACGTTTACGGTGTCACCAGCAAAAAGGGAACGCTCCCTCCCACGCTGCGGGCACTGACCACCATTATTTTCGTTTTTGCTTTGCTGCTCCTCGTCCTTGTGAATATCCGGAAAGGACGAAGCAAAGGGGAAGGAGGAAAGCGGTGAAAAAGATCCTATCCCTCGCCGTAAGCGTGTCCCTGTGCCTTTCTCTCTTTTTGGGATTCGGGATTTCCTCCGATGCCGCCCAGGTGACCCTGCGGGTCTATAACTGGCAGGACTATATCGACGACGGCACGGACGAAAACGGGACCAAAGCGATCCCCTCGGTTATGGAGGATTGGGCGGCAGATTATTACGCTCGCACGGGCATCAAGGTCGAGGTTCAGTATGATACCTTCGAGACCAACGAGACGATGCTCAATACCCTGAAAACGGGCAAATCCCAATACGATCTGGTCTGTCCCTCGGACTACGTTATTCAGAAGATGATTGCCGCTACCCAACAGGGAACCGACGACAACATCGCCCTGGAAAAATTCGATTATTCCAAGCTGGAAAATTATACGAAATACGCCTCACCCTATATCAAGCAGGTCTTTGAAGAAAACGGATTCGACGAGTATTCCGTGGGGTATATGTGGGGCACCGTCGGCATCATTTATAATCCCGAAGCCGTCGATGAGCAAGACACCAGGTCTTGGGATATTCTTTGGGATACCGATTATAAAAACCGAATCACTATCAAGGATTCCGTGCGGGACGCCTATATCCCCGCGGTGGTCGCCGCCTATAAGGACGAGATCGAAGCGTGGAATCAACGATACGCGGACGGAATCGTCACCCTGCAGGAATACCGCACCGCTTTGGGTGATCTGATGAATCGTACCGACGATAAGACCATTGCAGCCGCAGGCGCCGCCTTGAAGGAAATGAAAGCCAACATCTACGGCCTTGAAGTGGACAGCGGCAAGAGCGACATCGTCTCAGGAAAGATCGACATCAATCAGGCGTGGTCGGGCGACGCGGTCTATTCGATGGACCTTGCAGAGGAGGAAGACGGCGTTCTTCTGAATTTCTCCGTCCCCGAGGACGGTGGCTCGGTTTGGTTCGACGGTTGGGTGATGCCCAAGGGGGCAAACGTCGACCTTGCCCACGACTTTGTCAATTACCTTTGCCAGCCCTCCGTTGCCGCACGGAATATGGAATTTATCGGATACACCAGCGTAATTGCAGGAAACGAGATCTTCGATCTTGTTCAGGATTGGTACGGCGATGACGAGGGCGAATATACGGTAGACCTGACCTACTATTTCGAAAATACCGTCTCCGAGGATTATCTGTCCGAGGACGGAAGAATTTTAGTTCAAACCGCGGAATTGGGCAGACAGTTCTCCGCCCAATATCCCGAAAAAGAAGTCGTCGACCGTTGCTTTATTATGCGAGACTTCGCAGATCGGAATGATGCCGTTCTGACGATGTGGTCTCAATTCAAGGCCAACGACATTTCGGCAGGTCTTCTGATGATGTTTTCCGCGATCCTGGTCGGAGGCTGCCTCATTCTTTTGTGGTTTACCAAGCCCAAGCGGGACTCCGCCCGCCGCCGCAAGGAATGGTTAGCCAAGCAGAAATAATCGAAAAAAATAATAAAGGTGCATACCACAAATGTGGTATGCACCTTGTTTTATTGGAAGATATTAGAGTGATGTGATTATCCATTGAAAGAGATTTTAATGATATCCGTGTCTTTAATATCGTCCCACGTTTCCTTATTAAAGATGTTTAGCTTCAGCTCCAATTCCGTAATATCCTCAATTCCGTTGTCGGTTAAATCCGACTCAAGAAATGTGACGGACGAGAAAGCCACTTTCCCTGAGAGTATTTCACAAGAGAAGACAGGATCTACCATAAAGCCGTTAATGGAAACATCTTTAGTTTGAATCGTAATGTTTTCTTCGGTATTGTTTTCGATATAAAGATACAGTTCTGAGCCCCAAAAACTGTCTCTGCTGCTTAATTTTTTTGCTATGACTTTAATTCCGTCTTCGTCGTAAAGAGTTTCTCCTGATTTATCAAAAATTTGATCGAACGAAACATCGGCGGATGTGGTTAGAGTAATCGTTTCGGAAGTTGCAACATCGTCATAACTTTCTGTATCAAAGAGATAAATTTTGAATTCAATATTTTTGATGGTTTGAATTCCGGCGGTTTTCAGTTCGTTTTCTGCAAATACGATAGAAGAATTCGCTTTTTTCCCTGCGGCAATATCTTCAGAAAAAATTGTTTCAATCATTGCTCCATTGACAGAGCTATCGCGTGTTTGAACGGTGAGGTTTTTTTGTGAATTGTTTTCAATCAAAACTTTTACGGAAGGACCGAAAAATCCGGAATAGTCCATTCCTGTAACGGTGATTTCTACGTCATTTTGATTAAAAATAACTTTTTCTGAAAGAGTTACTTCCGTTTTATCAGAAGGAGTTGTATTGCCACCTGTAGAAGGATTTTTATCTGTTCCTGTTTCGGAGACATCAACACAGGAAGCAAAAGAGAATGTAAGTACGAGAATTAGTGCAAGGGATAATAGTTTTTTCATAGAAAAGGCTCCTTTTTCTTTTTATTTTGTTGAATCTGGCTTCTTTATTATACAACAAAAGTTTAATAATGTCAATCTATAGATGTAAAAATTCATCTAAAAGTCAAATACATACACCTGAAAGTGCTTATTATTTCACCTAAAATTTAATATACTATATTTACAAGTGAAATGGGGTGTTGTCTATGAGCGAGATCAACTTGAAAGAAATCGGACTGCGAATTAGCGAACGCCGTCGACAATTAGGATACACGCAGGAACAGATGGCGGAGTGGATGAATGTTTCCGTTCAGATGATTTCAAATTTGGAGCGGGGAAATAAATCTATACGTATTGAAAATCTGATAAAAGTGTCCTCGATTTTAGGTATTAGTACAGATTACATTTTGACGGGGAATCAGGGGCGCATCGACGTACTTGACCTTGTGGAGCAAGTGGAAGCATTGTCAGTAAAGGATTATCAACTAGTGCGTATGATTGTGGAGTATTGTTCGGATAAATAAAAGCAATTAGATAAAGAGGAGACCGTCTTTTTTAGACGGTCTCCCGTATTAATTTAGTGTACATTCCTTTCCGATGGATAAATTTCGTCGGCCGTTGCTTTTTGTTTACGCTTCGCAAAGCAAGACGTTTTGGATTGCTGCGGGCGAATCGACCAGATATTCGGGCTGTGCGGCGATCAGCTCTTGCAGCGCTCCGTAGCCGTAGGTTACCGCCATTGCGTCCAAGCCTTGGGTGTGAGCGCCGTGTACGTCGAATTTGCGGTCTCCCACGAGAATTGCGCGGCTTTTGTCGGGGACACCTGCCTTCTGAAGAACGTATTGTACGACCTCGTCTTTCTTGGTTCGGGTCTCGTCCATTGCGGCACCGCCCACGAAATCAAAGTAGGAATACAGATCAAAATGCTTTAAGATGGTGATGACGAATTCCTCGGGCTTGGACGACGCCACCAAAAGGGTCTTTCCGGCATCCTTCAACGCTTTTAGCATTTCTTTTATGCCGGGATAAACCTCGTTTTCGTACAGTCCCTTAACCCGAAAATACTCCCGATACACCTCTACCGCTTCCACCGCTTGCTCCTTGGAAAACCCGTAATATTTCATAAAAGAATCCACCAAGGGCGGGCCGATAAAGGGATACAGCGTTGCCCTATCCTTTACGGAAATCCCGTATCGGTTCAGGGCGTATTCCACCGACTTTGTGATTCCGATTCCGGGGTCGGTCAGGGTTCCGTCCAGATCGAACAGGACGGTGTCGTAAGCTTTCATTCGTTTTCTCCGTTCGCCCGTAATTTTTCTGCCTGCTCTGCGGTAATTAATGCGTCGATCAATTCATCCAGATCTCCGTCCATAATGGACTGGATCTTATACAGCGTCAAGCCGATGCGATGATCGGTCACCCGTCCTTGGGGGAAATTATAGGTGCGGATCCGTTCACTCCGATCCCCCGAGCCTACCTGGCTTCGCCGTTGTGAGGTGATTTCTGATTCCTGCTCCGCCCGCTTTTGCTCCAGAATGCGGGAACGCAGGATCTTCATTGCCTTGTCCTTGTTTTTGTATTGGCTTCGCTCGTCCTGACAGTCCACCGCGATTCCCGTGGGAAGGTGGATGATTCGGATGGCGGATTCGGTCTTATTGACGTGTTGTCCGCCTGCGCCTCCCGAGCGGTGGGATTCGATCAACAGATCCTTCGGATCGATTTGAAGATCCACCTCCTCGGCCTCGGGCAGAACTGCCACCGTTGCAGCGGAGGTCTGAATCCGACCCTGCGACTCGGTTTCGGGAACCCGCTGAACCCGATGCACTCCGCTTTCAAACTTTACCCGACCGAACGCGCCGTTTCCCTCCAAAGAAAGCACGGCTTCCTTAATTCCGCCCAACGTGGTCTCGTTGACCGAAAGAAGCTCTGCCTTGAATCCCTTTTTCTCCGCGTACATCGTGTACATCCGCAGAAGCGATCCCGCAAACAACGCCGCTTCCTCGCCTCCCGTACCTGCCCGCAGCTCCAGAATCACGCTTTTTTCGTCGTCGGGATCCTTGGGGATGAGCAAAATTTTCAAGGCTTCCTCTGTGATTCGGATTTGATTTTTGGCCTCCTGCAGTTCTTCCTTTGCCAACGCCCTCAATTCGCCGTCGTCGCTGGCCAGTAATTCTTCCGCCTCCGCTTCGCGAATCTTCCACGTCTTCCAAACGCGGTACTGCTCCACCAATTCCTCGATCTGCTTTTGCTTTTTTGTCAGCTCTCGCAAGCGATTGGGGTCGGACAGTACCGAAGCATCGCAGAGCAACGCCTCGTTTTGGATATAATTTGCTTCAATTTCCTTTAATTTTTCAAACATAGTATTCTCCGAGTTGAATCTTACCCTCATTATAGCATATTTTACGGGAAAATGCAAGGACGCTGGGACCGCCTATTTTCGCGTCGTGTACCGTTTCACGGTGACGAAAATGCGGTCCTTTCGGCTGTGTCCGCCGATTTGGGTGACGACCACCCGTCCGTGACCCCGTAGGGAGATGGTGTCTCCCTCCGAGACGACCGTGGCGGGGGAGTCGGTTTCTGCCCAATTCAGGCTGGCGCCCCCCTTTTTTATCAATTCTGCCATTTTTGTACGCGCCATTCCAAACCCTTCCGCCGCATTGCAATCCAGTCGCAAGGAGGGGACGGTAAAGGTTTTGATCTCGTGCTCGGCTTCGGGTACGTCCCCAATCTCACATTCTTCTGCACGAAAGGCCTTTCGTCCCGATTTCGTAAAATTTTCTATGAGAAAGGGTGCAAGGGAGGAATCGCAGATGATCTTCGGCGGATTTGCGGAAGCCAGAATGTCTCCGATCTTTTCCCGCTTCACGCCCAATCCCGTCAGCGCTCCTAAAATTTCGGGATGAACGGGGTACTCCCCTCGAGTCTGCAATGCCAATACTGTGATGGGAAAGCTTGGTTTTTCAAACCGTTTTGGAATAAAAACGCCCATTTTTCGTTCCGCATTTTCATACCCGCCCCATAAATAAAACGCTGAAAATGGAAGAGATTGCGCGATTTTTACCGCAAGCATTTGCTGTGCGGGAGAAAGAAAGTCGGTATAGACGGGGCAATTTCGCTTTTCAGACAGCCGTGCCGCGTCGGAAATTCGGGCAATCAGGAGCTTTTCTTCCTCCGAGGAGTGGTTGTTTTTTGTCGCCATAAGGGATCTCCCGTTTTTTTGAAGTAATGAAACTGTGCATCGATTCCCTCTCATTATAACACACATTTTACAAAAAGGCAAGAAGAAAAAAGCAAGATCCTTTGGGATAAGAATAGTCAGGGAGCGGAACAAAAAATAAATTTTCTGTGGAAATTCCAAAAATCGCCCTTTTTCCCGTTGAAATTCGAGGAAAAATATGTTATTATAAGAAATAATAATATCACTACACTGTCAGAAAGGCTGATTCGTATGTTGCGGTTGACGAATATCGTCAAGGAATATCCTGCGGGAGGGGACAAGGTCGCGGCACTGCGCGGCGTGTCCGTAGAATTTCGCAAGAATGAATTTGTTGCAATCTTGGGTCCCTCGGGTTGCGGAAAGACCACGCTTTTGAATATCATCGGCGGATTGGATCAGTATACCGACGGGGATCTTTCCATCAACGGGATTTCCACAAAAAAGTACAAGGATGCCGATTGGGATGCTTATCGCAATCATTCCATCGGATTCGTGTTCCAAAGCTATAATCTCATTCCTCATCAATCGGTGCTGAATAACGTGGAATTGGCGTTGACCATTTCGGGCGTCTCTAAAAAGGAACGCCGTGCCAGAGCCATCGAGGCCCTGAAAAAGGTGGGGTTGGGAGATCAACTGAAAAAGCGCCCCAATCAAATGTCGGGAGGACAAATGCAGCGGGTCGCCATTGCGCGGGCGTTGGTCAATGATCCCGAGATCCTGTTGGCGGACGAGCCCACGGGCGCCTTGGATTCCGAGACCAGCGTGCAGGTTATGGATCTTCTTAAGGAGATCGCCCGTGACCGCTTGGTTATTATGGTTACTCACAATCCCGACCTTGCGGAGCAATACGCCACCCGCACCGTGCGACTGTTGGACGGCAAGATCATCGACGATACTGCTCCCTATCGGGCAGAGGACTCCGTCCCCGCCCCCCAGGACGGAAAAAAGAAAAAGAAGACCAAAACGCCGTCGATGTCCTTCTTTACCGCTCTTTCTTTGTCTCTGAAGAATTTGTTGACCAAAAAAGGCCGTACGGTTCTTACCTCCTTTGCGGGGTCTATCGGTATTATCGGAATTGCCTTGATCTACGCCGTTTCTCAAGGGATGACCGTCTATATCGATGCCGTTCAGGAGGATACCCTTTCTTCCTATCCGTTGACGATTCAGGCCACAAACGTGGATCTGACCACGCTGATGGAGACCTTTATGGGGGTTGCCGAGGGCACGGGAAGTGACCACGACAAGGATGCCGTATATTCTCAATCGGTCTTGTTTGAGATGATCAACGCGATGAATAATCTGGAGACTACCGAAAACGATTTGAAATCCTTCAAGGCATTTATCGACGCAGAACTGAAATCCGATGGGGAAGATCAGCGCCTGCAGGATGCTCTTTCGGGGGTTCAGTACACCTACGCTCTCGACCTTTTGGTCTACACAAAGAACGTGGACGGGAATATTATTTATTCCGATACCCGTGAATTGCTCTCCGAGGCTATGGCGGAAAATTTCGGAATGGAAATATCTCCGATGATGGGGATGGGCGGAGCATCTACGATGTCTTCGATGCCGTCGTTGTCTCCTGCTTCGTCTATGAATCTGTGGACGGAGATTCTCTCGGGGAAAGACGGAAATCCGGTAAGCCCCGTGGTGCAAAACCAATACGACGTGATCTACGGCTCTTGGCCGAATCAAGCCGACGAAATCGTTTTGGTTGTGGATAAAAACAACGAGCTGGACGACCTGACCTTATACGCTTTGGGTCTGGAATCGGAGCAGACCATCAACGCCCTGTTTGACGCGGTTCTTGAGGGGAAGGAATTGGAGATTCAGCAAAAATCCTGGTCCTATGAAGAACTGATGGAGATGGAATTTAAGGTGATCTTAAATTCCGACTGCTATACTTTGGATCCCAAAACCGGGCTTTATACCGATCTGCGGGAAACCGACGCGGGTCTGCGGTATCTGTACGACAACGCAATGACGTTGAAGGTGGCGGGCATCGTCCGTCCCAGCGATAAGGCAACCTCGGCAATGCTGACGGGATCGATCGGATATACCAAGGCGCTGACCGAGCTTGTGATCGAAAAATCCAAGGATTCTCCCGCCATTGTGACGCAGCAGCAGGACGTTCATACCGACATCTTTACGGGACTCCCCTTTAAGGAGACTACGGGAAATCTCACGGACGAGGAAAAGGAAGCGGAGTTCCGTGCCTACGTGGACGGCCTTTCCGAGGCGGAAAAGGCAGAGGCCTACGTCAAGATTATGTCTATCCCCTCTGCGGAATACCTGGAAACGATGCTGAACCAAGCGATGCAGGACGTCAATCGCCAAACGATGGAAGCCACGCTTCTGCAGGCTTTAGTCCAGCAAATGGGAATGAGCGAGGACGAGGTTTCCAATTATATTACCTCGATGCCAGAGGAGGATCTGACCGAGCTTTACCGCCAGATGGTCACCGAAGGAATCAAAGCGCAGTATGCTGCGGCTGTGAAACAGCAAATGGAATCTACCGATCCTGCGATGAAGGCTGCAGCACTGGATTTTGCGCTTCCCACCTACACCACCGCCCAGTGTGCCGCATATTACGAGGAGGTCCTCGTTTTCTCCGAATCGTCTTACGATGCCAACCTTATTGAGCTGGGATGTCTGGATTTGGAAGACCCCGCAAGCATCAACCTGTTTGCCTCCTCCTTTGAGAACAAGGACGTCATTGAAGAAGTAATTTCCGAATATAACCAATCGGTGGACGAGCTTTCTCAAATCCGCTATACTGACTATATCGGCATTATGATGTCGTCGATTACTACCATCATCAACGCTATCACCTACGTTCTGATCGCATTCGTTGCCATTTCTCTGATCGTTTCCTCCATTATGATCGGGGTGATCACTCTGATCTCCGTCCAGGAACGGACCAAGGAGATCGGCATTCTCCGCGCTATCGGGGCATCGAAGCGGAACGTTTCGGGGATGTTTAACGCTGAAACGATGATCATTGGATTTGCCTCGGGGCTGATCGGGGTGGGGGTCACGTATCTGCTGTGTATTCCCATCAATCTGATTCTCAACGCCTTGACGGGAATTTCCAATCTGCGTGCGGTGCTTCCCATCCCTACCGCCGTCATTTTGGTTGCTATCAGCGTTCTTCTCACGCTTATTGCAGGAATTATTCCCTCCCGTTCCGCCGCCAAGAAAGACCCCGTCGTTGCTCTGCGTACCGAATAAACGATTATTCACAAAAACACCCTCGGACCAACCCGAGGGTGTTTCGTTCTTTGTTGTACGAAAAATCTTGCTTTTTTTTGCGGAATGTGTTATAATAGAGAAAATTGCGAGACGATCCGTCGTCGGAAAAAGGAGATCCCAAGGTGATACGCTACAATTATCATACCCATACGTGCTTCAGCGATGGAAAAAACACCCCGGAAGAAATGGTGCAAGAAGCCATTGCGTTGGGGTTCCGTTCCATCGGGATATCCGACCACGCGTATACGGAATTTTGCTCCGATTGGAGTGTTTCCCGGGAACGGATCGGGGAATACCTTTCCACTCTGCAGGAGTTGAAACAAAAATATGGGGGACAGATCGCCGTCTATGCGGGATGGGAGCAGGACGCCTTGGCGGGTCCCGTTCCCGAGGGCTTGGATTACGTCATCGGCTCGGTGCATTGGCTGTACAAGAACGGCGACTACGTTGCTTTGGATGAGAGTCGTAAGACCATTAAAAACGCCATTCAAACGCATTACGCGGGGGACGCCGACCGTTTGGCGGAGGACTATTTTGCATTGGTGTCGTCCTATGCGGAGGATCCCGCCGTGTCGGTCATTGGGCACTTCGATTTGATCACCAAATTTGACGAAACGGCCCCTGCCCTCTTTCATCCCACCCCACGCTATACCGCCGCGTGGGAAAAAGCGGCAAAACGGCTGGTGGACGCAGGCAAGATTTTTGAAATCAATACGGGCGCCATTTCCCGCGGGAAACGCCTTACCCCCTACCCATCGGGGGAGATTCTGAAGCGCCTGGGGGAGATGGGAGCCAAAGGAATCGTCAGCTCCGATTGTCATTCCAAGGATGCATTGGCTTGTGCGTTCGACAGGGCGGAGGTCTTGGCAAGGAAGTATAAAATCGAATTGGTAGATCTGTTTTAATTAAAAACTCCACCCGATAAAGCGAGGTTCTCATAAGGAAGTTTGATTTCTCCTTGTAAGGACCGGCGACCCGACAGTCCGTTTGTACAAGATTTGATATGCAGAAAACAAATAGATAACCCCGACAGACTTTTTTCAAAATCTGTCGGGGTCAACTGTTATACTGCTTGATAAATTTAATTTATTCAGAGACAAGGAAACATGAAGCCGTACTCACAAAGCAAATCGCGAACAATTTCATTTTCTTTGTCGGTTAAACTAAAATATTTATCTTTTTCAACAATATATACTATGCCACAAGTATCGCAGGCAATACAATAAGTATTTCCGTCTATTATGAGAGCTACATTTTCGCCAAAACCACAAGACGGAGAATCAGAGAATAGACTTTTTCCATCAAATATTTCTCTAATAGTTTTAGTATCATCATCAGATAATGGTTTTGATATATCAACCTCACCATATCGGAATACCGCTATCATCTCGTTACCTATTACTTCAACTTTAGAACAGGAAGAAAATGAGATAATCATTAACACAACCAACAAAAAAGAAATCCTGCGCACAATACCTTTTTTCATTTATGTCCCTCTTTGCAAATTCATTTTTCGTTTTATCGCCAGTTTCGCATTTGTATTACAAACGCATCGGGCAAAGTCCATCCCCCTTGTAGGGCGGTGCCTTGGTGCCGCCGTTGCCTAAATTGCGGCGGGAGCAAGCCCCCGCCCTACGATGTAACCTCATTATAACACAAATCGGCAGAGAAA
>JAGAOB010000061.1 GCA_017623895.1 Clostridia bacterium
AACTGGTTCCGTACCGATGATGAAGGTCACTTCATTTGGCCCGGATTCGGCGATAATATGCGCGTGCTGATGTGGATTCTTGCCCGTTGCGACGGAACCGTCGATGCGGTGGAAACTCCCATCGGCTATATGCCCAAGGCGGAAGACATCAATATTGACGGTCTTGACATTGATCTTGATACCGTTAAGGGCCTTTTGTCCGTGGATAACGACCTGTGGCTGGAAGATGCCAAGGGTCTGCGGGAGTTCTACAACAAGATCGATTCCGTCGGCAATCGTATGCCCAAGGAGCTGTGGAATCAGCTCGACGCCTTTGAAGCTCGCCTTTCTAAGTAAGAAATTCCAAGCAATCAAACCGCCTTTCCTACGGGAGAGGCGGTTTTCGAGCGTTTTATTGATTTGTAAATACGAAAAAGCGAAAGGACATTTTCCTATGTTTCAAGGAATTCCTGCAGGAATGCAGGCATTTATGGTGGAGCTGCGGGAACGGAACAGTAAGCCCTGGTACGAAACCCATAAGCCCGAATATAAAAGGCTGATCAAGGATCCGTTTGCGGAATTGACCGCGGAATTGGGGGAGACCGCCCGCAGGATCGACGACCGCATCCTTATCGAACCGCGTCGCTGCGTTTCTCGGGCGCGTCGGGATACGCGATTCACCCACGACAAATCCTTGTACCGCAACAACGTTTGGATTTCCTATAAGCCCGCCTTGGATCGATGGGATATCCCCCTGCTCTTTTTTGAGGTTTTGCCTGACCATTTTCAATACGGATTGGCGTTTCTGGATATGTCTCCCGCCTATATGCGAAAGTTTCGGGATTATATCGCCGACTGCCCCAACGATTTCAAAAAAGCCGTCAGCGAAGCCCAACAGGGAGGGCTTCAGGTATCCGCTGAGTGCTACAAAAAGCCTAAAGAAGGAGCCCCCAAGGGCTTGGAGGAATGGTATACCTATAAGAATTTCTATCTGGTTGCCAAACGGTACGACAACGAAATCTTGCAGACCAGGGACTTTATCCCAGACGTGATCAAGGCCTTTGAGGCAGCCGCCCATTTTTACGAAATTTTAATGGAGGTCGCCGACTCCAAAGCAGGAGATTTCGCCTACGAGGAATACCGCTTTTAAAAACGAGAAAACCAAAAACTCGATATAACGGAAATTTCCGTCGCGCGTCTTTAGCGGAAGATCTCTTTGACCCTTTCCCGAAGCCAAAATTTAACCGTTACGGATTCTTCCCGTTGCTTTGCCAACTGAAAGCATTCGGGCATCCGAGTTGCATCGGTCTCCACCTCTGCCGCCCCCATATAGCAGGCGGCAGGGAAGACCACGCACCACCAATTTTGCCCCCTCCCCGATCCGACGTTGACGATCAAGGAGTCGTATTCGCCTTTTGGCAGAAAAAATCCGTCGTATTCTCGATATTCGAAGGATTCCCGCTCCAGGCAGACCGAAACGGAGTGATTTTTTCCCGCCTCTCGCACAACACGCTGTCCTGCCTGCGCCAATCGGTCAAGATTGGCTTGGAGCCGCTGTCGTGCCTCGGCTTTGCTCGCGCAATCCTTCAAAAGATCGTTGGTACAGTTCAAAATTCCGTCCCGAACCTTCAATTTCAACGCCTGCTCCTCGGAACTGTCGTCTTCCGCACGAACGTGGAGACGGATCACGCCGTCCATAGCCTGCTCCGTTTCCCGTGCCGACGAAAACTGAGAAAACAAGCATATACCGAAGAACAGTAAGACCGCAAGGGGAAGAAAGAAAAGTTTTTTCATAGATTTACCCGCCTTTTTCAATATGTACGTCCCTGCGGCTTACTTACATTATCGCCCACTCGTTCGGGTTTTAATCAATGCTCAAAAGGAGAACTTTATGTCAATAAAAGCGGTTTTTTTCGATCTTGACGGAACCCTGCTTCCGATGGATCAGGAAATGTTCATTCAAAGCTATTTCGGTCGGCTCTGCAAAAAAATGGCGCCGTTCGGATACGACGCAAAGACCTTGGTGAAGGGCATTTGGGGCGGAACGCAAGCGATGATAGAAAACGATGGGTCCTGCCGAAACGAGGAACGGTTCTGGCAGGTATTTCCCACCCTCTGCGGGAAGGACATCTTGAATCACGTGAAAACCCTTGACGATTATTATGCCAACGAGTTTCAGCAGGTGCAGGGCGATTGCGGTTTTGATCCCAACGCCGCAAAAGCCGTAGCGTTGGTCAAAAGCTTCGGTTGGATGGCCGTTTTGGCAACAAACCCCATTTTCCCGTTGGTTGCCACCGAAAGTCGAGTCCGCTGGGCAGGCTTGGATCTTCAAGATTTTGACTACTATACGGTGTATGAAAATTCGTCCTTTTGTAAGCCCAATTTGCGCTATTATCAATCAATGCTGGAGCATCTGAATCTGAAGCCCGAAGAGGTTTTAATGGTGGGAAACGACGTCGGGGAGGATATGATCGCCGAAGGGCTTGGAATGCGGGTTTTTCTTCTCACACATTCATTGATCAATAAGAAAAATGAGGATATCAACCGTTGGCCCCACGGCGACTTTGAGGACTTTTTCGAATATATAAAAAGGATCGCAGAAGAATAACTCTTCTGCGATACCTTTTTTATTCAAAATCATAAGGGATTTTTTTTCGTAGGGGAATCTCAAGCTTTCGCTTAAAGTGAACAAACCATCCCCCGTAGCTTCCGACGGGATCTACGAGGATTCCTTTGATCTTGCATCGGGTTGCTGCTGTCATATCGGTAAACAGCTGATCTCCCAACAGTGCAACCTCCTGTAAGGGCAGGTCCAAAACGTCAAGGGCCTTCAGAATCGCTTTTTTCGACGGCTTTAGGGCTTCGTAGAAGTAGGGAATCTCCAAGGGCTCTGAAAAGGCTTGGGTTCGTTTTTTATGGTTATTTGAAACGATGCATACTTTAATTCCCGCTTCGGTCAGCCCCGTGATCCACGCAGACACCTCTTCGTCGGGTAAAAACACGTTTCGGGCGGCCAAGGTGTCGTCCAAATCGGTGATAATTCCCCGAATTCCCATTTCCCGCAACAGGGCAGGGGTGAGCTGGGTATAACGGCGCAGACGAACGGAAGGGGTATAAAAGCTCATAAATCCTCCTATGAAAAACGTGCATGACGAGAATCATGCACGTTCGGATCGTTATTTGTACTTGCGCTTTCTTGCGGCTTCGGACTTCTTCTTGCGCTTGACGGAAGGCTTTTCGTAGTGTTCGCGTTTTCTCAGTTCAGCCAAGGTTCCGGCTCTCGCACACTGCTTCTTAAAACGACGGAGCGCATTGTCCAACGATTCGTTTTCTTTGATTTTGATTTCAGACATTTCTATTCCCTCCCTCCATCGTATACGCTGAAAGACTTGATTTCTCAAAATCCTATAATATTATACACGAAAAAACTCTTTCTGTCAAGTCCTGCAAGGGGAAAACGCGGTCAAGTTCCTGTTAATTTTTTGTGAACTTGTTACGGCGTCGATGGATCTCCCTTCGCAAATAACTGCTGTTGACGGATTATTTCCATTTTTCCTTGAGATAGTTGTAGGCAAATTTCGTATTGCATACGCGGGAAACGGTTCCGTTTTCGATAAATTTGGTCGTTGCGTTTGCCCCCACGCCGTAAATCGGCTGCAGATCATCCATCATATATATATTGTAGGGACTTTCGTATCCCGCTTTTGCATATCCCACGTTTTCCAGATTCCCCACGGTATTTTTTTGCCGATACAGATAATAGGGGGAATATCCGTTTTTCTCACAATGCTGTTGAGAGATTTCCACCATCGCAACGGCATCCTTCGCATTTTTGGTGAATCGCGCAGGATCTTCCTCCGCAAAATCTGCCGCCCGTTTCAGATACAGCGTATGCACCGTAACGTTGTGAGGGGACAATTCCATAATTCCCCCCATTGTTTTTTCAAACTGTTGGGGCGTGTCGTCGGGGAGCCCTGCAATCAGGTCTACGTTGATTGCAAGGGAGGTCTTTTGTGCCGCCACGTAAGCGCGGTAAAAATCCTCCGTCGTATGCTTCCGCCCCACCGCACGAAGAATGGAATCGCTCAAGGTTTGAGGATTTACACTGATACGGGTTGCTCCGTTGGATTCGATGACCTTTAATTTTTCCTCGGTGATGGTATCGGGCCGTCCCGCCTCCACCGTGTACTCCAAAAGCCTGCCCACGTCAACGTACCGTGCCACGCACTCCATCAGCTCGTCCATTTGCTTTGCAGACAGCGTTGTTGGGGTTCCTCCTCCGATATAGAGGGTGGTAATGCGATGCCCCTTTTCTTTTGCAAGCGCGGCTTTTGCGGCAATTTCCTCCTTCAAAACCTCTAAATATGCAGGGATCAGATCGTTTTCCTTTTCTGTTATTTGCGAGACGAAGGAGCAGTACTTACATCTGCTCGGACAAAAGGGAATCGAGATATACATTCCCGCGTCCCCCGGTCGATTCAGGGCGCGGGCGGTTTTTTGCCGTTCGATGGTTTTTTTGCACAACTCAATCATTTCGGGCGTAACAAGATACGCCCCGCTCATAATTTCTTCGGTTTTATCACCGTAAATCCCCGTCAGAGTTTCGTAGAACCGAATGGGGCGTACCCCTGAAAGGATGCCCCAAGGAGAAAGGATTCCCGTCGCACGGGAAAACACGTCGTAAGCCGCTCGCTTGATCGCGCATCGTTCCCCGTCGTGCAACGCGGGGTCTATTTTGTGTGCCGAGTGGAAGCTTTCTCCGTCCCGAGAAAAGACGGACTCAAAAACGTCGCCGTTGCGGGTTATGGTCAGAATTTTCCCTTTTTCCTCCGTAAATCCGTCCCGGGGGAAAAACAGATTGGACAGAGCCACAACATCGAAGGAATCGTCGGTTCCGTTCAAAATCAGCTTCAAAACAATTCTCCCATTATGCGACCTTCATCGCCGATCTTCGTTGAAAATCCGTGTCCCGGATAAACGGCGGTGTCCTTGGGCAAGGCAAAAAGCTTTTGCAGAGACCTCGACATTTCTGCGGAATCTCCCAAGGGAAAGTCCGTTCGTCCCCAAGTGCCCTTGAACAGCGTATCTCCCGAGAACAAAAGCCCTCGGTCCTTTTGATAATAGCACACCGATCCCGGCGTATGCCCCGGGGTGTGCAGTACCTGCAGCGTAATCGTCTCCGTCCCGTCTCCCAAGGAGATTTTCTCACCGTCGCTCACAAATTCCGTGGCGGTGTAATCGTACCTCCAATAGGGTTCGCTCGGGGAGGCAGGTGCCCGAAGACGGTCATCGTTCAGGTAGATCTCGTCTGCCTTATGCATCCAGACGCGGGGAGAAAACCGATCCTGCAGGTCTCCCAGTGCCGCCGTGTGATCCAAGTGTCCGTGGGTCAAAAGCACGTCTGTGACGGGAAGATCCCCGCAAAGCCGCAAAATCTTTTCGGGACAGTCTCCCGGATCGATTACGGCAACGCGATCGGAAAAGATCAAAAGATAGCAATTCGTGATCAGATTTCCCACCAAAATTCTGCGCACCGTCATTTTCGCAGCTCCTTTGTATCCATTAAAATCGTGACCGGTCCGTCGCAGACCATCGTAATTTTCATGTCTGCACCGAATACGCCCGTTTTCGTGGGCAGCCGCTTGGCCATTTCTTCGCAAAACCGTTCGTATAAGGGCTTTGCGATCTCGGGGCGCGCCGCTTCTCCGAAGAAGGGGCGGTTCCCCTCGGCACAGGATCCGAGCAGGGTAAATTGAGATACCGCCAAGACCTCCGCCTTTCCGTCGGCGGGGGAGAGATTCATCTTTCCGTTCTCGTCTTCAAAAATGCGAAGATTTGCACATTTATGCACTAAAAAGTCTACATCCTGCTCCGTGTCTTCCTTGCAGACTCCCAACAGAATCATCATTCCACCGCCGATTTCCGAAAAGGGAGCTCCGTCGGCGGTGAGTCGAGCACTTCGCACCCGTTGTATTACAGCCTTCATATTACGCACGTTCTACTTTCAATACGTCTTTGATCTTCCGCAGGCGCTTTGCCACGATCTCAAGATGGGACAGGCTGTGCACCTCAATATTTAGCACAACCCGTACATCTCCGTTTGCGATCTGTTGCATCGAAAGTCCGCGAGTCATAATGTGCATTTGCGCCAACGCCGACGAAATATCCGCCATCAGATCGATACGGTTCAACGCGTCGACGGTGAGAGTTGTGTTGAAGTATTCGTTTTCCGCGTCCTCCCAATGCACCTTTACCAGACGTCCAGCGTCGATCCCCTTCAAATGGGGACAGTTGGTTTGGTGGACGGTAACGCCGTTACCACGGGTAATGAATCCTACGATTTCATCCCCCGGAACGGGAACGCAGCATCCCGCAAGGCGTACCAGACAGTTGTCGATGTCGTCTACAACCACGCCACCCACGGGTTTTCTCCGATTGGGAAGGGTAGGCTGCACGGGCTGTTCGGTTTGTTTACGGATCATTTTTCCGTAATCCACCTTCAATTTGGGCAGGATCTTGGAGATGGAAACCCCGCCGTATCCGATGGCAGCGTGAAGATCGCTGATCGTCTCTAAATTGTAACGGTCAAGAATGGGGGCAAAAAGCTGCGCCTCGTCCACGTTGGCAAGATTGATCAGGCTACGCTTCATTTCTCTTTCCAGATCTGCCCGTCCCTGAAGAATGTTCTCTTCCCGTTTTTCTTTCTTGAACCATTGGCGAATCTTTGCTTTTGCCTCGTTGGTCTTGACCAGATTCAGCCAGTCTCTGGAGGGACCCGCCGAGGAATCGGAGGTCAAAATCTCCACAACGTCGCCGTTCTGCATCTTGGAGGTCAATTCCACGATGCGGCCGTTGATCTTTGCTCCGATCATTTTGTTTCCGACTTGGGTGTGAATGGCGTAGGCAAAGTCGATCACGGTAGAATCGGCGTGTAGTGTGATGATATCACCCTTGGGGGTGGATACGAATACCTGATCGGCAAACAGGTCGATTTTGAAGGTTTTCAAAAAGTCGTCGGCATCGCTGACGTCACTTTGCACCTCCAACAGCTTGCGAACCCAAGCCAGCTGTTCGTCCAACGGATCCTTCCCGAAGTGTCCCGTCTTGTATTTCCAGTGGGCGGCGATTCCCAATTCTGCAATTTTGTGCATTTCCTGGGTTCGGATCTGAATCTCAAACAGGTACCCCTCAAAGGAGACCGTGGTATGCAGGGATTGATACATATTGGGCTTTGGTGTGGCAATGTAATCCTTCAACCGTCCCGGGATCGCCGAAAATTGGTCGTGCATCAGTCCCAAAACGTTGTAGCATTCCGTGGTTTTGTCCACGATGATGCGGAAGGCGTAAAGGTCGTAGATCTCATCGAAATCCTTGTTCTGATTGAACATTTTTCGATAGATGCTGTAAATATGCTTGATCCGACTTTCGATGGTCGCTTGGATTCCCTCTCGATCCAACGTATCGGTGATGATCTGTTTGATGCGAATAAACCGTTCGTTGCTTTCGTGGAAAACCTCCAGGTCGTTCACAATCTCGTCGTATCCGATGGGGTCAATATATTTCAGCGCGATGTCTTCCAGTTCGCTTTTCAGGTTCTGAATACCCAAGCGGTGGGCAAGAGGTGCGTAAACCTCCAGCGTCTCCATCGCTTTGCTGCGCTTTTTGTCCTCGGTTTGGTATTCCAGGGTTCGCATATTGTGCAAGCGGTCGGCAAGCTTTATCATAATTACGCGGATGTCCTTTGCCATAGCAAGAAGCATCTTGCGCAGATTTTCCACTTGCTGTTCCTCTTTGGAGGTATAATTGATCCGTCCCAGCTTCGTGACCCCGTCCACCAATTCGGCAATTTCGGGGGAGAATCGCTGGGCAAGCTCTGCCTTGGTCGTTGCCGTATCTTCAATTACGTCGTGCAAAAGGCTTGCGATGATGCAGGCTTCGTCCATTCCGTAGGAGATGAGGATCTTTGCCACCTCCAGGGGATGCACAAGGTAAGGCTCTCCCGATTTTCGCAGCTGTCCGTGGTGAGATTCCGCAGCAAAAATCGCCGCATCCCGAATGCGGTCAATGTTATATCGAACGTCACTTTCCCGAGGAGTATTCAAAAACTCCGAAATCAGATCGTCGTACATAGGCTTATCCTTTTTCTGCCGATGAAATTTTATCCCAATCGTGGGCTTTGCATAAATCCACCTTTTCCTTGGAGGGGAAGAGGGTGATGGTCAAGGATGTATTTTGAAAGTACCGAATTAACCCCAATTCCTGCATCGTGTCCAGGCAGAGCATCAGGCGACAGTAATTGAAGTCCGAGGCGTAGCGGTTGTTGACCGCCCGCAGGATGGTTTCAGGTCTGCGCAGAACGGTGCTTTCCTTTCCTGCGTTGAGTGCCGTTGCCGTCAGATAGCGGTACAGTGCCACCATTCTGCTTCGATTGACCTTGCAATCCTCCGGAAGCTGAGTTCCGTAATTGCGGTAAGAATTGTAATGGTTCCGATAAGTAAGATCTTCCTTGCTTTCCGAAAAGCGAATGCTGCGCACGGTCACGTTGACCGAGGATTTTTGTCGGAACATCTTTTCAGTAATGGTGCAGAAAATGTCAATGCAATCCCCTTCGCTGCATTCCAATTCCTCAGGGGAGCACCCAAACCGCATTGCGGTAAATTGAACTCCGTTTTTCTCCAGCGTTAGACGGGTATGCCTTCCGCCTCCCACGCCCGTAATTGCGCAAACCTTCAGCCCCGTTGCTACAACGTAGGGGTAGGGATTTCCGTTTCCAAAGGGCTCAAGCACCGAAAGGGAACGGACGAAGTCCAAGGAGAACGCGGTTTCGTCTACCTCAAATTCTGCTTCGCAGGTGGGAATGAGGGCTTCGTCGGGGATTGTTTTCCCCGCATCCTCGGTAACGTCCCGAAGAAACTTTTCATAGTTTTCCCGCTTCAGAGTCAATCCCACAGCCATTTCGTGTCCGCCGAAATTCTCCAGATAACGAGAGGATCGTCCCACCAGCTCAAAAAGATTGACTCCGGGGACACTGCGGGCCGATCCCTTTGCCGATTCCCCCTCAAAGCAAATCAAAATGCAGGGACGGGCGTATCGCTCGGTCAGGCGGGATGCGGCAATGCCGATTACTCCGTTGTGCCAACGGTCCGAGGCGTAGACCATAATTTTATCCTTCGGTGTATGGCCAGCAAGGATCAGATCAATGTCCCGTACCACCTGCTGTTCTTTTTCTTTCCGTTCCACGTTGCAGGCGCAAAGGGTTTCTGCCAAGGCTTCCGCCTTTTTTTCATCGGCCTCCAACAGAAGCCGGACCGAAATTCTGCAATCGCTGATCCGTCCTGCCGCATTCATACGGGGTGCGATCTGATAGGCGATTACGTTGGTGTCGATTTTCCCGTCGGTGCTTCCGCTTAACCGTAGCAGCGCGGCGATTCCCGCGGGGCAGTTTTTTTCCAGATTCCGAAGCCCGTGGCGTACGATACAGCGATTTTCGTCCAGGATCGGCATAATGTCCGCAATGGTTCCGATGGCAGTGATTCCGCCAAAGCGACGAAAGGCCTCTGCCGAATCTCCCATACAGGCGCTGATAAACTTAAACACGACCCCTACCCCCGCAAGCTCGGGGAAGGGATAGCCCGAATCCTTCCGCTTAGGATTGACCACGGGACAATCGGGCAAAACGTCCATACATTCGTGATGGTCGGTAACCACAACGTCCAGACCCATTGCCTTTGCGTGGGCAATCTCGTTGACCGCCGTCGTTCCCGTGTCCACCGTGATCAAAAGCGTCGTTCCGTTGTTTCGAATGCTTTCCAACGCGGAGGTGTTCAGCCCGTACCCCTCGTCCAGACGGGAGGGGATGTAATAATCCAAACGGTCGACGCGCTCGGACAGATATTGATACAGAATTACCGTAGAGGTAATTCCATCTACGTCGTAATCTCCGTATATCGTGATTTTTTCGTTGTTTTCAACGGCCTTTTCTATCCGTGCTACCGCCTTATCCATATCGGTAAGCAGGAATGGATCGTGGAGGCTTTCCATCGAATCGTTTTTCAAAAACCGTTGGATCTGCTCCCGTTCGGTTAGTCCTCGGTTATATAAAAGACGGGCAACCGGTTCGGGCAATCGGTGTTCGTCTCGGATGCGGGCAATGGCTTGTTCATCCTGTTGCCGTACGATCCATTTTTCTTCAATCATTGATATTCCCCTGTTTTACGTTGGCTTTCATTAAAAGAGAGCGCTTGGTATCCCAAAGCCTTTGGGAAAGGTCTACGTAATAGTTTTCGGGATTCTCAAAGCGAACCACTTCTTCCCACAGATGTCCCGTTTGCTCGGCACAATATTCCCGAATCTCCTTGGCGGAGGGGAGATCGTACACCAATTCTCCCCTTTCAAAAACGGGAACCAACAGCTTCTTTGCCGTGTAATTCTCAAAGGTCTTCCGCTTCCACGGAAAATCGGGATGGAACAGCTCGATGGGCTTGGTGAAATCAAATTCCTCTCCCCGAACGGCAATCAAATCCGCCAGCATCTGTCCCGTGGTATTGGAATAAAGGCGCCAAACCTCCTTTTCGCAGGGGTTGGTGATCTTCTCTACGTTCTCCGAGCATTTGATCTTGGGGATCATTTCTCCGTCTTCTTCTACCGCGACCACCTTGTATACGCCGCCGAATACGGGCTCGCTTTTCGAGGTGATCAGTCGCTCTCCTACGCCGAAATTGTCAATTTTCGCGCCTTGAGAAAGAATATCACGAATGATGTACTCGTCCAAGGAATTGGAAACGAAGATCTTGCAATCCTCCAGCCCTGCCTCGTCCAGCATCTTTCGGGTTTTTTTGGTCAGATACGCAACGTCTCCCGAATCGATACGGATTCCTTTCAGACGGAATCCCATCGGCTCCAAGACCTCTTTGTGAACCTTGATGGCGTTGGGAATCCCCGATTTAAGCACGTTGTAGGTGTCTACAAGAAGCGTGCAGGCGTTGGGATAAAGCTCTGCGTACGCCTTGAACGCCTCGTATTCATTGTCGAACATTTGAATCCACGAATGGGCCATCGTCCCCACGGCAGGAATGCCGAAAAGCTGTTCGCATACCGCACAGGCGGTTCCCGCACATCCTGCGATATACGCCGCCCGTGCACCCAGAATTGCCGCATTGTTTCCTTGTGCCCGACGGGATCCGAATTCAAAAACGGGACGTCCCTTTGCAGCTTTCACGATGCGGTGCGCCTTCGTTGCGATCAGAGATTGATGATTGATGGCAATCAGAAGCATCGTTTCTAACAGCTGTGCCTGAATGGCAGGTCCCTTTACCGTTACGATGGGCTCGTTGGGGAAAATGGGAGTTCCCTCGGGAACGGCTCTTACGTCGCATTGGAATTTGAAATTGGCAAGATAGTCCAAAAATTCCTCGCAAAACAACCCCTTCGACCGAAGATACTCAATATCCTGCGGCTCAAAATGGAGGTCTTTAATATACTCAATGACCGATTGAAGTCCTGCGGCAATGGCAAAGCCGCCGTTATCGGGAACCTTACGGAAATACAGATCAAAGCAGCTGACCGTGTCCTTTTTCCCTTGCTTCAGATAACCGTTGCCCATAGTAAACTCGTAAAAATCACAGAGCAGAGCGTCGTTGTAAATCAAATTCATAGTACTTGGTTTCTCCTTTTGTCAATCAATATCCGTGTTCTACCGTCCAGGTCTCGGCGTAGGTCCCCACGGGTGCGTATACCGTATGCAGCCGGGGACAGTCTTCAAAAAGAGATTCCCCTGCAAAGGTCAACGAGGACGGAAGGGTAAGGGTTTGAATATTCGTTCCCAAAAATGCCCCGTCTCCGATGATCTGAAGCCCCTTGTAAAGCGTAATGCTCCAAAGAGACGAGCATCCCGAAAAGGCGTTGCTTCCGATCTTGGTCACCGAGGACGGAGTCGTTACCGTCTCCAGCCTCGTGCAGTTTGCAAATGCTCCCGCACCGATCTCCGCCTGTCCGTTCAGCGAAAGCTCAATCAGATCCGTACACTTCGCAAAGGCGTTGGACGGAATCACCAAAAGGGTAGAGGGGAAAGAGATTCCCTTCAGCGAGCGACAGAAGGAAAAGGCTCCGTTCCCCATCGTGGTAAGACCTTCGGGAAGAATCACTTCCGAAAGGGAGACACATCCCGCAAACGCTTCCTCTCCGATGTGGGTCAAGGATTCGGGGAGCAGGACCGAGGTCAGGGAGGCGCAGTTTCCAAAGGCGCGGTCTCCGATTGAGGAAACCGTTGAGGGAATGTTGACCACCGTCAGCGTGTCGTTCCCCTCAAAGGCACCGTCGCAAATTACCTTGGCGCCGTAGCTCACCGAAAGAATGGTTTCGCTTCCGAAATATTTTACCAGAAGACCGTTGCCCAAAATCAGCTGCAACGGACCTTCTACGGAGATCTCAACGTTTGCAAAGCAGTCTTTTCCCACCGCTTCTACGCCTTTCCCTCCCGAAAATCCCGTTAGGCCCGTACAACGGTAAAACACTTCATCGCCAAGGATTTTTACCGAATCGGGCAGTTGGATCGCGCGTAACGAGGTGCACCCCGAAAAGGTTTCGTCTGCCAATCCCTCGAGCCCTTCCGTCAAATGAACGGCGGTCAGATCTTCGCAGGAATAAAACATTCCCCGACCCGTTTGTTTCACGGTCGCAGGAATGGTGATTTCCCGAATGGCGGATCGGGCAAAGGCGTAGTCTCCTACGGTAGAAAGCTTTTCCGAAAAGGCGACGGTGGAAAGTGCGGTGCATTGACGGAAGGTTCCGTCCTTAATTTCCAAAACTCCGTCGGGCAGGGAAATCTCGGTCAGAGAGCTGCATCCGTAAAACGCGTTTCTTCCAAGATCGGTCAAATGCTCCGACAGCGTTATCGTTTTCAAATTTCTGCATTCGGAAAATGCGCTGTCCCCAATGGAAGTAACGGTTTTGTACATAACGATGGATTTGACGTTGGTCAAAGCAAAGGCACCCTCGTCAATGGAGGTCACCGTTTTCCCGTCAACGGTTCGAGGCAAAATTAGGTCTGCTTCCCCTCCGAGGTATCCGCAGATGGCTACGGTTCCGTCCTCCTTGACCCGATACGCAAAGGCAGATTCGTGGGTGGCGGAGCGATCGTATTTTTTTTCTTCCGCATCCCGCCCTCCGTGGAACAGGTCCTCCAGCCACTGGATACGGACTCCCCCCTCCTCGGCAATCTTGGGGATCTGATAAATCACTGTCGCCAAGCCTGCGATGCCCAAGCAGGCAAATACCGCCGCTAGGTAACGGAGCGTCGTTCGGGTTTTCGATTGAACTACGGCCTGTCGTTTGCTTCCGTCGGGGTTTTTTCCGCAGAACCAATGCCAAAAGCGGAGCAGGGCAGAGGATACGGGAGACGACTTCGGATCGTCGCCGGAGCGTTTTGCCCTTTTCCCGTGCTTTTTTCTTCTGAAAAGGGATGTGATTTTATTTATCGTCTTTTTGAAAAAATCCCGCAGCCGCATTTTTTCCGAGCCTCCGTTTTAGAATGTGCGCCACGCACATACACGTGCGCGCGTGTAGAATTATCTTTTATTATAGCACATCCAAAGAAATAATACAAGAGGAAAATGCAATTTTTTTGTGAAAACTCTGCAATTTATCTCCGTTCACCCTTTTGATCCCTTCGCATACTATGGAATGAGGTGATCAAAATGCTTTTTGGCAATCTGAACAACTGCTCCAATAACTGTGACAATTCCAACTCGTGGTGGATCATCGTAATCGCAATTATCGTCCTGTATTTCTTGTGCTTCGACCGATCCAACGACAACGATTGCTGCGACCGCTGCGACAATAATCGTTGCTGCTGATTCCCCCCGTTTTTCGAAGACCGTCTGTTGCTGTCCGCAGACGGTCTTTCGCTTTTGAAAATTTTGTAAATTCTCTTGTAAAATTCCGAAAAATATTGTATAATGTATTTTATTAGTACACTACGACAGGAGCCTCCCGTTTTTATGAAAGTTTCCCTTTGTACGTTAGGCTGTAAGGTCAACCATTACGAAAGCCAAGTACTCCGCCGTCTTTTTCTCGACCGCGGAGATGAATTCGTTCCCTTTGGGGATGTTTGTGACGTGTGTATTATCCATTCCTGCACCGTTACCGAGGAAAGCTCCCGAAAGAGCCGCCAAATGATGCGTCGTGCCCGTCGGATTTCTCCCCAAGCCGTAGTCTGCGTTTTGGGATGCCTCTCCCAGATCGAGCCCGATTCCCTTCCCGAGGCAGATATCGTTCTCGGCAATCGGGATAAGACCTGTCTTCCGTCCTTGGTAGACGAATACCTTCAGTCTCGCCGCCCACAGAGAGAGGTTCTTCCCATCCGTTCACATCGCACCTTTGAGAAAATGACCCTCGTCAGCGACGAACGGGTCCGCGCCACCGTTAAAATTCAGGACGGCTGCTGCAATTTCTGTGCTTATTGCATTATTCCCTACGCCCGCGGCCCCATTCGGAGCAAGGAGATCTCCGATGCTGTGAAGGAGGTGGAAAACCTCGTCAGGCAGGGGTATCGGGAAATCGTTTTGACGGGAATCCATCTGGACAGCTACGGTAAGGAGCACGGTCGGTTTTCTCTGTGCGATCTGTTGGAGCGATTGGACGTTATTCCCAATCTGGAACGCATTCGTCTCGGCTCTACCGAGCCCGTTATGGTTACCCCCGAAACGGTAAAAAGGCTCAAGAATATCAAGCATCTTTACCCCCATTTTAACCTGTCCCTGCAGAGCGGCTGTACCACAACCCTTCAACGGATGCGCCGTCGCTATACCGCCGAGGAATACGAGGTCGGCGTGGAGCTGCTGAGACAAGCCTTCCCCGATCTTTCCCTTACCACCGATATCATCGTCGGTTTTCCCGGAGAGACCGAAGAGGAATTTGCACAAACCCTTGCATTTGCCGAAAAAATCGGGTTTTCCAAAATCAACGTTTTCCCCTTTTCCCCCCGTCGCGGAACTCCCGCGTGGGATATGCCCGATCCCGTCGATCCCGCCGTAAAAAAGGAGCGTTGCCGCCGTCTTTTGTCCCTGTCCGCTCGGCTGGAGCAACGCAATCGGGAAAGGTACCTTGGCCGCGTGCTTCCCGTACTGTTTGAACAAGGAAAAAACGGTCTGTATACGGGGACTGCGCCAAACTTCCTTTCCGTCACGGTGGAGAGCGATCTTTGCTTGACGGGAAAGATCCTTCCCGTCCAAGTTGTTCGTGCGGAAAACGGAATTTGTATGGGCGACTTGCAAAATGCAGAAAAATGTGGTATAATATAATTTGATGACAAAAGATATCCAAAAGAGAGGGTTATTTCGTGGCAAACGAATACAATAACGAGAGTATCAAATCCCTGAAAGGTGCAGACCGCGTTCGTCTGCGCCCTTCGGTTATTTTCGGATCCAACGGGTTGGAGGGCTGCTGCCACTCCTTTTTCGAAATTCTTTCCAACTCCATTGACGAATTTAAGGAGGGAAGAGGCACGAAGATCATCGTTACCTGCTACGCGGACCATTCTATGGAGGTCCAGGACTTCGGTAACGGTATCCCTGTAGATTACAACCAAAAGGAAAACGCCTACAACTGGGAGCTTCTCTTCTGCGAAATGTACGCGGGCGGGAAATACGGTGACGATTCCAACAATCTTTACGAATATTCCTTGGGCTTGAACGGCTTGGGGCTTTGTGCCACTCAATACGCCTCCGAATTTATGGAAGCCGAAATTTACGACGGGAATTATCAATATAAGCTGGCATTCCGCGAGGGACAACCCGTAGAGAAGAACAAGGACGACGTTCTGAAGAAGGTCCCGATGAAGCACAAACGAGGCTCCACCATCCGTTGGAAGCCCGACCTAAAGGTCTTTACGGAGATCGACATTCCCCGATCCTATTTTCAGGGAGTTTTGCAACAGCAGGCCATCTGTAACGCAGGACTGACCCTCGTTTTGCGTTGGCAAAATCCCGTGGACAAGAGGTTTGAGGAGGAATCCTACTGCTACGAAAAGGGCATCGAAGATTATATCTCTTCTTTTATCGGCGACGACGCCATCGCTTCTCCCCAGATGTGGTCTGCGGACCGTCAGGGGCGGGATCGGGAGGATCTGGCCGAATACAAGGTTCGTCTGAACATTGCCTGCGCCTTCTCCAACCGCGTAAATCGTATGGAATATTATCACAATTCCAGCTTTTTGGAGTACGGCGGCTCGCCCGACAAGGCGGTTCGCTCCGCCTTTGTCTACGCCTTTGACAATTATATCAAAAAAATTGGAAAATACACGAAAAACGAGGCGAAAATTACCTTTCAGGACGTGCAGGACTGTTTGGTTTTGATTTCCAATTCCTACTCGACCTCCACTTCCTATGAAAATCAGACCAAAAAGGCGATCAACAACAAATTCATCTACGATGCGATGAACGAATTTTTGCGTCATTCTCTGGAAGTCTACTTCATTGAGCACAAGGCGGAAGCCGATAAGGTCGCCGAGCAGATTTTGGTCAATAAGAGAAGCCGTGAAAACGCTGAAAAGACCCGTCAGAACCTGAAGAAAAAGCTTACGGTGGAAATGGACATCACCAATCGGGTGGAAAAATTCGTCGATTGTCGCTCCAAGGACCCCGCCGTGCGGGAGCTGTATATCGTGGAAGGGGATTCCGCATTGGGCTCGGTCAAATTTGCCCGCCAGGCGGAGTTTCAGGCCATTATGCCCATTCGCGGTAAGATTTTGAACTGCTTGAAGGTCGAATACAACAAGATTCTCAAATCCCCCATCATCACCGACCTGATCAAGGTGTTGGGCTGCGGTGTGGATATCAAGGTCAAGGGAAGCGAGGAATCGGCCTTCCATATGGACAACCTCCGCTTCGGAAAGATCATCATCTGCACCGATGCCGACGTGGACGGATATCAAATCCGCACCTTGGTTTTGGCGATGATCTATCGCCTGACCCCCAAGCTTCTGGATGCGGGGAAGGTGTATATCGCCGAATCTCCTCTTTACGAGATTTCACAAAAGGACAAAACGTGGTTTGCTTACTCCGACAAGGAAAAGAACGAGATCCTTGCAGGGCTTACGGGGAAATATACCGTTCAGCGCTCCAAGGGATTGGGTGAAAACGAGCCCGAAATGATGAAGCTGACCACGATGGACCCCCAAACCCGCCGCTTGATTCAGGTGCTTCCCGAGGATGCGGAAAAGACGTCCCGCGTGTTCGATATGCTTTTGGGGGACGATCTGGAGGGAAGAAAACAGCACATCGCCGAATGTGGTGCCCAATTCTTGGAATTGGCGGATATTTAAGGAAGGGAGGACGAAGATATGCCACAGTACGAACAGAAAATTACCGATACCCTGGAATTGAACTATATGCCCTACGCAATGTCGGTCATCGTCTCCCGCGCCATCCCCGAGATCGACGGCTTCAAGCCCGCCCATCGGAAATTGCTTTATACGATGTATAAAATGGGACTGATCAATGGACATTTGACCAAGTCTGCAAACGTGGTGGGGCAGACGATGCGCCTCAATCCCCACGGAGACGCCGCCATCTACGATACGATGGTGCGTCTGACCCGCGGACACGAGGCCCTGCTGCACCCCTTCGTCGAATCCAAGGGGAATTTCGGAAAGCATACCTCCCGCGATACCGCCTACGCTGCCCCCCGTTATACCGAGGTGAAATTGGACGGCTTTGCTTCCGAGTTGTTTAACGAGATCGATCACGATACGGTGGATATGGTGGACAATTACGACGGCACGATGAAAGAGCCGTCCCTGCTCCCCGTCACCTTCCCCAATATCTTGGTCAATCCTAATCAAGGGGTTGCCGTCGGAATGGCGACCAACATTTGCTCCTTTAATCTGACCGAGATCTGTAACACTACCATTGAGCTTCTGAAAAATAAAGATCACGATATTCTTACCACCCTCACCGCTCCCGATTTTCCCTCAGGCGCGCAGCTGATCTACGACGCCGATTCTCTTCGGAATATCTACGAAACGGGGGCGGGCTCCTTCCGTCTTCGTTCCAAATACCGTTACGATAAAAAAGGGAACTGCATCGAAATTTACGAGATCCCCTACAACACCACCATCGAGGCTTGTCAGGACAAGATCGAGGAGCTGGTCAAGCTGGGAAAGATCAAGGAAATTTCTTATATGCGGGACGAAACCGACATCAACGGATTGAAGCTGACCATCGATCTGAAGCGGGGCACCAATCCCGACGCTCTGATGCAAAAGCTGTACAAAATGACCCCGTTGGAATCGTCCTTTTCCTGCAATTTCAACATTCTCGTGGGATATTCTCCCAAGGTGATGGGCGTGCGGGAGATCCTCAACGAATGGATTGCATTCCGCGTGGAATGTATTCGCCGTGCCACCTTTTACGACATCGGGAAGAAGAAAGAATATCTCCACCTTCTTCAAGGATTGCGTAAAATTCTTCTGGATATCGACGAGGCGATCCGTATCATCCGTCAGACCGAGGAGGCAAGCGACGTTGTCCCCAACCTGATGATCGGCTTTGGTATTGATCAGGTGCAGGCAGAATACGTGGCGGAAATTAAGCTGCGCAATCTGAACCGTGAATATATCCTGAACAAAACCGCCGAAACCGACGCCTTGGCAGAAGAGATTGGGATCTTGAGGACCTGCTGAATAAGCCCAAGCGGATCCATAAGCTGATGATCAAGCAACTGCAGGAGATCTCAAAAAAATACGGTAAGCCTCGCAAGACCCAACTGCTTTATCCCGACGAGATCGAGCAGATCGATGAGGAAGAGGAGGTGGACGATTACGCCGTCACCCTGTTCCTTTCCAAGGCGGGATATTTCAAGAAGATCACTCCACTGTCTCTGCGTATGGGCGGAGAGCAAAAATATAAGGAGGGTGACGAGCTTCTTTGTAGCATTGACTCGGACAACGCTGCAGAGCTTTTGGTCTTTACCGACCGCCATCAGGTCTATAAATGTAAGGTGTCCGAATTTGCCGACTCCAAGGCCAGCGTTTTAGGCGAATTTTTGCCTCAAAAGCTTGGCTTTGATGCCAACGAGGTTCCCGTTGCAATGTTTGCCACCCGCGATTATTCGGGATATTTGGCGTTCTTCTTTGCCAACGGTAAGGCAGTGCGGGTTCCCGTGAACGCCTACGAAACCAAGCAGAATCGGAAAAAGCTGATCAACGCCTATTCCGACGCCGCTCCCTTGGTATCGGTCTATCACCTGCGCGAAGATGCGGAATTTTACCTTCGCACATCGAATAATCGTCACCTGTTGCTCAAGTCCTCCCTGATTCCCGAAAAGGTCACCCGCAACGCCAACGGTGTTACCGTCCTTTCGGTGAAATCAAAAAACACCGTAGTTTTGGCTGAGCCCTATCAGGCAGGGACCTTCGTCAAGCCCGACGGATACCGAGCCTCGTCCATTCCCGTGTCAGGATTCCTCCTTAAGGAAGCGGATAAAAAGAAATAAAAGAACGCTCCCATCTCGCAGATGGGAGCGTTCTTTAGAGGGTTCTGAAAAAAGTTACACGGTTTGTCCTTGCAACAAACTGAGACTTTGCGAAGTGCGGTTGTCCATCATCGAGATAACCGCACGAAAAGAGTACAAAAGTGACAAGAGAAGAAATCCGCTTGGCACAAAGCGAAATCCTTCATAGGCTTCTAAAATACTTACTTTTGGAAGATGTCAGAGACATCGAAGAAGTAAAAAAATTAGTAATAAAACTAATTGAAAACCTCTAAAGGACGAAGCAGGGGAGAGATGCCAACTCTTCCCTGCTTTTCTATTGTATAGCAAATTTTAGGGGAAATATCAAGGGAAACGGAAAGAGGATATTTTCCCGACGATAAAAAACAAACGGGAAAAACGGCGAATTTCTTTTCGTTGACAGCGTGTGATTTTCCGTCTCGATTCTTTTTGGGATTTTGCGAAAAGCGCGTTGGTATATCGCGGCCCCTTCTTGCAGAAAAGGGCTTACTTTTTTCTATGGAGCTTTTTGATCCCCATAGAAAGAAGCAAAATCAGATACGCCGCCGTAGTGAATGCCCAAAGATAAATCAGCAAGCACCAAGGATAGGGGACGTACTGCTGAACGATGGAATAAACGGGGAGAGAGGGGTCCTCATAGGGGCTGATGAAGAACATATTGAAGGTTTCCGCCTCGGTAATTCCCACCAGATGGGCAATCTCGTTCATTCCCATTGCGATCAGAATTGCCGTTGAAAAAACGGGCAATGCCTTGAGGATGGTGCGGTTCTCCGATTTTACGTATCCCGTGCCCAAAAGGAACATTCCAACCGTGATCATTGATCCGTGGCAAATCATCGTTTGAATGTTGATTCCGATGGTGGAAATAAACACCTGGGCGGGGTAGACCATCACGCAAATGCCCGCAAATACGGAAAAGGTTGCCAAAAAAGCGCACAGTGCGTTGTGGAGCTTTCCCTTCGTTAGCCCTGCAAGCAATCCCGTATACATTGGCATCGAGCAGAATTGCCAAGGAAAGGCATACCACTGAAAATCTGTGACGATCCCTGTTTCCGTAGGGGTAAAGGTGTAGTTGATCTGCTTGTAAATCTCAAGAATAATCGATGTGATTGAAACAACGAGCAGAACGGCACGAACCTGCTTTTCCGTGGGGTTTTTGAACTTGATGCAAAGCCAGATTCCTGCCGCAATGGACAACGCAAAAAACAACAAATGAAACCATCCGTATCCTACGGGTGTTTCCATTCTCGCATCTAAAATCTCCAGAATCCGTCGTAAAAGCTCCATACTTTCCTCCAAGCAGCTTTCTCTTACAACGACATTATACAACAAAAAGTATTAAAATTCAATAGACGGATTCTTAAGAATTTCTTAAAGTACAAAAGGGCCGTCGCAATCGATGCGACAGCCCTGAATTTTTTTGCTCAATCAAATGCCGATCTTGTTTGCCAGGTTGTACCGTTCCAGGTCGAATTCCTTGGTCATTTCCAACGCTTCCACAATATCAAGATCGATGATCTTGTTGTCCTTGATTGCCACGACGCGGTTGGATTTTCCTTCCTTCAGAAGCTCGGTGCAGCGGCAGCCCATTTCGGTTGCAATGTAACGGTCCCGTGCGGTGGGGGAGCCGCCTCTCTGAATATGACCGAGGATGGTTGCGCGGCTTTCCACGCCCGTCAGCTCCTCCAGCGCCTTTGCGAATTTCGATGCGCTGGTCAGCCCCAAGCGTGCCAGATATTCGTAGTTTTTGTTTTTCTTGGAATCCACGAAAAGACCTTCGGACGCCACGATCATAAAGTTCTTCTTACCTACGGATTCTCCGATTTTGATCTTATTGATCACGTCTTCCATCGTGAAGGAGACTTCGGGAACCAGCGTATAGGTAGCGCCTGCCGAAATTCCGACGTCCACTGCAACCCATCCCGCGTTGCGTCCCATAACCTCGATGACCGAGCAACGATGGTGGGATGCGGAGGTGTCACGCAGCTTGTCAGCCGCCTCCATTGCTACGTTAACGGCGGTGTCAAAGCCGATGGTATATTCACTGCAGGCAATATCGTTGTCAATCGTTCCGGGCATTGCAACGGTAGGAATTCCGTGCAACGTCATATCTCTCGCCCCGCGGAAGGATCCGTCTCCGCCGATGACTACAAGGCCCTCAATTCCAAAGTCCTTACAGGTCTTTACGGCTTTCAAAACCCCTGCTTCTTCCTTAAATTCCAGGCATCGTGCCGTTTGCAGGAAGGTGCCGCCCCGATCCAGAATATTGGATACGGAACGGAGATGCAGCTCCTCAATATCTCCGTCGATCAAGCCTTGATATCCGTTTCGGATGCCCATTACGGTCATTCCGTTGGCGATGGCGGTGCGGGTGACGGCGCGGATGGCGTTGTTCATTCCTTGGCTGTCGCCGCCGCTGGTAAGAATTCCAATGCGTTTCATATCTGTTTCATTCCTTTTTATGAAGATTAGTTAATTTTTCCTAAAAGATCGTAGCTGCCTTCCATAAACGTCTGCAGCTCTTGTGCGGTGAACTGTCTCTGGTTGAGCACGGCAAGCAAATACAACTGCTTCGCAATCGCCTTGGACGTTTCGGAATCCTTGTCGTTGCTGATTTTTTTGATAATTTCGTTTTCCGTGTTCAGCACCAGGATTTCTTCCAAAGGAAGATGGAAATCCTTCATCCCGTAGATCTGCGCCATTTCATTCATACGGCGGGATTGCTCCGTGATGTTCAGAAGTGCGGGGACGGAAGCGTCCTTCAGCGCCGTTTGCCGTACCTTCAAATCGCTCTTTCCCGATGCCTCTGTAAACAGCTCCGAAAGGGAGGATGCTTCGTCCGATGCTTCTTCCTTGTCGGAAATCTCATCGGTCACGGCGTCGATGCGCTGGAATACGACGTTTTGTTCGTTCAACTCAATCACGTTGATGAACTGCCCGTCGATCAGCTGATCGAGGACGATGACGGGGATTCCCTGATCTTTGTAAAGCTTTACGTAAACCGATTGCTGGGTCAGGTCGGTGGCGTAATAAATCTTACCCTCCACCGCGCCCTCCGTTTTTTTGTACTCGTCGAGGGTGACGAATTGATCCTCCGTGGTTTTGAATAAAACGATATTTTTCATTCGGTCGTAAAACTTTTTGTCCTTGATACAACCGTACTCTACGAAAATCTTGATGTCGTCCCAGAAGGATTGGTATTTTTCGAGATCGGTGTTGTGAAGGCCTGCAAGCTTGTCGCAAACCTTCTTCACGATGTGGGCAGAAATCTTTTTCACGTAATCGCTGTCCTGCAGATAAGAGCGGGATACGTTTAAGGGAAGCTCGGGACAATCCAAAACTCCCTTTAGCATCAGCAGGTAATCGGGAAGGACCTCCTTGATATTGTCGGAAACGAAAACCCGATTGTAAAACAGCTTTACCTCGCCCTCCAGGCTCCGATATTCGTTGCCCAAACGGGGGAAGTAGAGGATTCCTTTGAAATTCAGAGGATAATCCGCGTTGATGTGGATGTGAAACAGGGGATCCTGATTGTCCTGGAACACCTTATGGTAAAATCCGACGTAATCCTCCTCCGAGCATTCGTTGGGCATTTTCTGCCACAACGGAGCAACATCGTTGACGGGCGATTCGTTTGTTTCGGATTTTTCCTTGTTCTCCTCCGACGCTTCGGCTTTTTCTGCCGTTTCATCGGTGAAATATACGGGGAACGGCAAAAAGCCGCAGTACTTGGTCAGGATTCCTTTCAGCTTGTCTGCTTCCAGGAATTCTTTTTCTTCCTCGGTTACGTGCAGGGTGATCTTCGTCCCGCGGGTGGTCTTTTCGCTTGGGGACATTTCAAATTCGCCGTCTTCGTTGCAAACCCAATGAACGGCAGGCGCGTCGGTGTAGGATTTCGTTTCCAGCTCCACCGTATCCGCCACCATAAAGGAGGAATAGAATCCCAACCCGAAGTGGCCGATAATTCCGTCTGCGGAGGCGTTTTCATATTTTTGAAGAAAATCCAAGGCTCCCGACAGCGCGATCTGATTGATGTACTGCCGAACCTCATCCTCCGTCATCCCGATCCCGTTGTCTTCCACGGTAATGGTTTTTTCTTCCTTGTTTACCGCAACGTCGATGCGGTAATCTCCCTCGATCCCCGAGGCTTGACCAACGGCGACCAGGTGCTTCAGCTTGGTTTCTGCGTCTGCGGCGTTAGATACGATCTCTCGCAGAAAAATCTCTTTATCCGAATAAAGCCAACGCTTGATGATGGGAAATATATGCTCGGTCTGTACCGAAATTCCGCCCTTTTCAGCCATCGTGCGCATCTCCTTTCAACGACCAAATTAACGACTATAAATTCACGGAATATTATATACTACTTTTCACTCTTTGTCAAGCAAATCGGAAAAAATTGCGGAAATTGTTAGAGATTTTTTCAAAAACGCTTGCAATCAGGAGCAAAATATGGTATCATTAAGAAAAAAGATGCATTGAGGTTATGTTATGAATGAAAAACGCTACATCCTCGCTCTGGATCGGGGGA